>CAZKID010000144.1:0-11932 GCA_964552405.1 uncultured Thermoanaerobaculia bacterium
CGAGCGGTGTGCTCAAGCAGATCGTCGAATCCGTGGCGAGAAGCTCGTCGCTCGTCGGCGAGGTGTTCGTCGCCGCGCAGGAGCAGAGCAACGGCGCCGCGCAGATTCTGAAGACCGCTACGAACATGCAGCACATCACGCGGCAGCTCGCGACGGCAGCCAAGGAGCAGGCTGACGGCGCGCGACAAATCATGAAGTCCGTCGACGTGATGAATCGAATGACGCAGCAGGTTGCGAACGCGACGACGGAGCAGAAGAACGGCGGCGACATGGTCGTCAAGGCCGTCGATCAGATCGCACGGGTGTCGCAGCAGAACGTGGCCGCGACCGATCAGCTCTCAAAGGCGACGATCAGCCTCGCTCGCGAAGCGGAGCGGATGCGCAACCTGGCGCAGGCGTTTGCTGTATGAGCGCCATCATGTCCCACGAAACCTCCGAACGGCGCGAGCTGCTTCTTACGATGATCCGCTCCGGCCGCAGTGATCTCCGCGATCGTGCATTGCGAACGGGTGCAGAGACGCTTCCCGAAGCGGCGATCGTCGAACTTCTTCGCGACGAAGCAGACGATGTCGCCCGCAACTCCGGCCTCGATATGCTGAAGCTGCGCGGACGGCGCTCGTTCAGCATCGCCGTTGCGCTCTTGACGGATCACGATCCCGATGTGGCGTTGCAGGCCGTGCTTCTCCTCGATGCCATCGGGGATCCGCGCGCATGGCCGCACCTGCGCCCGCTCCTCCGGCATTCCGATGAAAATGTCGTGCAGGCGGCGATCATTGCCGCCGGACGTCTCGGGAGCGCTTCCGCAGTGGCGGATGTTCTTCCCTTCCTCGCCGGCGATCCCTGGGTTCAGGCAGCGGCGCTGACGGCGCTGGGGCAGCTCCGCTCGCGCGATGCGGTGCCGGCGATCGCGCCACTGCTTGGGGATCCATTGCTCGGCGAACTTGCGGCCGAGTCGCTGGCGCGTATCGGCGGCACGATGGCGGCGACCGCGCTCGTCCAGCACTGGGGCGATCTCGAAGAACGTTTGGATGCCACGCAATGGATGCCGCTGGTTGCGCAGGTGCTTTGCGAAGCCGATGCGCCGGTACTGCAGGATGGTCTGCGCAAGCAGCTCGGACAGCACGTCGCGTCGAATGATCCGGAGCTCGCTCTTGCGGCCGCACGTGCACTCCTCGCATCAGGTCCCGGTGACGACGACGGTGCGGCACTGGAGCTCGTGCTGAATGCCGAATCCCGCAACGCGGACGATCAGGACTCTGCACTCCCCGCGTGTCTCGCCCGCCGCTACGATCTTGCGCAGTACCTGCTTTGTTCCGGTGTCGCGCGCAACTGGGGCTATGAGTTGTATCGGCGAGATCCGCGCTGTATCGAGCGAGAGGTCGTGCAACGCGTCATCGTCGAGTTCCCGCCAACCGATGCTGAGTTGCTGGGTACGCTGGTGGCGCGCATCGACGATACGCCAACGTTGATCGCGCTGTATCTCGGTGAACCGTTGACTCGAGACGCGATCGCACCATTGTTGCGAGCGAGAGCCGGTCAAGTGTGCGAGTGGCTCGATGCGACGCCGGAGCTCGATGGCACCTCGCGCTTGCTCTTGCTGGATGGTGCCAGTGCAGAGTTGCGTGAGCTCAGAAAGGGTGTTTGCAAGCTCGATATCGTCGAGCGCGTGTCGCTCGTCGGTGAGTTGCGCAGTCCCTCCGTGCTCCTCGGGCTGCCATGGCTACTCTGGATCGAAGAGGATCGCGACACGTTTGCGCGGCTTCTGGGCGAGGTGACGGCGCGGCGCCATCTGGACGGACTGATGCCGCTGGTGCGGCGCCAGATCGTGCGCGATGCGTTGCCCGAGCTCGTCGCTTGTGCCGGCGCGATGCGCGACCGCGAAAGTCTGCCGCTCCTGATTCGTGCGCTCCACGAGGCCGATCCATCCTTGCGTCACGTGCTGTTCGATGCAATTGCGGCGATCGGTGGCGAGTCCGCGCGGAACGTTCTCTACCCCTTGGCAACTTGTGGTGAGCCCGAGGTGGAGCGGCTTGCTGCGATTGCGATCGCGCAGCACGCAACTCCGCAGGATTGCGCGATGCTGCGAACACTCGCAGCGAGCACCGATTGGGCGATTCGGTATCAGGCCGCAGGCGCACTCGGACAATTTCCGCAGCCGGAAAACGTCGAGACGCTGGCCGTTCTCGCAGCGGATCCCACCGCGGTCGTGGCACAACGCGCGCGCGGGTGGCTCAACGCGATGGGGGGCGCCGCATGATCGGCGCACTCTCACCGATGACCGACGACGAGCTCGTGATGCTCAATGACGTAATGACTTCCGAGTTGGGCCTCTGGTTTCCCGAGCACAAGCGCGAGATCCTCGAGTCCCGGCTCGGCGCACGTGTCAGCGAGCTGCGGTTGCGTACGTTTCTCGATTACTCGATGTTGCTGCAGCGCGACGCGTGCAACGGACGAAAGGAGATCGTGCGGCTTGCCGAGCTGGTCACGAACAACGAGACCTACTTCTTCCGCGAGACGTACCAGTTCGAAGGACTCTTCACCGACGCGCTCGACGAGCTGAAGGATGCCACCCGGGGCGAGCGCCCGATCCGGTTGCTCTCCGCCGGCTGTTCTTCGGGCGAAGAGCCCTACACGTTGAACATCATCGCGCGCGAGAACCAATACCGGATGTTCGGCTACGACGTCGTGATCGATGCGTTCGACATCAGCCACGCCCGCATCGCGATGTGCGAGCGAGCCGAATACGGGCGCGCCTCGATGCGTGGAGTTTCGAGTGAGCGGGTCGAGAAATACTTTTCGACGGACGAAGGGCTCTATCGACTGAAACCCCAGTACCGCCGAGGAGTCACTTTTCACCCAGGCAATCTACTGAGCGAGCAGGCGTATGGCACGCCGGGCAGCTATGACGCGATCTTCTGCCGGAATGTCCTGATCTACTTTCCGGAAGAAACGATCGTTGCCGCGACTCGACGTTTTCATCGCGCTCTGCGCGAGAACGGATTGCTGTTCCTCGGGCACGCCGAGTCGATCATCGGATTGACACCAGACTTCGAGCCGGTGCGCATCGGCAACACGATCGCGTATCGAAGAGTATGACCATCCGTCTGGCGGTCGTCGACGACTCGGCCTTCGTGCGCAAGGCAGTCGCGCGCATGATGGAAGGTGAAGCCGACGTGAAGGTCGTCGGTCTCGCTTCGAATGGCGAAGAGCTGCTGGCGCACGTCGACGAGTGGGATCCGAATGCGATCACGCTCGATCTTTCGATGCCCGGACTCGGAGGCCTCGCGACGCTCGAGCGCATTTTGCAATGGAGGGAAGTGCCGGTTCTGATTCTCTCCGGCCACAGCACGCGGGACGCGCCGTTGGCAGTCGAGGCGCTTCATCGCGGAGCGGTGGACTTCGTCGACAAGCAGGAGTTCTCGCTCGTCGACTTTCAGGGCTTGCGCAACGCCATCCTCGCCCGTCTGCGCGCCTTTGAGAGAGCGGGCGTCCCGCCCGCAGCAGTCGAGCATCCCGCACGGCGGCCAGAACCACGGAGTGATCCACAAAGCGTGGATCTCGTCGTCATCGGTGCGTCAACCGGGGGCCCACCGGCGATCGAAGAGATCCTCGTGACGCTCGAGTCGCCGCCCAACGCCCCGATCGTCATCGTCCAGCACATGCCCGCCGGTTTCACGACCGCGTTTGCGGCAAGGCTGAATCACCATCTGCCGTTCCCGGTGAAAGAGCTCATCCATAACGAGGCACTCGTCGCTGGCAGCGTCTACATTGCTCCAGCCGGAAGCCACGTGCGGATCCGTCAGAACGGTTCCCAACTTTTCGCTGCACTCTTCCGCTTTCCCGAGATGCCGCACCGCCCCTCGATCGACGTTCTGTTCGCCTCGGCGGCCGAGCTCGACGTGTCTGTCATGGGCGTTCTTTTGACGGGCATGGGAGACGATGGCGCTAGCGGTCTCGTTCAGCTTCACGCCGGCGGGGCGTGGACCATCGCTCAGGATGAATCCTCTTCGATCGTCTACGGGATGCCGCGCGCTGCGATGGAGCTCGGCGGGGTCTCGGAGCAGCTTTCTTTACGGGACATCGCCTCCCGTTTGCGGAACGTGTTAGCGTACCCGCCGCCATGAAGAAAACCCCTCTGAACGCACTCCATCACGAGCTGGGCGCCAAGATGGTCGACTTCGGCGGCTGGGAGATGCCGGTGCAGTACACGGGCATCATCGAGGAGCACGAGGCCGTCCGGACGAACGTCGGCCTGTTCGATGTGTCGCACATGGGAGAGTTCACCTTCCGTGGTCCCGACACGCTCCGCATGCTGCAGTCGACCACCTGCAACGACGTGTCGAAAATCGCCAACGGCCGAGCGCAGTACAACGGTCTGCTCTATCCGACCGCGACGTTCGTCGACGACCTCCTCATCTACAAGAACGCCGACAACGATTTCTTCGCGGTCGTGAATGCATCGAACATCGACAAGGATTTCGAGTGGTTCGAGGAAGCCGCGAAAGGGATGGAAGTCGAGCTCGTCAATCGCAGCGACGAGTACGCACTCATCGCGTTGCAGGGACCGAACGCCGTCGCGCTGCTGCAGCCGCTGGTCAACGTCGATCTCGCGCCGCTGAAGTACTACGCGTTCGCTCATGGCACCGTCGACGGTGTGAAGGCGATCCTCTCCCGCACCGGCTACACCGGTGAAGACGGGTTCGAGATCTTCATCGATCCCCAGAACGTCACAGGAATCGCGCGCAAGCTGATCGAGCTGGGCGCGAAGCCGTGCGGCCTCGGCGCTCGCGACACGTTGCGTCTCGAGGCAAAGATGGCGCTCTACGGCAACGACATCGACCACACGACGACGCCGCTCGAAGCCGATCTCGGGTGGATCGTGAAGGTCGAAAAAGGGGAGTTCAACGGCCGCGACGTGCTCCAACGTGAGAAAGCCGAGGGTCCCCGCCGCAAGCTCGTCGGATTCGAGATGGTCGATCGCGGGATCGCGCGGCACGGATATCCGGTCGTCGACGGCTCCGAGGAGATCGGCGTCGTCACCAGCGGCACCCACTCGCCGACATTGAAAAAAGCGATCGGACTCGCATATCTTCCGCTCGACAAATCGGCGCCCGGTACCGAATTCATGGTCCTGATCCGCGGCAAGGAGACCCGGGCTCGAGTCATCCCCACCCCGTTCTACAAGCGCGCCAAGTGAAGGAGAAGCCGGATGAGCACCCCGGAAGACAGCAAATACGCGAAGAGTCACGAATACGTTCACTTCGATGAGAAGGAAGGTATCGGCACCATCGGGATCACGGACTATGCGCAGAAAGAGCTCGGCGACGTCGTGTTCGTCGAACTGCCGCAGGTGGGAACGCAGCTCGAAGCAGGCGACGAGCTCGGATCGATCGAGTCCGTAAAGGCCGTGTCGGAGTTGTTCTCACCGGTGTCGGGCGAAGTGATCGAGATCAACGAAGCCCTTGCCGACAAGCCGGAGCTGGTGAACACCGACTCCTACGGCGACGGCTGGATGGTGAAGATCAAGCTCTCCGACCCGAGCGAGATGGACGAGCTCCTGATGAACGCCGAGGAGTACGAGGAGTACATCCAGACCGAGGCGGGACACTGACGGAACCGAAAATTCAAAATTAAGAATTGCGAATTTCGAATTTAAAATCGGTCCCGATTAGTACGCTTCTTAATTCGCAATTTTTAATTTGAACTTTTTAATTTGCTTTTAAATTATGCCGCTCCCTGACCCCCTCACCTCCCAGCATCGCTACATCCCCAACGCCACCGAGGACGTTCGCGAGATGCTCGACGTCATCGGTGTCGATTCGATCGACCGGCTCTTCGACACGATTCCCGATGCGGTGAAGCTCAACCGGCTTCTCGAAGTGCCGGGGCCGTGGTCGGAGATCGAGACGCGCCGCTGGTTCCGCGGACTTGCCGCGAAGAACCGCACCGCGGTCGATCACGCCTCGTTTCTCGGTGGCGGTGCGTACGCGCACTATCAGCCGGCCTGCGTCGATCAGCTGCTGTTGCGCTCGGAGTTCCTCACGGCGTACACGCCGTATCAGCCGGAGGTCTCGCAGGGAACGCTGCAGTCGATCTTCGAGTACCAGACGCACCAGTGCCTGCTGACGGGGCTCGACGTTGCGAATGCGTCGCTCTATGACGGTTCCACCGCGCTTTGCGAGGCGGTGCTGCTCGCGGAGCGGATGCACAAGAACAAGACGAAGGCCGTGATCGCGAAGTCGGTGCATCCGCACTATCGCGAAACGGTTCGTACCTACATCCAGAATCTCGGCATCGAGGTCGTCGAAGTTGGCTGGGGAGCCGATGGACGCATCGATCTCGAGGCGCTGCGCTCCGTAGCCGAAGGGGCGTTCGCGGTTGCCGTGCAGTCGCCCAACTTCCTCGGCGTCGTCGAGGATTACGAAGCGATCGCGAAGGCATCGGAAGGAGCCACGCGGATCGCCGTCGTTGCGGAGGCAACCTCGCTCGGCATCCTGACGCCGCCCGGCGCGCACGGGTTCGACATCTGCGTCGGCGAGGGACAGGCGTGGGGCATCCCGACGCAGTTCGGCGGTCCGTTCGTCGGCTTCATGGTCGTGCGCGATGCGCTGAAGCGCCACATGCCGGGACGCCTCGTGGGAGAGACCGTCGATGTCGATGGCCGTCGCGCGTACGTTCTGACGCTCGCGACGCGCGAACAGCACATCCGCCGTGCGAAGGCGACCTCGAACATCTGCACGAACGAGGCGCTCATCGCGCTTGCCGCGAACATGTATCTGTCGCTGCTCGGCAAGGAAGGGCTGCGCGAAGTCGCACTGCAGTCGACGCAGAAGGCGAACTACCTGCGCAGAAAATTGAGCGAAGTCAAAGGCACCGAGTTGCCCTTCAACGGTCCCGTGTACAACGAGTTCGTCGTGCGCACGCCGTTCCCGGCGTTCGAGATCCTTGCCGATCTCGAGCACGAGAAAATCCTCGGCGGCATTCCGCTGGCCGGCTTCTTCGATGGTTGTGCAAACGATTTTCTCGTTGCCGTGACCGAGCTGAATACACGCGAGCAACTGGACCATTACGTCGCTGCGCTGAGCGCGGCCATTTCCCGGGAGCGCCGATGAGCGAGACGAAGCTCGGCAACACCCTTCCGCTGATCTTCGAGCATTCCAAGGCGGGACGCCGCGGCTACAAGCTGCCGGCGCTCGATGTGCCGGAAGAGAAGCTCGACTCGATGATTCCCGCGGCCCTGCGCCGCAACGAGATCGAGAATGAAGTCGAGGTGTCGGAAGTCGATGTGATCCGCCACTTCACGCGGCTTTCGAAATTGAACGTGTCGATCGACGCGGGTCTCTACCCGCTCGGCTCGTGCACGATGAAGCACAACCCGCGCATCAACGAAGAGATCGCGCGCACGCCGGGTTTCGCGCACTCGCACCCGCTGCAACCCGATCATCAGGTGCAGGGAAATCTCGAGTTGCTCTGGTGGCTCGAGCAGACGTTGAAGGAAATCTTCGGTATGCCGCGCGTCACGTTGCAACCGGTTGCCGGAGCGCATGGTGAGCTCACTGGCATCCTGATGGTGCACAAGGCTCTGGCGAAGACGGGCAATCCTCGCAAGTACATCCTGATTCCTGACTCGGCGCATGGCACCAACCCCGCTTCGGCCGCGTTCGCCGGCTATGAGATCAAAGAGTTGAAGTCGAACAGCCGCGGGACCGTGGAGCTTTCCACGCTGGAGGCGGCGGTGACCGAGGATGTGGCGGCGCTCATGATTACGGTGCCGAACACGCTTGGAGTGTTCGAGAGCGAAATCAAGTCGATCGCCGACATCCTGCACGCGAAGGGGGCGTATCTCTATTGCGATGGTGCGAACCTCAACGCGTTCGTTGGTGTCGCGCGTCCTGGCGACATGGGCGTCGACTGCATTCACTCGAATCTGCACAAGACGTTCTCCACACCGCATGGCGGCGGCGGACCTGGTGCCGGTCCCGTTGGAGTCAGCGAGCGGCTCGTTCCTTATCTGCCGACGCCAACGGTCGAACGTCGTGAGGACGGCACGTTCTATCTCGACGACAGCCATCCCGACTCGATCGGCCGCATGCGTGCGTTCAACGGCAACTTCAACGTGCTCGTTCGCGCGCTGACGTACATTCGCTCGATGGGCCCGGATGGATTGCGCCGCATTGCGCAGCTCGCGGTGCTGAACGCGAACTACATCCGGGCGCGGCTCAAGGGTTCGTATCACCTGCCGTACGATGCGCCGTCACTGCATGAGGTCGTCTTCAGCGATAAGAATCAGACCGCGAAAGATGTCCACACGCTCGATATCGCAAAGCGGTTGATGGACTACGGATTCCATCCGCCGACGATTTACTTCCCGCTCATCGTCTCGGGAGCGTTGATGATCGAGCCGACGGAGAGCGAGCCGAAGGAAGAGCTCGACGCATTTTGTGAGGCAATGATGGCGATCGCACGTGAATGTGACGAGCGTCCTGAGCTGGTGAGGACCGCTCCGCACTCGACGCCGGTTCGCCGGCTCGATGAGGCGAAGGCCGCCAGACAGCCGGTTTTACGCTGGAATCCTGCGCGCTAGCTCGCTGTCGTAATAACATCATGTCCATGTGCGCGCGTGTCGTGGCGGTCGTACTTTGTCTGTTCGCAGCGGTCGCGGTATTCGCCGTGACGAATTCCCCGGTCATCACCTCACTTGCTCCGCAAGACACGATTGCGGGTACTGGTCAGCAGACCGTCGAAGTCCGGGGCGCGAACTTCATCAGCGGAGCGGTCGTGCGCGTGAACAGCGCGAACCGTCCGACGGTGTTCGTCGACTCGGGGCATTTGACAGTGACGTTGATTTCGACGGATGTCGCGAGTCCCACCACGCTCAGCTTCGTCGTTGCGAATCCGAGTGGCGGCGGGTTGTCGTCCGCAGTGACGTTCAACGTCCTGCCGAATTCACCAGCCATCGCCTCCCTCGATCCTGCCACGGTGCTCACGGGGAGCGCGGCGTTCACGCTGCACGTCACCGGCTCGAACTTCGCGAGCACCGCGATCGTGAAAGTGAACAACTCGAACCGGACGACGACGTTCATCGACAGCAGTCATCTCGATGCAGCGATTCCCGCGACGGACGTGTCGTCGAGCCGGACGCTCTCCATCACGGTTCTCAATCCGAGCAACAAGGTATCGAACACAGTCAGTCTCGTCGTTTCCAGCACGGTTCCGTCGCCGACGATCTCGATCCTGAATCCGAATCTCGTTCCGGCCGGGAACGGCGCATTTGATCTCGTCGTGACCGGCAAGAACTATGTGAGCGGGGCCGCGGTCCGCGTGAATGGCACCGCGCGGGTGACGAGCTTCAACACTTCCACGCAGCTCACCGCGCGCATTCTCTCGTCGGATGTTGCGGCCGAGGGAAGTCTTGCGATCACTGTCCGCAATCCGGATGGCAAGACCTCGGATCCCGCGACGCTTACTGTTACCGCGGCGAATCAGCCGCAGTTGACCTCGATCTCTCCGAACTCCGTTACGGCCAAGAGCAGTGCGTTTACGCTGACGCTCACCGGATCGAACTTCATCAGCGGCGCAAAGGTAAACGTCAACACGGCCGTCCATACGACGACGTTCGTGAGCGAGACGACTCTGACGACGACGATCACGGCGAGTGAGATCACGAATCCCGGACAACTGCCGATCAGTGTGACGAACCCCGGTACAGGCTCGCCGACCTCGTCGTCGCTGACGTTGACGGTCGTTGCAGCCGATGCTCCGGTCATCAGCAGTCTCAATCCGACCTCGGTGGCGACAGGCTCCGGTGCAGTGAACGTCATCATCAATGGCAGCGGATTCGTGAACACGGATGCCGGATATTTCAACGGCTCACTACGCGCGATCTCGTTTGTCAGCGCGACGCAGGTCGTGATCTCGCTGACCGCCGCCGACGTGTCGGTGGCCGGGCAGTACCCGATCACGGTCAGGCACACCACCGGCACCGCCTCTACGTCCGCGCCCGCAATCTTCAACGTGAGCGATTCGTCGGCTGGCCCGATCATCTCGACGATCAGTCCCACGAGCGCACCCGTGAATGGCGCGCCGTTCACTCTAACCATCAACGGCACCGGCTTCACGGAAGAGTCGATCGTGCAATTCGACGGTTCGCCGCGGACGACGACGTTCGTCAGCATCACGATGCTCACAACTCCTGTGTTCGCGAGTGATCTCTCCTCTGCGCGGCAGATTCAGGTCACGGTGCTGAATCCGGGAAGCCCGGTTTCGCCTGCTGTTCCGCTGACGATCGCAGTGATTCCGCCAGTGATTACTTCGATCTCTCCGGCGACGGTCACGGCGGGCGACTTTGGGTTCACCTTGACCGTGAATGGCACCGGCTTCAGCAGCTCGTCGGTGATCAATGTCGGTGGAACTGCGCACTTGACGCAATTTGATGCCGGGACGGGCTCGATCTCCACGGCCGTGCTCGGGAATGAGATCGCGACACCGGCGGCGCTCGATGTGACGGTGACGGATCGAGGGCTTACCTCGAGCGCGTTCAAGCTGACGGTAGCGCGTCCTTCCATCACTTCGCTCTCGCCGCGGTCGACGACCGCGGGGGGGCCGGCGATGACACTCGCCGTTGCCGGCTCGAACTTTCTCTCATCGGCGAAGGTCGTCTTCGATGGCGTGGAGAGGACGACGAACTTCGACAGCGCGAGCGGAACGCTCTTTGTCGATCTGACGGCCAGCGATCTCGCGAATCCGAAGATCGTGCCCGTCATCGTGCGCAACACGGAGCTCTCGGAGTCGGCGCCGGTTCTCTTCTCGATTCTCTCGCCCGGCGCACCGGTGATCCTGGTGCTGAACCCGCAGACATTCATCGCCGGTTCCGCGGCTCAGACGTTGTTCGTGACCGGGGTGAATTTTCTTCCGACTTCGCGCGTCGCAATCAACGGCACTCCGCGCGATACGACGTTCGTCAGCGGCAACGAGCTCGACGTGCGATTACAGGTGGCGGATCTCGCAACGGCAGGCGCACTGACGATTACCGTGATCAATCAGGACGGTACGGTTTCGAATCCGGTGACGTTGTTCGTAACGTCGAACGGTGAGGCGCCGGCAAGGCGTCGTGCTTCGGGACACTAGAAGAGAGTTCTGAGTGCTGAGTTCTGAGTTCTGAGTAAAGGCAGGTCTCGCCACTCAGAACTCAGACTCAGAACTCAGAACTCAGAACTCAAGTAGTAGACTGGCCGAAAGAGCCGTGCGGAGCGTGTGTGTATCAGGACGACGACGAGGATACTGACGATCTCGACCGAACTCTGTCTGTGAGGCGGCGAGCGTCGGATTCGGCGCCGCTGTCGGTCGAGGCGCAGTACGCCGACAAGCGGGCGCAGGAACGCCGTCAGTCGAATGCGCGCACGTTCTTTACGACGCTGATCGTCATCGCCGTGCTCTATCTCGCGCGGCCGGTCGTCGTGCCGATCGCGCTGGCGATTCTCTTCGCATTCCTTCTCACGCCGATCGTCGTCATGCTGGAGCGGACGATTCTGCGCCGCACGGGCGCCGTCGTACTCTCGCTAGGTCTCGCGGTCGCAGCGCTCTCGCTCGGCGGGTATTGGATCTATCAGCAGTTCAGCGGCGTCGCGCACGAGATCGCATCGAGCAGCAGCAAAATCGAAGAGAAGTTGCGCTATTTCCGCCGGTTCAACATCAGCATCGCGTGGGTCGAGAAGACCGCGCAACAGATCGCGGAATCGACCGAGAAGCCGGAGATCGCGGATCTCAAGGTGCGCGTGATTCCCGAGAAGCGAACGATCGCCGATCAGTACAAGAAAGCGGCACCGACGATCGAGTTCGTTGCGGCCGGCTTTCTCGTCGTCGTGCTCGTCTTCTTTCTGCTGCAGGACCGCGAGTCATTGCGCGACAAGATGCTGCGGCTTGCCGGGCGTGC
>CAZKID010000145.1:0-11805 GCA_964552405.1 uncultured Thermoanaerobaculia bacterium
AGCCGAAATCCGTACGGGTTGACCTTCTGACCCAAGATAGCCTCCGTTATTTCCGAGCGCGAGCGCGACCGCTCTTGGCCGACTCTGCCCGCGCGTTGACCGCTTTCACTTCGTCCGAAACGTGAACCGTCACGTGAGCCTGCCGTTTTTGAATCCGGTAGGCGCGGCCCATCGGGGCCGGCTGCACGCGCTTCTCACGCGGTCCTTCGTTGACATAGATCTTCGAGACCACGAGGTCGTCGGCATCGACGTTCGCCTCGATGTTCTCCGCATTGGCAATCGCCGAGCGGACGAGCTTCTCCAGATCCTTCGCGCACGACTTGCGCGTGAAGCGGAGAATGCCAAGTGCCTCGTCGACCTTCTTGCCGCGCACGAGGTCGGCCACAAGGCGGACCTTCTGCGGCGATGCTTTCAGGTATCTGAGTGTTGCAGTAGCTTCCATCGTCGTTCTCCGCCGTTATTTCGCAGGAGCCGGAGCGGCGGCCGGCTTGGCCGTCTTCTCGACTTTCTTCCCGCTGTGTCCCTTGAACGTCCGCGTCAGCGCGAACTCGCCGAGCTTGTGGCCAACCATGTTCTCGGAGATGTACACAGGGATGAACTTCCGTCCGTTGTGCACGGCCACGGTGTGACCGACCATGTCGGGGATCACCGTCGAGCGACGCGACCAGGTCTTGATGACCTTCTTGTCGCGCTCGCGATTCATGGCTTCGACCTTCTTGACCAGGTGCTCGTCGATGAATGCACCTTTTTTCTGTGAGCGCATTACTTGGTTCTCCGCTTGACGATGAACTTGTTCGTGACCTTGTTCCGGCGCGTCTTATAGCCCTTGGTCGGCTGACCCCACGGGCTGACCGGATGACGGCCACCCGAGGTCTTGCCCTCGCCACCACCCAACGGATGGTCGACAGGGTTCATCGCAACACCGCGGTTGTGCGGCTTGCGGCCACGATGACGCGTACGGCCGGCCTTACCGATCGAGACGTTCTCGTGTTCGAGATTGCCGACCTGACCGATCGTCGCGTAGCAGCGCACGTGCACTTTGCGCATCTCGCCGGAAGGAAGACGGAGCGTCGCCCAGTCGCCTTCGCGTGCCATCAGCTGCGCGAACGCACCGGCCGAGCGAGCCATCTGTCCGCCCTTGCCTTCCTTCAGCTCGATGTTGTGAACCGTCGTGCCGAGGGGGATCTTGGAAAGCGGAAGCGCATTGCCGACGAGAATGTCCGCGTCTTCACCTGCCGTGATCGTCGCGCCAACCGCGAGACCATCCGGAGCGAGGATGTAGCGCTTCTCGCCATCCGCGTAATGCAGCAGGGCAATGCGCGCGGTACGGTTCGGATCGTATTCGATCGCCGCAACCTTCGCTGGGATGCCGTGCTTGTCGCGCTTGAAGTCGATCGCGCGGTACTTCTGCTTGTGACCGCCGCCGATGAAACGGGAGGTGATGCGGCCGACGGAGTTGCGTCCGCCCGTCTTCATCTTTCCCTTCGTCAGCGACTTCTCCGGCTTGGCCTTCGTGATCTCATCAAACGTGTGATGAGACTGAAACCGGATGCCCGGAGATGTCGGTTTGTAATTCTTGACTGGCATAGTGTCCTCTGTTTATCGCCGTCGTGGGCTTACACGCCTTCGATGAAATCCGGCGCTTTCTCGCCCGCCTTGAGACGCACATACGCCTTGCGCCAATCACGGCGCTTGCCGGCGTAGCGGCCCATACGCTTCATTTTTCCGCGCACGTTGAAAACGCGAACTTCTTCGACCTTCACTTTGAAGAGCTCTTCAACCGCGGTCTTGACCTGGATCTTGTTCGCTTCCGGTGCGACCTCGAACGCAAGCACATTCGCGCCCGATTCACGCTGCATCGTGCTCTTCTCGGTGACGAGCGGACGACGGATGATCTTGTTGCTATTCATTGCCGAGTGCCTCCGTCAGACGCTGAAGAGCAGCCTGGCTCAGCACGACGTAGCGGCTGTTGACGACGTCATACACGTTGACGCTCGACGCATCGACCAGGTGCAGCTTCGGGTTGTTGCGCGACGCGAGCACGAGATTCGTGTTCTCCATCGTATCGACGAGAAGTGCTTTCCCTTCGACTCCGATGTTCGCGACCTTCTGCGCGAGCTGCTTCGTCTTCGACTCATCGATCGCGAGATCGCCGACGAGAACCAGCTTGCCTTCCTTCACGCGGCGGGAGAGAGCGCTCTTGAGAGCAGCTTTCTTCTCCTTCGCGTTCATCTTGTACGAGTAGTCACGCGGCTGCGGGCCGAAGACCGTACCGCCGTGGCGGTGGATCGGCGGACGGTTACCGCCCTGACGCGCGCGACCGGTGCCCTTCTGGCGGAACGGCTTCTTGCCGGATCCGCTGACTTCCGAACGCGTCTTCGTCTTGTGTGTACCCGCGCGAAGCGACGCAAGGTAGTTGCGCACTGCTTCGTGAATGAGATGCTCTTTATAGGGGTAGCCGAAGATGTCGTCCGGCAGCTCGGCCTGACCGATCGTCTTGTTGTCCCAATTCTTCACGTCGATGGTCGGCATGGTTACTCTCCTCGCTTCCCGTTCTTCGCGAAGCGCACGACGACGAGGCCATTACGACCACCCGGAACCGCGCCGCGGATATAGAGCAGGTTGTTCTCGACGTCGATCTTGGCAACGCGGAGGTTCTTGACCGTGACTTGATCGCCGCCCATGCGGCCACCCATGCGCATGCCCTTCATGACGCGCGACGGGAACGCCGAGGCGCCGATCGAGCCAGGAGCACGGTGGAACATCGAGCCGTGAGTCGCCCGTCCGCCGGAGAAGTTGTGACGCTTCATGACGCCCTGGAAACCTTTGCCCTTCGACTGACCAACGACGTCGATCGAGTCTCCCGGTTTGAAGATGTCGACCTGCACGCGGTCACCGACATTGGCATCGCCCGAATACTCGAACTCGCAGAGAGTGCGGAGCGGCTGTGCGCCCGCCTTCTCGAAGTGTCCGCGCATCGCGCTCGTCACACGGCGATTGGAGATCTTCTCAACAAGGCCGATCTGCACGGCATCGTAGCCGTCCTTATCAGCCGTCTTCTTCTGCACTACCAGGCAAGGGCCGGCTTGAATGACCGTCACAGGAATGAGCACGCCGTCTTCGGCGAACACCTGGGTCATTCCGACCTTCTTGCCAATGATTCCTTCGATTGCCATTTGTCTATCCACCTTGGAACGATCGATGGGGACCGTTCGTGTGAGGCGTCTTTATTTCCCGAACGCCTTGATTTCGACGTCGACGCCGGCCGGGAGCTCGAGCTTCATGAGCGCGTCGACCGTCTGGGTCGTCGGCTCGAGAATGTCGAGCAGCCGCTTGTGCGTCCGCATCTCGAACTGCTCCCGCGACTTCTTATCGACGTGCGGGCTGCGCAGAACCGTGTAACGCGACACCTGCGTCGGAAGAGGGATCGGTCCCGCCACCTTCGCGCCGGTGCGCTTGGCCGTGTCGACGATCTCCGACGTGCTCTGGTCGAGAACGCGATAGTCGTACGCTTTGAGACGGATGCGGATCTTTTCGTTCATCATTGTCGTTGTTCCTAAAAGAACGCGAAGGCCGCCCCATTCGAGGCGGCCTTCAATTCACTACTCGAGAATGTCCGTAACGGTGCCAGCGCCGACGGTACGGCCACCTTCGCGAATCGCGAAGCGCAGGCCCTTCTCCATGGCGATCGGCGCGATCAGGTTGATCGTAAGCGACGTGTTGTCGCCCGGCATCACCATCTCCGCGCCCTCGGCCAGCTGCGCCGTGCCGGTGACGTCCGTCGTACGGAAGTAGAACTGCGGCCGGTAGCCATTGAAGAACGGCGTGTGACGGCCGCCCTCTTCCTTCGTCAGGATGTAGACCTCGGCCTTGAACTTCGTGTGCGGGGTGATCGAGCCGACCTTGGCGCAAACCTGACCGCGCTCGACGTCCTTACGCTCAACACCACGGAGAAGCAGACCCACGTTGTCGCCTGCCTGACCCTGATCGAGAAGCTTGCGGAACATTTCGACGCCCGTGACGACCTTCTTCTGGGTCGGACGGATACCGACGATCTCGATTTCCTCGCCAACCTTGACGATTCCGCGCTCGATACGGCCGGTGACGACCGTGCCGCGGCCCGAGATCGAGAAGATGTCTTCGACCGGCATCAGGAACGGCTTGTCAACCGCGCGCTCCGGCATCGGGATGTAGCTGTCGACCGCATCCATCAGCTCGATGATCTTCTTGCCCCACTCCGAGTTGTGATCGCCCGACTCGAGCGCCTTGAGCGCGGAGACGCGGACGATAGGAATCTCGTCGCCAGGGAACTCGTACGAGCTGAGGAGCTCGCGAACTTCGAGCTCGACGAGGTCGAGGAGCTCAGGATCGTCAACCATGTCGACCTTGTTGAGGGCGACGACGATGTAGGGAACGCCGACCTGACGGGCGAGCAGGATGTGCTCGCGGGTCTGCGGCATCGGGCCGTCAGCGGCGGAGACGACGAGAATCGCTCCGTCCATCTGCGCGGCGCCGGTGATCATGTTCTTGACGTAGTCGGCGTGGCCCGGGCAGTCGACGTGCGCGTAGTGGCGCTTCGCGGTCGAGTACTCGACGTGCGCGGTCGCGATCGTGATGCCGCGCTCGCGCTCTTCCGGAGCCTTGTCGATCTGATCGAAGGCAATGAACGAAGCCGTTCCCTTCGACGCGAGGATACGGGTGATTGCGGCCGTCAGCGTGGTCTTGCCGTGGTCGACGTGACCGATCGTGCCGACGTTCACGTGCGGCTTACTGCGATCAAATTTCTCTTTAGCCATCGTGGATTAACCTCCGTAGTTCTTTCTTTTCGGAATTCTTATCCGGCAACTTTAGCAATCACTTCTTCAGCGACGTTCCGCGGCGCGGGCTCATATGCGAAGAACTGCATCGTGTAGCTCGCGCGGCCCTGCGACATCGAGCGGAGCTGCGTCGCGTATCCAAACATCTCCGACAGAGGAACGTGCGCGCGAATGACCTTCGCCCCGCCACGCTCGTCCATCTGCTGAATCTTTCCGCGCCGGCGCGAGAGGTCGCCCATCACGTCACCTGCGTAGTCTTCGGGCGTCACGACTTCGACGTCCATGATCGGTTCCTTGAGAATCGGGCCGGCTTTCTTTGCGCCTTCCTGGAAGGCCATCGAGCCGGCGATCTTGAAGGCCATTTCGCTCGAGTCGACGTCGTGGTACGAGCCGTCATACAGCACGGCGCGAATGCCCGTCATCGGATACCCGGCGAGGATGCCCTTGTCCATCGCTTCTTTGATGCCCTGCTCGGTCGGTCGAATGAACTCGCGC
Source organism: uncultured Thermoanaerobaculia bacterium (assembly GCA_964552405.1). Classification (GTDB taxonomy): domain Bacteria; phylum Acidobacteriota; class Thermoanaerobaculia; order Gp7-AA8; family Gp7-AA8; genus JAJPHC01. The sequence goes on from CAZKID010000145.1 coordinate 5,313, forward strand.
GGCACAGATCCACCCACCGTCTCGTTGACGAACTCGAAGTCCTTCTCCGTGATCGGCTCGAGGCGGATCTTGACGTCGCCGTACTGACCCTTACCACCCGACTGACGAACGAAACGACCATGCGCTTCCGCGGTTCTCGTGATCGCTTCGCGATACGCAACCTGCGGCTTGCCGACGTTCGCGGCGACATTGAACTCGCGCACCATGCGATCGACGATGATCTCGAGGTGCAGCTCGCCCATGCCGCGGATGATGGTCTGGTTCGTTTCCGGATCCGTGTGGACCTTGAACGTAGGATCTTCCTGCATGAGCTTCGCGAGAGCGACGCCCATCTTTTCCTGGTCGACCTTCGTCTTCGGCTCGATCGCAACCGCGATGACGGGCTCTGGGAACGTCATCGTCTCGAGCGCGATCGGCGCATCCTTCGTGCAGATCGTGTCGCCGGTCGTGACATTGCGCAGACCAACAGCTGCACCGATGTCACCGGCCCACACTTCCTTGATCTCTTCGCGCTTGTTCGCGTGCATCTGCAGCAGACGGCCAACGCGCTCCGAGTTGCCCTTGGTCGTGTTGAGCACGGCGGTGCCGGACTCGATGTGACCTGAGTACACGCGGAAGAACGCAAGCTGGCCGACGAACGGGTCGGTCATGATCTTGAAGACGAGAGCCGCGAACGGCTCCTTGTCGTCAGCCTTGCGCTCGATGAACGACTCGTCGTCCGGGTTGATGCCCTTGACGGGAGGAATGTCGAGCGGGGAAGGCAGATAGTCGACGACGCAGTCGAGCAGCGGCTGCACGCCCTTGTTCTTGAATGCAGATCCACAGAGGACCGGCGTGATCTTCTGAGCGATCGTCGCCTCGCGAAGAGCGGCCTTCAGCTCGCTGATCTCGAGCGGCTCGCCCGCGAGGTACTTCTCGAGGAGCTCGTCATGCTGTTCAGCAATCGACTCGACCATCTTCTCGCGGTAGTGCTCAGCGCCTTCGCGCAGCTCTGCCGGGATCTCTTCGATGTCGTACTTGGCGCCGAGGGTCTCGTCGCGGAAGAAGAGAGCCTTCATCTGCACGAGATCGATGACACCCTTGAACTGATCCTCGGCTCCGATCGGGAGCTGGAGAGGAACAGCGTTCTTACCAAGCTTGGTACGAATCTGATTCAGGACTGCTTCGAAGTTCGCGCCGATGCGATCCATCTTGTTGATGAACGCGATACGCGGGACGCCGTACTTGTCGGCCTGACGCCAGACGGTCTCAGACTGCGGCTCAACGCCACCGACGGCGCAGAAAACGCCGACGGCGCCATCGAGAACGCGAAGCGAACGCTCGACTTCAACAGTGAAATCGACGTGTCCCGGCGTGTCAATGATGTTGACGCGGGTGTCGCCCCACATCGCGGTCGTTGCAGCAGACGTGATCGTGATGCCGCGCTCCTGCTCCTGGACCATCCAGTCCATGGTGGCAGTGCCTTCGTGCACCTCGCCGATCTTGTGCGTGCGGCCGGTGTAGTAGAGGATTCGCTCAGTCGTCGTCGTCTTACCGGCGTCGATATGAGCCATGATCCCGATGTTTCGCGTCTTTTCGAGAGATACCTGTCGCGCCATGGTTTTGTACCTTGCACACAAGCAGAGCACGTGCGGCGACACGGCGGTCACCGACCCTCTGCCAACTCATTCAATTGTTTGTTTCCCGTTGCTCGGTCCGGAACCGCAGAACGTTTTCTGTGTTATCCGGTCGAGACGGAGCTACGGAAAGTTGCTTCGGAGATACTGCGTAACTTCGTTTTACTGCCTGGACTGCAATACTACCAGCGGTAGTGCGCGAACGCCTTGTTCGCTTCCGCCATCTTGTGCGTATCTTCGCGCTTCTTGATCGCGTTGCCGCGGTTGTTGGCGGCATCCATGATCTCGCCCGCGAGCTTGTCCTGCATCGTCTTCTCGCCACGCGCCTGCGCGTAGGTGATCAGCCAGCGGATCGCGAGCGCGGTGCGGCGCACCGGGCGCACTTCGATGGGAACCTGATAGTTCGAACCACCGACGCGCCGGCTCTTGACCTCGAGGGCCGGCTTCACGTTGTCGACAGCCTTCTTGAAAAGCTTGACGGGATCGTCTTTCGCACGATCTTCAACCTTCTTCAGCGCTCCATAGAAGACGCTCTCGGCAACTGACTTCCGGCCATGCGTCATCAGCGAGTTGATGAACTTCGTGACGAGCTGGCTGTTGTACACCGGATCCGGCAGGATCTCGCGTTTCGGAACTTCACGACGTCTCGGCATCTTGATCTAACCCTTTGACTTAGCTCAACTATTACGATTTCTTGGGGCGCTTGGCGCCGTATTTCGAACGGCTCTGCATGCGCTTGGCAACGCCGACTGCGTCGAGCGTACCGCGAATGACGTGATAACGAACACCCGGCAGATCCTTCACACGACCACCGCGGATGAGCACGATCGAGTGCTCCTGAAGGTTGTGGCCAACGCCCGGAATATAAGTCGTGACCTCGACACCATTCGTCAGGCGAACACGCGCCACTTTACGAAGTGCCGAGTTCGGCTTCTTGGGCGTTGAGGTATAGACGCGGGTGCAAACGCCGCGCTTCTGCGGGCTCGACTGGAGCGCGGGCGATTTGGTCTTGTACTTGACCGCTTCGCGACCTGCGCTGACGAGTTGGTTGATCGTTGGCATTCCTTATCCTTCTGAAGACACGTACAGCGAAATGGGACTCCCGCAAGGGAAAACCCGCGCACTTTACGCGCGGGAATCGGACTTGTCAAGTCCGGAATTCAGGCTAACGGCATACGATCCAATGCTATTCCGAACCCTCATGCGAATGTGACGAGGATTCGGTCGGCCCGTCCGGGACCGAGCGCAGGAGGCGCATTGAGCGTCGGCCCAAGCCATATCAGCCACACGACTTCGGCCGGAGGCACTTCGATCCGATGCTCACCCTTCGCGAGAGTAATCGGACCTGCGGAATGGGCAACCCCGTCGATCATTGCAGATGATTTCGTGTCCAGGTAATAGCGGCCCGGGACCAGGCAGGACCATGTAGTCGGCCCAGCCTTTTGAAATCCGGCGCCAGCCACAAAAAAATCACCGGCAAGAGGAACGTAGTGCTGCCGAATGAACTCGACGTCTTCGCGTGGCAGCGCGAGCACGCGATAGTTCGGAATGATCACCGGTGTTTCACCTTTCGCCAGCTCGCTCCGCATCGTAGGCAAGACGCCATTCCTGAACATCGGCATCATGATGAACGTGATCAGCCAGAAGCGCCCTGGCGGACGCCGCGTTGGCACCAGCGCCGCTCCGTCGAATACGCGATGGCGCTGCGGATCCGTCAAAAGCTCCGCAGTCGTCATGACATCAGCCTGCCTGCTGTTTGTCATGAAGTAATGCCGTTGCGTTGCAAACACCCAGCTCCCGACATGGATCGCAGCCAACACGGCAAGGGCAGGTCCCCAGGAGGGTCGTGGCCGCAATCGCAGACAAAAAACAGCCGCCGCTGCCGTCGGAATCAGGAGGTTGTACGGAAATGGCGTCGGATTGGCAAACAACGCCACGACCCCTGCAAGACAGAACCCGGCCTCCGGGACCATTGAATCGTGCGACACGAGCTCACGCCAGTTCCAGCTGCGCGCGGTATGCACGGTCGCATAAAGAAGTACGAGGACCAGCACCGGACATTCGACAAGGAACCCAATGAGAGTCGGCGCCGGACTGATCCTCTGCACGGCGTTGACCGTCGTCACAGCAAGATCCCTTGTACTCCCTGAAAAGATCGTCCAGGTACCAGCAAGAAAGTGCACACCGCGACAGGCGACGAACGCCACCCCACCACCTGCACCAATTTCCACCAGCGCCATGAGCGGCCGCCGCTGATCCCACCAGGCTGCGACGATGGTGATCAAAACGATCGGCACGCAATAGACGAACGCCTTGAACGCAATGAACTGAGCGATGACTGCAAAGAATCCGACGAGATACGGACGTCGCTTGCCTTGTTCGCCCAATGGCCGCGCGGCCATCCATGAGAGCAGGACCGCTGTCATCAGTGGATTGTCGTGGCGGATCTCGAAACCGTAATGCCAAAAAGGAGCAAGGGTTGCCACCAGCAACAATGCAACGGCTCCCGGGATCGATCGCAGACGATATCCTGCGCAGCGAATGATCAGATAGAGGTTGACCCACAACAGCAGGAAAAACAGGAGACGCTCAGCCCGAAACATTGGCGCCGAATGGTCGAAAGCCCCCGCAATCCAGGTCATCGGCCCGAGGATCAGGAGATTCGCGCTCGCCATGAAGTTGCCAATCTCGTGCGTCGCCAGCAGGCGTGCTGTGAACACGTTCTGCAATTCGTCGGCGACATACAACCGGTTGAGGGCGAGATGTTCGGAAAGGCCAAGCAGAATGACCACACAAAGGATCAGCGTTACCCGTAGCGGTCCGGCGTAGCGCTCAGAAATCGACACGCGTCCCTCGGTTGAGAAGAACAGCCTTCTCGAACAGGAATGCGGCCGCGGCGAGATCCTCCACGGCGAGTCCAAGAGACTTGAAGAGCGTGATCTCGCTCGGCGAGCACCTTCCTGCTGCAGTACCGAGCAGGAGCTCGCCAATCTCGGCTTTGATGTGCTCCGGACCGGCAATCGCACCCTCACGCAAGGCGAAGAGATAGTCTCCCGATTCATTCAACGTCGATTCGCGTCGATCGACGAAAAGCGAAGAGGCAGCGATGGTCGCGCCGTCGAGCTCCCGCGCTGCCGCGATGCTCGAACCGACCGCATTGATATGTGCGCCGTCGCTGATCCACTCGCGCCGAATGACCGGCTCGCGCGCGCTCGTCGCCGTCACGATGATGTCAGCTCCTCTGACCGCCTCTTCTGCCGATCCGGCTGCGTTGCCGATCGCCTCCGCCTTTGAGCGGGTTCGACTGAATACTCGGATCTCTCTGATGTTCCTGGCGAGTTTCATCGCGGTCACGTGTGTGCGTGCCTGAACACCAGCACCCAGAACAGCCAGCACCGTTGCATCTTCGCGGGCAAGCAACCGCGTCGCGACCGCAGAAACCGCAGCGGTCCGGATTGCGGTTACTGCGGCAGCATTCACGATCGCCACGAGCTGGCCAGTCTCGCCGTTGTGCAGGAGGACGGCGCCGAGGTGCGTGTCGAGTCCGCGAGCAGGATTGCCGGGAAACACACACACTTCCTTGAGCGCGTAAACCGGATGACGGCCACCCCTCCAGGCCGGCATCATCCCAAGCAACCCCTGGCCATCATTGCCACGAACGAGGTGCCGGAGCGGGTTGACTACTTCCCCGCGCGCAAGCGCTGCAAGCGCTTCCGCCATGACATCGATACACTCCTCCATCGTCAGGAGTGCCTCCACGTCGTGTTCGTTGAGGACAAGGACGTTCATCAGTCTCGATGGACCGTATCCGGGGAAAAAGCCGGTAGACAGACCGCGACATATTCAGCGCCATCCGGCGTCGAGTACTGAACCCATTCACCAGCATGGGTGATGACCGCCTGTCCGGCAGCAACGTCGATCGCCCCCTCGCGATGAGTCACGCGCAGCATGCCCCGCACAACCACCGTGTATTCGTCGAACTCCGGCGCTTGTCCCGGTTCGACCCAGCCGGCCGGGCTTTGCATCCTCGCAACCGAGACGGCCGTCGTCCCGCTATTGACGCGGCCAACGTACTCCTCGATGCGTTTTGGTTTGTTGCCAGCGGCTTCGATGATCTTCGGCTCTTTGATGTAGGTCGGCATCCCCGCAGTCTACTGCGCATGACGTAAGACTTCACCGATCTCGATCATCGCCTAAACTACGGCGCTCAAATGGGAAGAAAGTCGCGTTCCAAATCCGAGACTCGAGAACGGCCCGCCACGATCGGGACAAGCCCGGTCGCTCCGGGAGCGTGGAGCAGTCACGACTTCTGGATGATTGGGGCACTGATTGCGATCACGATCCTGGTCTACGGACAGGTAGCGTCACACCAGTTCTTGAATTACGACGACGGTCAGTTCATCTATGAAAACGCCGCAGTGAGAGACGGGCTCAAGTCAGCGTCGGTTACCTGGGCGATTACTTCTGCTTCGATTGGCTGGTATCCCCTCACGTGGCTCTCTCACGAGCTCGATGTTCAATTGTGGGGGCTCGATCCGAGCGGCCATCTGCTCACGCAGGTCTTCCTTCACCTCGCGAACACCATCCTCTTGTTTCTCGCGTTGCGGCGCATGACGAACGCGCGCATCCGCAGCGGATTCGCCGCCGCTCTGTGCGCCATCCATCCAATGCACGTCGAGTCCGTCGCCTGGGCCTCGGAGCGGAAGGACACGCTCTCGACACTTTTCGCAATATTGGCACTCTACGTCTATGTGGATCGCAACGACACCGCGCGCAAGAAGGTGATCATCATGATCCTGCTCGCGGCGTCGCTCATGGCGAAGCAGATGTACGTCACCCTTCCGTTCCTTTTCATGGTGCTCGACTGGTGGCCGTTG
>CAZKID010000146.1:0-11766 GCA_964552405.1 uncultured Thermoanaerobaculia bacterium
CAGCAGGCAGCAGGCAGCAGGCAGCAGGCAGCAGACAGCAGACAGCAGGCAGCAGACAGCAGAAAAGAAAAGGCCGGGATTTCTCCCGGCCTCTGCTGTCTGCTGTCTGCTGTCTGCTACCTACTTCGGCGCGATCACCTTTACAGTCGCCGTCGATCCCGGAATCTTGTCGCCGGTCATCGGCTCGACGCGACCGCCAAGGCACTGAGCGAGGAACTGCTCGGCGCGGGCGTTGAAGTCGATCGAATTCTCGGGACGCGCGAAGCCGTGACCTTCGTCCGAGTAGACGACGTAGGTCACGCTCCCGTGATTCTTCTCGATCGCGTCGACGATCTGCTCCGACTCCGCATGATTGACGCGCGGATCATTGGCACCCTGTCCGATGAGCAGCGGCTTCGTGATCTTGTCCGCCTTGAAGAGCGGCGACGCGTTCTTCACCAGCTCCGCTTCCTTCGGATCATCGACGTTGCCCATGCGTGCATCGAAGATCGCGCGCAGCGGCTTCCAGTACGGCGGAATCGATCCGATGAGAGTCTTCAGATTCGACGGTCCGACGATGTCGACGCCGCATGCGTAGACATCGGGCGTGAACGCGAGGCCGGCGAGCGTCGCGTAACCGCCGTATGAGCCGCCGAGGATCGCGACCTTCTTCGGATCGGCGATGCCCTGCTTGATCGCCCAGCTCACGGAGTCGGTGAGATCGTCCTGCATCTTCAGACCCCACTGTTTGTCGCCTGCATGGAGGAACTTCTTGCCGTAGCCGGTCGATGAACGGAAGTTGACCTGCAGCACGGCGTAGCCGCGATTGGCAAGCCACTGCGTCATGCCGCCGTAACCCCATGTGTCGCGTCCCCACGGACCGCCGTGAACGAAGAGCACCGTCGGGAGGTTCTTCGCCTCGACGCCGGCGGGAACGGTGAGGTACGCGTGAAGCTTGAGACCGTCGCGGGCAGTGATGACGACCGGCTTCATCGATGAGAGTTGCACGTTCTCGAGCTTCGGACGCGCGGTGAAGAGGAACGTGGCTTTCTTCGTTGCGCGATCATACGAATAGAAGCGCGCGGGTCCGCGGTCCGAGGTGTAGGCAACGAGCCATGTCTTGTCTGCGCGATCGCGGTTCGCAATCGAGAAGTCGCCGTCGTACGCCTTCGTGAGTGCATCGAAATCTGCTTTCACGCTCGGGTCGACGACCGTCCATGTCTTGCGACCCGGCGCGAAGGCGACCGCTTCGATCGCGTGTGTATTCGGATTGATCAGCACTTCTTCCGCATCCGACTCCGGCGACGATGCGATGACCTTCTCGCTCTTGTCGGCGATGTTGCGGATGACGACCGCAGAGGTGTCGCGGCCGAGCGAAGACTGGATCACGAATGCTTTTCCATCCGGCGTGACGTCGAGGACGTTCACATCGTCTTCCGCGGATGCGGTGAGCCACGGCTTCCACGCGCCGTTTTCATACGTGCGAATCTCCGTGCCGCCGTCAGGCGTCGACGCCTGTCCGCCGCGTACGTGCAGATCCTTGTCCGTGATCCATCCGCTGAGGTCACCGGGGTTCCTGGCTTCGAGTACGAGCGCGCCGGTGGAGAGCGTCAGCCGATAGATGTCGAAGAGACTGCGATCCCTCGCGTTGATCGACACCAGCATCTCGTCCGGATGCGAGACATCCATCCCCTCGGGCTGTGCCCGCGCGCCGATGAACGGCGTGTAGTCGCGAATCGCCGCAGTCTCGAGGTCGACGCCATAGAGGTGAAAGTTCTCGTCGCCGTCGTTGTCCTGCGCGTAGAGGATCGTCTTGTTGTCCTCCGCCCAGAAGTACTGGCGGATGCCGCGCTTCTTGTCGGCCGTGATGACCTTGTCATCATCCTTGCCGAGCGTTTTCACCCACACCTGCAGAACGCTCTTCTTGTCCGGCGCGATCCACGCCAGCTTCGTTCCATCGGGAGAGAGCTTTGGTGACGTTCGCTCCGGATTTCCGAAAAGCGTTGCGCGCGGGATGAGGGGCGGCAACTCCGCGAGGGTAGCAACCGCGGGAGCAACAGTGATCGCGGCGAGCGTCACAGCTCTGGCGATCGGCAGCAGTCGATGGTGCATGAAAACTCCTCCTGAACATTCGTTCGGACGGACTATACGGCGGGATGGCGCTGAGAGTTGCGAGTAGAATCTCGCCCCCATGGTGAAGAAGCCCGACACCGGCGAGAAGCTGATCGCTTCGAACAAGAAGGCGTTTCACGACTACTTCGTCCTCGACAAGTTCGAGGCGGGCATCGCCCTGACAGGAACGGAAGTGAAATCGCTGCGCGACGGGCGCGTGAACTTCAAGGACAGCTACGTCGAAGTGAAAAGCGGCGAAGCGTTTCTTCAGGGCACGCACATCTCACCGTATTCGCACGGGAATCGCGAGAACCACGAGCCGGAGAGGACGCGCAAGCTGCTGCTGCACAAGCGGGAGATCGAGAAGCTGATGGGACAGATCGTCGAGAAAGGGCTGACGGTCGTTCCGTTGCGGCTCTATTTCAAAGGCGGACTCGTGAAGGCGGAGATCGCAGTCGTGCGTGGGAAAAAGTTGTTCGATAAGCGTGAGACCGAGAAGCGCCGCGAAGCCGATCGCGAATTGGCCGTCGCGAAGAAACTGGCGAGATAGACGCCGCTCACCTGTGGTATTTCCGACACACTGGCGGTTTCTCAGCACCACACTTTTTCTCGCGACTAAATCGCCTAAAACAAGTCAACGTATTGATCTAAAACGCGTTGCCCGATTTCGCCCCCACTGGCACCCGCCTCGCTCTAGCAAGCTGCCAGTCATGTACGTTCAGCGCAAAACCATCAACACAACCGTCAGCATCACGGGTATCGGACTTCACTCCGGTATCTATACGAAAGTCGCGCTGCACCCCGCTCCTGCTGGAAGCGGGATCACTTTCGTCCGTGCCGATCTTGCCGGTCTTCGCATTCCCGCACTTCAGGCTTCGACCACCGCTCTCGATTACGCCACGACCGTCGGCAAGGACGACGTCGCAGTCGGTACCGTCGAACATCTTCTCTCCGCGATCATGGCGTGCGGCATCACCGACATCGACATCAAGATCGACGGTCCTGAAGTTCCCATCGTCGACGGCAGCTCCCTTCCGTTCATGCATCTGATCGACGCCGCGGGCGTTCGCACTCTCGGTTCCGAGATCCCGGTCCTCAAGATCAAGAAGCCGATCGAGATCGTCGACGGTGAGAAAACCATTCGAATTACCCCTGCAAATCGCCTGATTCTCAAATACAAGATCGACTTCAACCATCCTTCGATCGGCCGTCAGTCGATGCAGTTCGACTTCAATCACGACAGCTTCCTCAAGAAGATCGCACCGGCGCGCACGTTCGGCTTCATGCGCGATGTCGAGAAGCTTCGCGCTGCAGGTCTCGCGCGCGGCGGCTCCGTCGAGAATTGCATCGTCCTCGATGATCAGGGTGTCGTGAATGGCGAGCTTCGCTTCCGCGATGAGTTCGTTCGCCACAAGATCCTCGACCTCCTCGGCGACCTCGCTCTCGTTGGCCGTCCGATCGTTGGCGAGATCACCGCATCGAAAGCCGGTCACGCGATGCACTCGCGCTTCGTCGAGCAGATTCTCAAGGCAGCCGCCGAGCAGGACGAAGAGCTGGCACCGAACCGCGTCGCCGGATACGCCCAGGCGTAAATCCTCCGGCTGTGGTAAAAACGCCACACCGTGAGGCGACTCGCTCTCCTTTGCACTCTTCTCGTTCTCAGGTTCCCTGCACTGGGTGCAGGTGATCCGAAGATCGAGAATCTCACCGCGATTGCGAACGCGGGGAGTGTCTCCGTCCACTTCGACCTCAGCACCGCATTCGACAAGCGGCGCGTCGATCAGATCGAAAGCGGAGCGTCGACGACGATCACCTACGTCATCGAGATCTATCGCGACCGTCCGTACTGGCTCGACGAGGGCATCGGGCGGACGCGCATCGAGGTCGCGGCGCAGTTCAACTCCGTCACGCGCGAGTACCTGCTGACGTATCGCCGCGACCGCAAGCTCGTGAAGTCGCAAACGTTCACCGAGCTGGCCGCGCTGGAAAAAGCGATGACGGTAATCGATGAGCCGAATCTCTTCGACATCGGCAAGCGCCGTCCGTACAAGGTCAAGGTTCGTGCGAAGGCAGATCTCATGCGGGGCTGGCTTCTCTACTTCATCCCGTGGGAAGTCTCCACGCGCTGGAAGGAGATGCGCGTCACGTCGCTGGAGCCCAAGCCGTGACGAAATTTCGCGAACTGCTGCTGCGGTATCGCAAGGATCCGCGCTTCATCATCACCGCGCCGCTCCTCGTGCTGACCGGCACGAGCCTCATCTATTACGTGATCGAGCGTGCGAAGGAGCTGTCGCCCGAGGCGTTGTCGAGCCAGGTGCTGCTATTCGTTCTCTGGAACATCAACGTCCTGCTCTTTCTCGGCATCCTCTTTGTGATCCTGCGCGGCATCGTGAAGCTCGTGCTCGAGCGGCAGCGCGGAATCATCGGCTCGCGCTTTCGTACGAAGCTCGTGCTGACGTACGTTCTCAGCTCGCTCGTTCCGGTGATTCTGCTCTTTCTCGTCGCGACGGATTTTCTGCGCATGTCGATCGATCGCTGGTTCAACACACCCGTGCGGACGATCCTGCAGAACGCAGAGGCGATCGCGCAGTTGTCGCAGGATCAGGCGGCGAAAATTGCCTCGGGGGCCGCGCGCGAGGTCGCCGCAACGCCCGCCGTCGTCGACGCGGCACAGATGGACTCTGTGCTGCGCCGCGTGCAGCAGTTTCACGATGTCGACTTCGCCGCGCTCTATCGCGGCTCGTCACTCGTGAAGATGCTTGCCGATCCGCGGGCACCGCTCTTCGAAGTGCCGGAACCCTCTGCACGTTTCTTCGATGAAGTGCAGGCAAAGGGGAGCGTGACGAAGATCGACGTCGGCTCGAGCGGAAAATGGATCCGAGTCGCGCAGCGCGTCGGCAACGGCCCCTACATCGCAGTCTCCGGCGTGTTCATCCCGCAGGCGACGAATCGTATGATCGACGAGGCGATCGTCGCGCACAAGAAGATCCCGCAACTCAACGCGGAGAGGCCGACGTTGAAGGCATCGCAGACGATGCTCATCCTCGCGGTCACGCTGGCGATTCTGTTCGGCACGCTCTGGACCTCGATGTATGCGTCGCGGCGTATCACGGTTCCCATCAAGGCGCTGGCAGAGGCCACGGACAAACTGGCGGAGGGCGGGTACGGACATCGTGTCGATCTCGTCGCGACCGACGAAGTCGGAAAGCTGATTGATTCGTTCAACGATATGTCGGGCCAGCTCGCACAGCAGCGGCTCGCGCTCACCGATACGAATCGCCGCCTCGATACCGAGCGCGCCTATCTCTTCACCGTGCTCGACTCCGTCTCGACGGGCATCATCGCGTTCAGCGATGATCTCGAGATCCTCAGCGTGAATCGCGCGGCCTTGCAGATGCTGCAACTCGAAGCGCCGCCACCGCGCGCGCGCATTCCGGATGTGTTTCATGGCGATCTCGCACCGATGGCCGATGCCGTGGGCGAGCTCACGCGCCGCAAGTCCCGCGCACGCGAGGTCACGCTGATCTGCGGAGGAGAGCTCCGTTATCTCGAACTGTCGGCGGCACGGCTTGGCGGCACGGAAAAGGGTTGGGTGCTTGCGATCGAAGACTCGACACAGCTCGTGCAGGCACAGAAGCTCGCCGCGTGGAACGAGGCTGCGCGGCGGATCGCACACGAGATCAAGAATCCGCTCACGCCGATTCAATTGTCGGCCGAGCGGATGGCGAGGAAGTTCGGAACGAACGAGCCGGCGATCGAAGAAGGATGCCGCACCATCGTGACCGAGGTGAGTCAGCTCAAGCGGATGGTGGATGAGTTCTCGCGCTTTGCACGCATGCCGGCCGTGCATCTGCGTCATGCGCAGCTCGCGGAGATCCTGCAACAGGCAGCGAGCCTCTATCGCGACGTGAAGCCGGGCGTGACGGTGAGCGTGAATGTCGAAGAGGATCTCGAACTGCTCATCGACCCGGAGCAGATCCGCCGCGCAGTGGGCAATCTGTTGAAGAATGCGGTCGAGGCGACGGAGTCCGGCGAGATTCGCGTGTCGGCGCGGCGCGCGCCGCATCGCGTCGTGATCGAAGTCGCCGACCCGGGACGCGGCGTGCCGGACGAAGACAAGGACAAGTTGTTCCTGCCGTACTTCTCGACGAAGCGGCGAGGAACGGGACTCGGGCTCGCGATCGTGCATCGCATCGTGCGCGATCACGATGGACAGATTCACGTTCACGACAATCATCCGCAGGGAACGAGGTTCGAGATCGAGTTACCAGCGTAATGGCGAAAATCCTCATCACCGACGACGAGCCGTCCATCCGGACGACGCTTTCGCAGATCCTCGAAGACGAGGGTCACAAGACGACCGTGTGCGAGTCGGGCGAAGAGGCGATCGCGCAGATCGCGCTGGGCGAATTCGATCTCGCGATTCTCGATCTCTGGCTGCCGGGTATCGATGGCCTGAACGTTCTCGAACGATTGAAGGGATCGAACGCGGCACCGCCTGTGATCGTGATCTCCGGACACGGGAACGTTGATGCTGCGGTGAAGGCCACGCGGCTCGGCGCGTACGACTTTCTCGAGAAGCCGTTGTCGCTCGAACGCGTGCTGCTCACCGTCAATCATGCGCTGAACGATCGCAAGCTGCGCGAGCAGGTGCGCGACCTGCGGCGCGAGCAGGTGTCGCTGGAAGAGCTGCTGATCGGCGAGAGCGAACCGATCAAGAAGCTCGATCAGCAGATTCGCAGCGCAGCGCCGTCGAACAGCCGCGTGCTCATCACCGGCGAGAACGGCAGCGGCAAGGAGATCGTCGCGCGGACGCTGCATCGGTTATCGCATCGCGCCGAGCAGGCCTTCGTCGATGTGAACTGCGCGGCGATTCCCGAAGAGTTGATCGAGTCGGAGTTGTTCGGTCATCGCAAGGGCGCGTTCACCGGCGCGATCGACGAACGCAAAGGGAAGTTCGAGCTGGCTGATGGAGGAACGCTGTTCCTCGACGAGATCGGCGACATGAGTCTCAAGACGCAGGCGAAAGTGCTGCGCGTGCTGCAGGAGCAGACGTTTCAACGCGTCGGCGGGCAGCAGACGATTCGCGTCGATGTCCGCGTGATCGCCGCGACGAACAAGGATCTCGAGTCGGAGATCGAGGCCGGAAACTTCCGCAGTGATCTTTACTATCGATTGAACGTCATCCCGATCGAGGTGCCGCCGCTGCGTGCGCGCGGCAATGACGTGATCGTGCTCGCCGAATATTTTCTACGACGCTTCGCCGCGGAGACAGGCTCGGCGCGGAAGAGGCTCTCTGCCGCCGGTGGTGCGAAGCTGAAGTCGTATCAGTGGCCCGGCAATGTGCGCGAGCTGCGCAATGTGATCGAGCGTCTCGCGATCCTCGTTCCTGGCGACACGATCGACGCCGAAGACATTCACCTCGGCACGCGAAGCGCGGTCCCTACCGAGATCGCCCGCGACCTCACACTCAAGCAGGCGAGGGACGAGTTCGAGAAGCAGTACATCCTCGACCGCCTGCGCGAATTCGGCGGGAATGTGAGCAGGACGGCGAAAGCGCTGGGCGTCGAGCGCAGCAACCTGCACAAGAAGCTGCAGGCCTACGGGATCAGGAGATAGGAAGCTCCGGGTTCGCCAACGCTTTTGCGCTCACACTTCAGCGCTATCCTTCGCGCGTGATTCCCAGAGACCGGCGGATCTTTGCACTCTTCGCCGGCGTCGCACTGCTGCACTTGTTGCCAGTGGTGCGTGCGCCGCTCATCCCGACCGAGGATGGGCCCTCGCATGTTTACAACGCGATGGTGCTGCGCGAGCTCGCGAAGGGGACGCCCGAGTTCACGCGCGTCTTCGCCGTGAACCGGCATCTCAATCCGAACTGGCTCGGACATCTCGTATTGATGTACTCGAGCGAAAAAGTCCTGGTCAGCGTCATCGTGCTGCTGTTTCTCGCCGGCTGCTGGCGCCTCGGCGGCGGGTGGGCTTTTCTCGCCATGCCGCTCGCCTATCACCTCCTTCTCCAGATGGGTTTCTACAACTATTCGCTCGGCCTTTCGCTCTGCCTGCTCGCGATCGCGTCGTGGTGGCGCAGCGAGCGAATCTGGATCTCATCTGCCTGGATGTTCTTCGCCGCGTTGTCCCATCCGGTACCCGCCGCGGCCGCTGTCGTGTTCATCGGAGTCTTGTGGCTGATGACGGATCGCAACTGGAGACGATTGACGCCGTTGATCGTCCCCGCGCTGATCATCGGCTTCTTCCTGCTGGAGCCGGAACGGCCGGGAGGAACGTGGACCTGGAAAGGCGCTCTGCTCCTGCAGCCGCTGCTGCGGGTCATGCTGGCGTTCACCTCCGAGCCGCGGCAGATCGTGTTCGGTACGGTGCTGGGAGTGATTTACGCAGTGTTGATCGTCGCCACGATTGCAGTGGATGGCTGGAAGGCGCGCGCGCCGTTCGCGATCCTCACTCTCGTCGCGGTTGCGATGTACCTCGGCGCCCCGGTCAGTGAGCAGGAAGGGCCGGTGCTCAAGGCGCGGCTGCTCATCTTCCCGTTTGTGCTCGTGCTGCCCTGGCTCTCGCCGCGCTTGTTGCGGACGCCGCTCGTACTTGCTCTTGCACTCGTTGCCGCGGGGAACGTCTTCTACATCCAGAAATGCTGGAAGAGGAACGAGAAGGCGATGTTGCGCATGCTGTCACCGATCGAGGCCGTGCAGCCCGGCCGGACCGTCGTCGCCTTGATCGGCGACGCCGCAACCCCGAATTCGTCGCTGCCTCTTCTTTTACACGCGGTCTCCTATGCTGCAGAACGCCATCGCCTCGTCGATCTGGGTAATTACGAAGCGTCATTGACGTTCTTTCCAGTCGTCTTTCGCCCGGAAGTGCGCCGGCCACCGGTCTACTCGCTCGAGGTTGAGACCGCGACGGTCAACGTGCCGGCCTACGCGCCGGACTACATCTATACATGGAAGGTCCAGCGAACTTTCGATGGATACGACGTGATCGCAAGCGAGGGAGAGGCGCGTCTCTACGCGCGGCGCCTGCAGACGCAACCCGCGCGGTGATACTTTATTGGTGTAACGGCGGCTCGACATGTTGCCCGAAGAACGGCAGGAGCACGAGAAGCGCATTCGCGAGAAGGATGATGCCGATGTTCTCGCCATCGTCGTTTTACAGCCGGAGGAGTACATTCCCGAGGTCATTCAAATAGCGAAAGATGAGCTCTCGCGCCGCCGGTTGCCGATCCTGTCAACCCGGGATTACTGGGATCGATATCCGCAGGAGTGGATTGCGAACGTAGGCTTCTGCCTTCCATGCTGGCAGGAGACGACGAGTGAATCACCCGGCAACGTTTTTACGATCCACTTCATCGGCACCCGTTTCATCGGGTGGAGCTCCGCATGCACGACGTGCGGATCTGCGATCAAGACGAAGTTTTTCTGCGTCATTCTGCCGGTCATACCGTTGGGCCGGTACCGAGTCATTCAACACTTACCTGGCGATTACATTGGCCGGCGAATGCGACCGCCTGCAACGCACGCCTGACAGTGAGAGCGAATCGAGCCAACAAAAAAGGGCCGCTTGCGCGGCCCTGATGAACTCAATATTGGTTTTCTGAGTACATATCAAGTACACGAATCGGCATGAGACCGCCCGACGGAAGAAAAAGTCTCGGGAATTGGCCTGAAGGGAAAAGCTGAGCAGACAGATCCAGTCCCTATCAATATCGTCGGCAGAAGGCGACAACATTTATTAGGGTTCAGCCGAAGTCACAACGACGAATGATGCCCAGAAAAATGGGTGACTGAACCGAGAATCACGCCGAAGAGAAAGTTGAGCTGAGCCCAACGCATTCGCCGGAGTGTCGCCCGTGCGCAGGCGCCGATGAAATCGCTGCATGAACAGCGACGTCGCTTTGGACGCGGCGCGCCACTGACTCACGACGGTCGAGCGGGCGCCCGACATGAGGAACGCCCACGACAATCCGATGACTCCCTCCCCGCGATACACTGATCCTCGTGCGGTATCGCACGCGGAGAGAACGACGAGATCGGCATTCAGGCGGAGGTCTTTCACTTCACGGGTCTCGAGCAGTCCGTCATCTTCACCATTTTTTCCGGCTCCGAGCACGACGGCTGAGTAAAGAGGAGAGGTGTCGTCGACGGTCGCGTGCGTCGCGACATGGATGATCCGAAAGTCCGAAGCCATCTTCTTGAACGTCGTCTCGCGCGCCCGGGAGCCCGTGAGCAACACCGACCGTTCTGTCGGGTAAAGCGCATGGATCGCTGAGAGCTCACGACTGGCTTCAGGATCGCGCGTCAGTGACGTACCTCTCGCAAGCTCCGGATTCCCGATGGCAAGCAACTCATTCTGCGGCCGGTGCGCCTGTCTGGAGTTCCCGGCCTGCAGCATCGTGATCGATGGAGCGGAGGAGAGTGTGAAGCGCTCCACCAGCAAACGCCCGCGGGAGTCTTCGAGCATCGCGAATGGCACGTTCCAGAGGAAGTCGTCCGGGATGAGCACGATCTGCCCGCGATTCGGAAGAAGATCGGCGAGTGGCGCGACGAGCTGCCGGTAGAGTGCGCGAGCCTGCGACTCGTAATTGAGGTTGCCTGATGACGCGCGGTTGCGAAGATCGTTCACCGCTTCACGGATTCGATCCGGAGCGGCGGGCAGTCGCCGTGCCGTCGCCCGGCCGTTTCGAATGACGAAGACTGCGATCCCTTCCGTGTCGAGCGCGTATTCGACGATCGTCGCCGCGTGGATCGCCGACAGGTTGAATGGCCGCGGGGCAAACATCACGGCGTCCTGAGGGTGACTCAGCGAGATGTCGAGATTGAATGTATCGAGCTCATCACGCGCTTGTTGCAGGTCACGGCGGATGTCGCTCCTTCCGCCCTCCAGCATCGAGCGCCGATTCAGCAGCACGACCCTTTCCGTGAGGTGTTGCCTTCGGCTTTCTTCCGCCGTCGTGAGGAGCGGCGCGTCCGTGTTTCCGCTTACCGTCTCCTGAAGAACGCGGGCTTTCACGCGCTCGACGACGTCGAGTGCCTCTTCCACACGCTGCGCTCGAAGCAGCGCTGCGATCAACGCACGATATGGCTCGCCATACAGCGACGCGAGAAAACGGACGCGTGAAACGGGGCTCGAATGCGTCATCGCGCGCCGTGCCTCGATGAGATCGACGGCTGCACGCAGCGAGTCGATCGCCCCATCGACGTCGCCGCATTCGAGCATCGTGCGGCCCAGGAGACTCTTGATCGCCCAGAGCAACCACATCGACTGATTGATGGAGGGCTCAGCGATCGCAATCTCCGCAATCTTCTTCGACTCGTCGAATCGACCCTGGCGATACCGGAGATATTGCGCGGAGTAGAGAATGTTCGCCGCCCGCTGCATCTGCGGGTGGGCGAGCACCATCGGCAATACGGAAGAGAGCACCTCGTCCGCTTCACGAAGCCGGTTCTGCTCGACGAACGCTTCGCTCAACATGTACTCCACTCCGGTGCGAAGGCTCAGAGCGGACGGAGGCGCGAGGTCGAATGCGCGCCTGAGGTGAGCGATCTTCTGCCGCGGATCGGTCGCGACTTTTCCGATGAGCGACTCGGCTGTCGATTCCAGACGCCCTGCACGGAGCAGCCTTCCGGTCGCTGCCGCAGATTCTGCGAGCCGGGTTGCGATCTC
>CAZKID010000147.1:0-6171 GCA_964552405.1 uncultured Thermoanaerobaculia bacterium
CCATCCTCGGCACGCAGTGCACGGACTTCGAGCTCTCCCACGAGGTCGTGGTCAACTCCAAGGCCAAGGGCGCGGCGGCCATCCGCAAGGCCAAGCGCGACATCGTGCGGGCGAGCCTGGAGAGCGAGAGGGCCTACGTCCAGTACCTCTGCGAGGCATCGCCGGAGCAGGCCAGCAGCTATGCCGTCGCGGCAGGTATGCATATCTGGACGCCGGGGAAGCACGACCGCGCCGTGCGAAGGTTCCTCCAGGTGGTTCCGAATGAGGCGTGGGGTCATAGCGAGCTTGTGGAGCATCTCGCAATGAACACTCGCTTCGACGAGGCGATCGCCGAAGCGGAGAAGGCCCGCGCGATCGCCCCGAGCGATCCGAGCAGCGTGAGCGTCCTCGGCCGCACGCTGCTGCTGGCAGGAAGAACCGAAGACGCTCGCGCGCGCTTCAACGAGGCGCTCGAGATCTTTGCCGACGATCCGACGGCGATCCGCCTGCTCGCATCGACGGCGAGCGATGCGCGCGAGCGCGAGAAGCTGTATCGCGAATTGTTCGACGTCATCCTCAGGCGCTCGCCGTACGGAGAGGGAATCCGCATCTGGTATGACTGCGCCGTTTCGTTCATCGCCGCGGAGACGATGCTCGAGTTGACGGCGCGTGCGGTGGCGGAGCGGCCCGACTGGTGGCAGTGCCACTCGACGCACATCCGCCATCTCGTTCGCATGCGGCGCGCGGATGAGGCAGTCGCGCAGGCGAAGGAGTCCGTCGTTCGCTTCGGACAGCAGCCGCTGATCCTGCTCGATGCGGCGAGCGCGTGGCGTCTCGTACCAGACAGCATGGAAGAAGCACGAGCGCTCGAGAACGCGCTGCGTCTCGATGCGACAAACGGCGCCGCCGCGTTCGCGCTCGCACGGCTCGTCGATCGCGATGGCGATCGCGAGCGCGCGATCAGCATCCTCACGGCATCCGCCGCAGCCACGCCTCTCGACGCGTCGATTCAGCGCGCGCTCGGCACGCTGCTCTGGCGCAACGGAGATCGCGAGAACGCGGCCGTGCGTCTGTCGCGCGCCGCGAAGCTCTCGGGCGAAGAAGCCGCCTGGGACGACCTCTCGAGACTCGGCGACGAGCTGGGCAATCCCGATCTCGCGATCGCGATCGCGAAAGAGCTCGTCGCAGAGAAACCGCACAACACCGATGCCTGGATGTCGCTCGCGCACGTCGAGCGCGAACTGCCCGCGCGGCTTGCGGCGATCGACAAGGCGATCGCGCTCGACCCGCGCCACGAAGACGCCTACGACCTCAAGGCCGTGATCTATACGGAAGCGGGCGACTTCACCAACGCATTCGCCGTCTGCGAGGCGCTGGGAAAAGGGAACGACGCGCCGGTCAGTCTGCGCGGGCGCGCGGCATGGATCCACGCCATGCGCGACGAGCTGCCGGTAGCCGTGCAGAAGATGCAGGAAGTCGTCAGGGTCTCGCGCGACTACTCGTGGGGCTGGTATGGCATCTGCGAGTGGACGCGCCTCATCGATCAGAAGCATGCGTACCGGCAGGCCGCCGGTGAGCTCGTGCGGCTCGATCCCACATCCGCCGTCGCCTTCAACTACCTCGGCGAAGCGGAACGATTCCTCGGCAACGACGTGAAGGCGGAAGACGCATTCCGCACTGCACTCAGCATCTCCCCTTCCAATGTGTTTGCGGCGCTGTCATTGATCGACATGCAGATCGCGAAGAAGCGCTTCAAGCATGCTTCAGAACTGCTCGATTCGTGCGAGCCACATTCGAAGGCGCCTGACTTTCGTTTGCGACGGCTGCAGATCGCGGTGCGAACGCGCCAGCGAAACGAGACGGCGCAGATCATCCGCGGCATCGTTACGGATGAATCGCTGCAGGACGATCTCGTGCGGAAGGCGATTCAGGAGAACGACGCGGATCTCCGGACGATTCTGAAAGAGGCGGTACAGGCGGGAACGCTGCACAGGATCGCAGCAGCGAACTACGTGAGGATGCTGCTCGATCAGGTGAATCCGGCGGCGGCGATCGAGGTCATCAAGGCGATGGCCGCGAAACAGGAATCGAATGCTGTGCCCGCGGCGTACACATTCCTCGACCTCTCGGCCGCGCGCGAGCGGCGGGAATGGTTCGATGCGTTTCGCCGCGCGTTCCCCGGATGGAATCAGCGCAACACCGAGGTGTGGGGCATCGAGGGCTACTGCCTGCTGACGCAGAAGCGTTATCACGAGTGTGCGGACCTGCTCGGAAACTGGGCGAATCGCGACCAGGTGCAGCCGTGGATGCTGCTCAACCTCACGCTCGCGCTGCGAAACCTTCAGCGCGACGCCGATGCGGCGCTGGTGAACGAGTACGTGATCGGAATGCCGCGCGATCACTCGACGGCGTCGCATCAGGTGTGGGTCGCCTACGACCTGGCGATCGCTGGAAAACTCGAGAAGGCGGATCGCTTGATCAGCGGCGTGAAGTTCGATGAATTGAACGAGGCGCATCAGCAGATCGGCAGACTCGCGTGGGCACTGGTCGTCGCGAGGCGCGAGCAGATGACCGGCAACTGGCGCCGCGCAGCGATGGAGCAGCTGGAACTGCTGCTGTTGCCCGGAGCGTCGAAGCTGACCGCGACGGCGCGCCGGTATTACAAGGATGTGATCGCCGCGCTGCGCACGCGCTACGCACATGGGATGTTCGACAAAGTGTGGGCCTTCTGGATGGCGCGGAAGGTGTGAAGGCCAGGTGCAGCGCCATGTTAGCCTCGTCATCCCGAACGAAGTCGAGGGATCCGGGTGTGTGGGATGTACGAAGATCATGTCGCGCGCCTCCCACCCACCCAGGTCCCTCGCTCCGCTTCCAAGAAACTTCCAGTGTTTATCCGGGTTTGAGCCGACTAGTCCCTTCTCCCCCGCACGGGGGAGAAGGTGCCGAAGGCGGATGAGGGGCCTCTTAGTCGCGCGTTGCACGAACCCCTCATCCGCGCTTCGCGCACCTTCTCCCCTCGCGGAGGGGAGAAGGAAACTGACGGCCAGAGCACCGCGAGTTTTTCTTACTCAGTCGCGTCGCGTACGCGCGCCGTTGGCCGCTCGGGATGACGAGGCGCGCGTCGCCTACAATGCTCGCGTGCCATCACGCCTGCGCACCTACCTCCTCTGGTCGCTGCTCGCGGGCGTCGCGTTCTTCGCTGTCTATCCGACGACGAACTGGATCACATCGCAACGCCGCGCACCGCTTCATCTCTATCTCGATGCGGAGCTCGCGATCCCGTTCATGCCGCAGTTCATCTGGCTGTATCTATCGATGTATGCGCTGTTCCTGTTGCCGCTTTTCTTCATTCCCGCCGGGTCGATGCCTGCGTTGGGTAAACAACTGATCGCCGGGTCGCTGATCAGCGGCGCAGTCTTTCTGCTCATGCCGGCACAACTCGGATTCGCACGCACGCTTCCGGATCGCGCGCCGTATCGCGCGATGTTCGCGTCGATGTTCGGCATCGACCGGCCGTTCAACCTCGTGCCGTCGCTGCATGTGATCTGGTCGACGGCGATCGTGCTCGCCTGCGCGGATTTCGCGCGGCTCCCGATGCGCATCGCTCTGCTCTCGTGGCTCGTGGCGATCGTCGCATCGACGGTGCTGGTTCATCAGCATCATCTATTGGATGTGATTGCCGCGTGGGCAATCGTCTTCTTCCTGAGACGTCAATATGAGGTACGAAATGCGTAGAACCGTGATGCTCGCCTGTCTACTCATCGCCCTGCCGCTGTTCGCGGAGGAGGCCGACCACGAGATCCATCAGGAGCTGCGAAACGTTCTGGCGGTCGTGCAGAACGCGATCAACAGCGGCAATTACGACGCGATGCTGCCGGTGATCAGCAACGACGTCCGCGCAACGACGATCACGCAGGAAGTGATGTCGAATCACGCCGAGGTGTCGAACTACTTCAAGCACTGGTTCGGGCCGGGAGGATTTCTCAGGAAGCTCGACATGCACTTCAATGCCGACGCGCTGACGGAACTGTCGGCGGACAAGAGCTGGGGCCTCGTGCGCGGCAGCGGGATCGAGACCTACACGCTGTCGGACGGCCGCATCTATCCGATGAAGACGCGCTGGACCGCGGTGCTGGTGAAAGAGAGCGACGGCAAGTGGCGCCTGCGCGCGATCCACATCGGCACGAACTTTCTCGACAACCCGATTCTCGATGATGCGAAGAAGGCGGTGGTGCGATACGCGGCGATCGCGGGAGTGGCGGGGTTGGTGTTGGGGTTGATCATTGGATTCGTGATCAAAAAACGGTGACGCGGAAGCGCTTCAGCTCGCCAGCCGTCAAGCGAACGGAACTTCTTTTGCACAACAGTCAGTCATGAAATGGACTGGAATCTATCTCGTGGGCTATCTGATCATGATCGGCGGAATTCTCGCCGCGCTATGGAAGAGCGGCGTGATCGAACACGTCGGCACGACCTGGACGATCATCGGAGTCGTCATCGCGCTGGGAATCGGAATCATGATCGCAGTCGCGAACAGCGGAAAGAAAGAGACGATCAACATCGATCGCTGATGGCGTGAGCGTGGCGGCCCGGGTTTCGCGGATGGCGTTTCGAAAGGCATGATTGTGCGCTGAGATGACTCATCTCGCGGTAGCGTCCCGACGGTCTAACCCGCAGTAGCACCCGCCGCCACCCGGCTTATGCCCGGCGCTGCCTCGCCCTTTCGTCACTCGGCGGTCAGCACGTTCCGTGCATCGAAGGCGCTCCACGCCACGTCTCCGATAACCGGCGGCTCGCGCACAACCCAGTGCCCCAGTACCCCACCTCACATCCGAATCGACAACTTCTCATACGCCACCGAGGGCGCGGTGAAGTTCAACTCGAACCCCTCCACTCCCGGCCGCGCGAAACCGTACGCCTGTTCATGGAAGAACGGCAACAGCAAATGCTCGCGGCGCAGAATCGCCATGATCTCGCGATACATCTCATGCCGCGCCGCGGGATCCAGCTCCACCTCGGCGCGCTCGATCAGTGAATCGATGTCGTCCCTGCCGACGAGTTGACCGACGAGTCCCGTCCGCGAGTGGAACAGCGCGACGAAATCGTGGCCGTCCGGATAATCGGCGATCCACCGCGTCAGCAACAAATCCCCCGTCGCCAGCGCCGTCGCCTGATTGAGCAGGTACTCCTCGGATCTCCCTTCCGAAACGACGACCGGGAATCCATGAATCGACAATCGCGAGAAGAGCTCCTGCGCAAAGCCGGCATACGGACCGCGATACGCCGAGTTGAGCAACGCCGTCAGGAGTGCACGCGGCGCCGTCGAGAGTCGCGACGTACTCTCATCCACCTTCCCCGTCGCCCGCTCCGCATCCGTGTCGTGCCCGAGGACGCCGGGCGGGATGAAACTCCAGGCGCGAATGCCGACGCGTCCCACATGCTTCTCGATGAGCGAATCGACATCGATCCCCTTGACGAGATCGCGCCGCAAGCCGGGATCGGTCAGCGGGCCGCGATGCGCATTGATCACCATTGAATACGTCGAGAGCCGCGGCACCGCGCGAAAGTTCGCCGCGTAGCGCGGATCGTTGCGAAACGCGCGCACGTCCGGCGGATAGAGATCGCGCACCACCGAGTAACGCCCGCGCACGAAGCCATCGCGCATCTCATCGGGCATGACGCAGAGTGAGAAGACGAGCTTCTCGCAGCGCGGTAATCCCTGCTGCCAATAGAACGGATTCGCCTCGAGCTCGACACGATTGCCCGGCTCGAAGCGCGTCACGCGAAACGGTCCGCTGCCAACGCAGCCGTTTCGCCAGCTCGTACCTGCGGCCATCGATCCTTCTGGAAGGATCGACGCCGCGGTACTCGTCAGGAGAGCCGGGAAGAAGGCGACCGTTTTTTCCAGATGAATGGAGAATTCGCGTGGCGAGTGAAACTCGACGCCTGGCAAAAGTTTCTCGCCCGGAGCAAATACCATCCGGAGAACGTGAATTTTCTCGTCGAAAAGGAATGGATGGGCGGGGCAATATACGGCAACGTGTTCGCGTCCCGCGCCCACTTCATGGACTACGCCTTGGAATTTGAAAGTCGTCTGGCTGCGGCTAAGGCTCAAAAGGGCGGCCCGGGTTGCTTGATCTTCTGTGGTACCGGATTCGCGTGGCACCTTTCGAATCTTGAGGATTTCGCAGA
>CAZKID010000147.1:6181-11730 GCA_964552405.1 uncultured Thermoanaerobaculia bacterium
ACAAGAATCGCCAGAGGAACAGCACCCTCGGTATTCAGGAGACGCTCGAACGAATAGCGAACATCGCCGGAGGACACCGGCCTGCCGTCATGAAACTTCAAACCTTCGCGCAAGCGAATGTCGTACCGCCGCCCGTCAGCAGATCGCTCGATGCTCTCCGCCAGCCACGGCTCGATTCGCGCCTCGCCCGTTGCACGCGCCAGCGTGTCGAAGATCACCGGCAGCACTTCGGCCTGCACGAGCGTGATCGACAGAATCGGATCGAGTGACGTGAGATCGCCGCTCATTGCAATGCTCAGCACTCCGGGCACAGGCCCGCTCGACGGCGACTTCGTGCTCGTCGTCGCGGGACCGAGGGCCTCGGCTTCTTCCAGACGCGCCTGCGCCGTGGCGTGATCGCCGCGCACGTTGGCAATCGTCACGGAGAGATAGAGCAGCTTGCGAAGATCATCGCGATCGCCGCCCGCGCGGCCGGCGATGATGCCGCGCTCGACCCAGTGCCGCGCTTCGTCGAGCCGCCGCCGCTCCCACGCCGTCTCCGCGGCGATGCGCGCCGCGGTCGTCATTGCCGCCGACTCTTCGCGCTCGAGCAGTGAGAACGCTTCGCTCGCCGTCTGCAGGGCGGCATCGGTTTGCCCGAGGATGCGCTGGCTGACGGCGATGACGCACTTCGCGTCGCCGGCGATCAAGCGCTCCTCGCGCAGCTCGTCGTCGACGAGATCGAGAATCGTGCGCGCGAGGCGAATCGCATCTTCCGCGCTCTTGGTCTCGTTATAGCGGCGCGCGAGCGGCAGTCCATATTCGAAGACCTTCTCGCGCGCATCGGCCTGGATGAAGTGATGGAGCAGCTCGGGAATGACGCGCTCGGATCGCACTGAGCGTGCTTCGAGCATGGAGGCGTAACGCAGATGGAGCGTGCGCCGGCGCCGGCGCGGCACGGATGCGTAGAGAACGTCGCGCATCGCCGCAGTGGCGAAGCTGTACACATCGCCGCGCGCCCCGCGCACTTCGTGAATGAGTCCCGCATCGACGAGCGGCGGCCAGAGCTCATCGAGCCGATCACTGTCATCGAGGAGCAGCTCCAGATCAGCGAGATCGAATTGCGATCCGAGGATCGAGGCCGAGGCGAGGAGCTTCTTCTCTTCTTCCGACAGACGTTGAATGCGCCGCGTCACGGTCTCCTGAATCGTGGCCGGCAGCTCTTCCCACTTCGACTCGTGCCGTCGCGAGAGCTGCCACTGTCCGTCGCTGTCGATGAAGAGCGCGCCGCTCTCCACCATCGCCTTCACCAGCTCGATCGTGAACAGCGGATTCCCCTCGGCGCGCTCCCAGATCGCGTTCGTCACGTCGGAAGAAACCTGGCGGCTGCGGAGAAGATGCGCCGTCAGATCGCTCGCAGCAGCGAATGACAGCGGTGCAATCTCCATCGAGGTGAAATTCGGATCATTGTGATGACTCTGAATCAGCGAGCGAATCGGATGGCCCTTCCCCACCTCGCCGCTTCGATACGTCGCCGCGATCATGATCGGCTGATGACGGAAGCGGCGGAGGAAGATCTGCAGCGCTTCGAGTGAGACATCGGCGTCGTGCATCTCCTCGAAGATCAGCAGCAGCGGCTTGCCGGCGGCGAGGCGGATGAACGTGCGCGCGAGTTGCTCGAAGATCTGCGCGCGATCCGGTGCATCACGCCGCGGCGCGGCCGGCAAGTGCTCGGAGAACATCGGCAGATCGCCGAGATCGGGAAAGAGCGTGATGAGGTCGGGCACGAGGTCGGCGAGCGGACTCGCATCGGCTTCGCTCGCGCGCGCGAAGTACTCCTGGATCGCCTCGCAATACGCCTGATACGGAAAGCCGAGATCGCCCGCGGAGATGCGGCCCGTCAGCACGCGAACGTTACGGAGTTGCGCATCGCGCCGGATCTCCTCGGTCAATCGCGTCTTGCCGATGCCTGATTCGCCGCCGGCCAGGAGGAGTTGTCCCTCGCCGCCCGCGGCGCGATCGAGCCGTTCGCGCACGAGGCGCAGCGGCTCTTCGCGTCCGAACAACAGAGCATCGGCTGCAACACGATGTGAACCCGTCGCACGGCGATCCAGGACTGCAATCCGCGCGCTCGGTGACGAGACGCTCATTGGGATGGAACGAAGAGTCTGCATGACGTCGCTCGCCGTTTGCGGGCGGAGACTCGATGACTTTTCGAGAGACTGCATGATCAGCCCGATGAGCGGCGCGGGAAGATCGGGACGCAGTTGCGCGAGATCGCTCGGCGCGTCGTGCTCGATGCTCCAGAGGATCGCGGGAAAATCGGGCGCGAAGGGAAGACGTCCCGCGAAACATTCGAAGAGCACGGTGCCGAGGGCGTAGAGGTCGGTGCGGACGTCGATGTCGCGGCGGCCGATCTGCTCCGGAGTCAGATACGACATGCTGCCGACGATCGAGCCGCTCCGCGTTTGCCGTCCGCGCGAAGAGGAGAGCGCGAGGCCGAAGTCGGTGAGCCGCACCCGGATCTGTCCGCTGGGCTCGCGGACGACGATGATGTTCTCCGGCTTGATGTCGCGATGGATCACGCCGCGCGCATGGCTGTGGTCGAGCGCATCGGCGATCTGCGCGCCGATCTCGACGATGTCCGAGTCGGAGAGCAGGTGCTGCTCGAGATGGCGGCGGAGGTTCGCCCCTTTGATGAGCGGCATGACGAGATAGAGCGCGTCATCATGCTCGCCGACGTCATACGCCGCAACGATCGCCGGATGATCCATCGAAGCGACGATGCGCGCCTCGGCGCGAAAGCGGGCGACCGCATCTTCGGTAAGCGCCGACTGCATCAGCAGCTTGACGGCGACTTCGCGATCGAGGAGTGGATCGCGCGCGGCATAAACGACACCCATCCCACCGCGCCCAATCTCGCGCAGAACCTCATAGCGGTTCCCGAGCCGCGTGCCGATCATCGCGTGACGTGCATTTTAAGCCGGGGTGAACAGCGTCACGGCTGTGTCGGGTAGGGATTCCCCCTGTTTCGTCACTCCTAGAACAAATCCTTTGGCGAGGTGTCTTGATGAACCGGTTCCAGGTGTCGATGCTCCTTTGTCTGGTCGCGATTGGCACGCCTCTCCTTGCCGGCGATGCGAAGGACGTGGCGTTCGAGAAAAAACTCATCGGCGAGATTACGGAGACCACGGGCGAGCTCGCGAAGGAAACCAGGCTTTGCGAGGACCGCGATGAAGGATGCAGTCTGCGGCGATTGTCCCGAGTGCGGCACGAGCTCGGCGATCTGGTCGCCAACGCGGAAGCGCTTCGCACCGAGTTGCTGGAGAAGCAGAAGAGTGAGGACGATCCTGATGTCGCGGAGCAGCTCGCGAAACGCGCCGCCGATCTGCAGCGCGGCATCCGTGGGACTCGTGACCTTTTGGCCGCGAAGACTCCCAACCCCGACGCGATCGATGAGGAACAGCGGCAGATCGCGGCGGAGAAGAGCGTGGCGGGCGACATCTCGACGCTCTCCGCAAAGATCATCGAAGAGACGAAGCTTTGTCAGCAGCACGACGACCGATGCAGCAGGAGCAGCCTCTCGAGACAGCGCTTCGAGCTCCGCGACCGCATCGCAGATGCGGAGTCGATGCGCGCCGATCTCCTGAAAAAGGAGGGGAAGGCAAAGGATCCCGACAAGGCGGAAGCGCTCTCGAAGCGCGCCGCGGATCTCCTGCGCGCACTCAATACCGCCAGCGACATCACGTTCGACGCGCAGGGAACACAACTGGCAGGCGATGAGCTCGTCGAGACCGTCAAGTCGCTGGGCAAGACGCTCGACGGTTTGAAGGCGAAAACGCCCGCTCCTTCGAAAGACGAACTGCATCGAGCGGAGGCCGATCTCGCCACGGCCGAACAGAAACTGCGCGATCAGGCCATCGCCGACCGAGAGAGCATCACCAAGCTCGAAAAGAAAATCGTTTCCGGAACACTCGAGACAGAGCAGTACGAGAGCGCGCGAGAGAAAAAAGAACTGCTCGAAAACCGCGTCGAAGCGACGGAGAAACTCATTACGCTCCCCTCGACGAACAAGCCGTTGTTCCGCGTCTATGAAGATGATTCGGACGACTGGTGGATCCACGAGTTCTACGCGGGCATGGAGTTCGACAGCGTCAGTGGAATTCTGAGCAAAGGCTTCGCGCGAATCGGATATTCAGCGTCCGTGAAGGTGCGTGGGGAAGACATCCCCGAGTCGACGACGGGCTGGCGCACGGGTTATGGGCAGTACTACGAATTCAACGCGCTGCTCACATCGAGTGCCGAACAGAGTCTGCAAAGCGGCTTCGACCCCGACGCCAAGGTCACAGATCCGTGCAAACCAGGATTTACAGGAAGCGATCCTTGTGTCCGTAAAGCCCTGGAGGTTGAGCAGAAGGTGTTCTGGCCCATTGAAAGGCTGGTTCGTCACAATCGCGTTCGTCCGTATTTCGGACCTGTGCTGGCCCTGGGCGCGCGCTTCATCGATCCGAAGAAGAGCGACGGAAGCGATACGGCGAATGCGGACAAGGACGAAAGCGCGCGCGCAGGCTATCGCTATTACTTCGGCACGCACTTCGGCTTCGCGCGCGATGCCTACAGTGAAGTGCTCTATGGAAGAACGAGCACACTCTCATCGCGCCGCATTGAAGTGCGCGGCGAGATTCCCGTCGCCCATTGGGGCACCGACTCCCGTCTCCTCCTCGGCTGGACCGCCAATTTCGCAGCAGGCCACAAGCGGCACGTAGAGGCGGGAGTCACGCCGCAGCCGGAGCGCGACGTGTTCCGCGTCTTTCTCGTCTACAACGTCGATTTTCTGAAGCTGCCGTTTGGATTGAAGGCGCCGAAGAGCGAGTGACAGCGAATCTGGCGATGCCTGGTTCCTTCTCCCCTCCGCGAGGGGAGAAGGTGCGCGAAGCGCGGATGAGGGGTTTGTGCCTCACACGAAAACCGCCCCTATCCGCCCTTCGGGCACCTTCTCTCCCGTGTGCGGGGGAAAAGGGACTATCTCAGGCTCGGACGAGGGTCGTGTCGTTAGAGGGCAAGGGAGCTTCCCGCCAAGAGTGAAGGCGATGCTCCTCGAGTGGTGGGACTTGCACCGGGAAGAGCTGGCAAAGAACTGGAACCTGGCGCAAGATGGGAAACAACTTGAGCCCATACCCCCGTTGGAGTAGACATGCAAGACGTGGTTGAAGCTCGCTACATGAGCGGTTACAAAGTCTGGCTTCAGTTCGAAGACGGCACCTCAGGCGAGATTGATCTGTCCGAAGAATTGTCGGGCCCGGTCTTCGAGCCCCTCCGAGATGTGAAGTACTTCGCAGCGTTTCGGGTTAACCGGGATACGGGCACCATCGAGTGGCCCAACGGTGCTGACTTTGCGCCGGAGTTCTTACTTGCCAATCTGCACGTCGCCGCCTAACTCACCGCTGCAGCCGATGCCGTGCCGTTCGCGGCCGTGCTCGTCTAACACCCTCGTGTTTCTCCCTTGCCGCCTGAAACACGGCCCGGCCTAGGCCTGAAACCTTTAAGTAACGAAAAAGAAGGGGCGAGCA
>CAZKID010000148.1:0-11709 GCA_964552405.1 uncultured Thermoanaerobaculia bacterium
TGTTCTGCGGCTCGGGGGTCTGAGTCTTCTTGGTCTGGCGATCGGGGGTGGCTCCGGCCGTTTTCGACATCTACGCCGTTTCGGCTTCGACGCGGGCCTGATCCGCCTGTGCTCTCGCGATGGCCGCCTCGCGTTGCGCCTGCGCGCGTTTGATCGCGGTGTCGCGCTCGGCTTCCGCCGCCGCAATTTCGGCGTCGCGCTTGATGCGCACGATGTCCGGTCGTCCCATGTTGGTGATGTACTCGTTCTGATCCTTGACCTCTTTGATCGTGAACGAGACGACCTCGAGCCCCATCTTCGTCATGTCTTCCGCACAGGTGGAGCGCATGCGATCGGCGACCATCTCCGGCTGCTTCACGATCTCTTCCACGGTGAGCTGACCGATGATGCCGCGCAGATGACCTTCCATCACGAGACGGATGAGGCCTTCGCGCTGCGCCGGCGTCTTCGTGAGGAACTGCTCCGCGGCCGTCTTGATCGAAAGCGTGTCGCTCTTCACCTTG
Organism: uncultured Thermoanaerobaculia bacterium; assembly: GCA_964552405.1. Taxonomy (GTDB): domain Bacteria; phylum Acidobacteriota; class Thermoanaerobaculia; order Gp7-AA8; family Gp7-AA8; genus JAJPHC01. Next base: position 504 of record CAZKID010000148.1, read on the forward strand.
ATCTGCGCAACCGCTTCGACGGTCACCGCGACGCCTTGCTTCGTGTACATGTCCTGCTTCGGCGCGACGTCGAACGACATCAGCTCGAGCGAGAGCTCGTGCGCGTGCTCGATGAGCGGCATCACGATCGTGCCGTGACCGGTGACGACGCGCGTCCCGCGCAGTCCGAAGACGATCAATGCCTGATTGGGCGCGACCTTCCGCAGAAAGCTGGCGAACATCATTCCCGCGACGATGAACGCGCCGACGACTGCAGCGACGATCACGAATCCTGTTGGTAGTCCGAACATGTGTCCCTATCCTCCTACGCCTGTTTCTGCAGGTCATCCCATGGACGGACCCAGGCGATTCCTTTGTCGTATCGCAAAACGACCACCTCTGTGCCGCGTTCGATGCGCGCACCGTCGTCACTGCGCGCGCCGCAGCTGCGTCGAGTCCCCTGCTGCGTGTAGATCAGCTCACCCGTGCCGCCCGCTTCGCGCACAGGCACGCTGATGTGCCCGAGGACGCCGGTCATGTCGAAATCCTCATCGCGGAGCGGATGCTCATTCATCATGAACGTGCGGATGACCGACACGTACATGACCGTCGCGCCGATGAAGCCAGCGATGACCGCGGCCGTGAACGCGAGTCCTGCCGCGAGGCTGTGGTAGTGCGTAACCAGATAGCCCGTCGCCCCGAACCAGGTGAGAAAGACGACGAGTGTCGTCGTATTCACCGGCCCGATGTGCCCCGCACCACCGCCGTGAAAATTGAAATGAAACGCGTGCGGCAGATGAATCGGCAGATGGATGTGACCTGCGAAGAGTGACAGGAGCGTCAGCACCAGACCGATGAGAAAAACCGTGAGATAGATCGATTCCCAATTCATGCAACAACCTCCGGACGGAGTACCTGCAGCAGCCGTTCGACGAGCTCGGGCGAATCGAGGATCGCGGAGAGCAGCGTCATGACACGGCGCGTATCGGGATGTTTGGCGAGCTTGACGAGCGCTTCACTCACCGGCGGGTCATGCGAAAAGCGTTCGGCACCGCCGGCGAGCCACAGATCGAGATTGTCCTCCAGCGTGCGAACGTCCGATGTAAGTTCGGTGTGAAAATTTTCAGGATCGTCGACGAGATAGCCGGGGTGCACGCGGAAAAACTTCGCGAGCGTCATGCGGCTCGTGTTCGTGAGATGACGGCGTTGCCCCCGCTCGATCTGCGAGAGATACGACTGGCTGATGCGGAGCCCGAGCTCCTTCTCAATGGCCTCAACAATCGCCTGCTGCGTCATCTCGCGATCGAAGCCGCGAAGGGTGCCTTCCACGGTGCGCAAGTAGCGGAGTTTCTCGCCGACAGTCATATTGCTGATTGCAATATCAATATTGCTTATTGCAATTGAATTGTCAAGGGCACGGTGGTGCGACAGGAGCCCTCGCCTGTCGGCTCGGATGTGCGTCGCAACGAAACAAAAAAGCCCCGCGTTTCCGCGGGGCTTTCGAAAGCACATGCAGCGCGCGATTAGATCGCGTTGACGATCTCGTCGCTCAATCCCTTCCACTTCCGCAGATACGCGCGCCGATCCTCGTTGTATTTCGCGACCAGCGCGTTGTACTCGTCGAGTCTCCCCTGCCGCTCGTACATCTTCTTCGGCTGCAGGTAATCGGCGTCATCCATCCCGGGGACTTCTGTCGCGACGAGATATCCGAAGTCCGGATCCTTCTCCCACTGGATCGTTCCCTCGGCAATCGCCTTCACGATCGCCGACGAGTGCTGGATGCGAACCTTCTTCGAGCGCTCATCCTTGTCGTCGCCGCCGATGCGTCCCGTGTTGAGCAGGTACACATCCATCGGGCTTTCCTTCATGAGCTCGAGCATGCGGTTGCCCTGGAACGCGTGCAGCATCGGGAAGAACGGATTCGTGCCTGGTACGCGCAGTGACTTGCCGGCTTCCGAGGCACCACCGGCCGACGTGCCTTTGGTCTCGCCGAGCATGAAGAATGCAGCAGCGAGCGGACCTTCGAGCTTCGCAACCGCTGGAATGATGTTCTCGTTGCGATTCAGGATCAGGAGGAAGTCGGCCTTCTTCAGCCGACGCGCATCGTAGGCGCCCGCGATGTCTTCCATGCGGATGACGGCGCGCCCGTTCGGTGTGTATGACGTATCGAAGTAGTCGATCTTGCCCGCGTCGTTCTGCGAGACGTTCTCGAGATACGCATGCTCTGACGCGCAGGCGTGATAGATCGTCGGCTCGTCATTCGGGTTGAGTCCGAACGTCTTCGCGAAGCAGCCGTTCTCCGTCGCATAGATCTTGCCGCCGGGCATCAGCGCGCAGAAGTCGTCCTGCACAGGCGAAGAGTTGTTCTGCTTCGTGAAGGTCGTCGTCGTCTTGCCCGTGCCGGACAGGCCGACGATCAGACCGACACGATCCGTACCGCCCACCGGAATCACCTTACAGCCGGCGTGCAGCGCAAGACCGCCGCGCTCATACACCAGCTTGTTCCACATGCGGAGGCCGCCCTTCTTCGACTCACCAAAGTAGTCGGAGTTGAAGACGCGCGTCGTATAGCCTTCGAGGTCGACCGCGATGAGCCGCTCGTCCGGATAGCCTTCCGCCTTCAGGTTCGGCGTGTAGATGACGGTGAGTGCCGGCTCGAAGTGCTCGAGCTCTTCCGTGGTCGCCGGATAGTAGAGGATCTGCTGCATCGCAGCGATGTTCGCGTTCGCCTTTTCCATGATGAGGCGCGTGGCGACGCGGAATTCCGGATCGTTGCCGATGTAGCCATCGATCACGAGCATGTCGCGCGTCTTGATGAAGTCGTTCTGCAACTTCGCGACGCGATCGTATTCGGCGCGGCTGATCGTCTGATCCGAATGATTCTCCGGCGTGTCCGTCGCGATGAAGGTCGACAGCTTGGATCGCGAGACGACTTTCGTTGCCACGTTGACGTTGTCGAACTCCGTCTTGCGGCAATTCGGCATCTCTTCCGTGAACCGGCGCAGCTCTGCGGGAGAAGGATTCCAGACCACCGACTTCGGCTCGACGGGAAGCGTTTTCGCCTTCGCCGGCCTGGCGGCGGTGCGGTGCGGCGTCGAGACCGCAGTCGTATTGGGAAGAATTTCTGTCATGAAGTTCCTCAGTTACTTAGGTTTATGGTTGCGGGGATGCACGAATCGCACCCCGAGGTCGCGCAATGAAGGCGTAGATTTTACACTAGATGGATGCGCGATCCTCTGCCCTTCATCCTCTCTGCTCTCCGCAATCGAATCACCATGACCTTCCCCGCCCAGATCCGCGAGTGCCTCGCCGTTCTCGACGAGGAGCAGATCTGGTGGAGGCCCAACGAATCGTCGAACTCGGTAGGCAATCTCGTCATTCATCTCACGGGGTCTCTCAATCACTATCTGAACTACCGCATCGGCGGACTGGAGTATCACCGCGACCGCGCCGCCGAGTTCGCCGAACGCCGACACATCCCGAAGGCTGAACTGCTCGCCGCTTTCGACGAGATGGTGGCGAATGCAGAGAAGACGTTCGATGCGCTCCCTATCGATCGCCTCGCCGCCGCTTCACCGGAGCAGAAGATGTACACGGTGCTCGCCGAGGATATCGTCTCGGTGATGGCGCACATCTCCAATCACACCGGACAGATTCTCTGGATCACGAAGATGCTGCGCGAAGGCGGACTCGACGATCTCTGGATGAAGTCGCACAAGCAGACTGGCGCGTGGAAACCGTAACGGTCGAGGTCGTGATCGATGCGCCGCGCGAGGACTGCTTCGACGCGGCGCGCGATCTCGATTTGCACATGCGCTCGCAAGCCCACGCCGGCGAGCAGGCGGTTGCTGGACGGACCTCGGGATTGATCGAGCTTGGCGAAGAGGTGACGTGGCGAGCCCGCCACTTCGGAATCGTGCAGCATTTCACGTCAAAGATCACCGGCTTCGACCGTCCTCGCTGGTTTCAGGACTCGATGCAGCGCGGCGCGTTCAAGTCGTTCGTGCATGATCATTTCTTTCACGAACGGAATGGTTCGACACTTATGGTCAATGAGCTCGCCTTCGCAGCACCGATATGGATTTTCGGAACGATCGCGGAGAAGCTCCTGTTACGCCGCTACATGACGAAGCTACTTCGAGATCGCGCACTTGCGATCAAGAAGTGGGTGGAGCGTGAACGTCTCACTCGATGAGACGCGCGGGCTCCTTGTTCCGTATCAAACAACGAACATGTCGCGATCCCGGTTCCTGCTCGTCCCCTTTCTCATCGCCACATCCGCTGCACTCGCTGAGCGTCATCAAGCCGCCGAACGCCCCATTGCTCCCGGCGCACCACGACTCACGGCCGAGCTTCCTGTTTCCGAGGTTACGTACGATCGCGGCTATTCCGGCGACCACCCGCACATCGCCGCAGGTCCGAATCAGGCGCTCGTCATCTGGTCGAATGGCGTCGTACGCGTCGATAGCAATGGTGCGCCGCTCGATGTCCTGCCGCTCATGCATGGGGCCGGTTATCCAGAGGGACCTCAGGATGTCGCGTGGAACGGCAGCTCGTACACCGTCGCGACGACGCACTTTGATTCCAAGGACAACCTCGTTATCGGTCTCGTCAACGTCGATGTGGATGGTCGCGTCTCCCCGACCATCGATCTCGACCGCGCAGCGAATCCCAATGTGCGAGTGGCAGTCGCAGTGAGCGGCGAGCGAACAGCCGTCGTTTACTACGTGGCACGCAACGACGGGAACGCCGACATGATTGCGCTGCTCGTCGAAAAAGGAGTCGTCGTCCAGCGCATCACGCTCGCAACGGACGGGCCCTGGTCATCTCCCCGCGTAGTGGCATCGCCTTATGGCTTCCTCGTTCTCTGGATCCAGAACTTTCGTCTCATCGATTCGAACGGTAACGTCCTCGGTGGCACGCTGAAGCAGACCTATTCCGATGCGGTGTGGAACGGCAACGCATTCATGGCCGCGTCATCGGAGAGCGGTGCTCTTACGATGTTTCCGATTTTTCCCAACGGCGCAGTAGGTGCGTCGACCGTCATCCATCCGGCCACTACGCTATTGATGGATGTGGTCAATCCCGCGATTGCCTGGAACGGCACTGAGTACGGTGTGCTTTGGCAGCAGTTCAATCGCACTGGCCGTGGTGGTACCTATGACCTGCGTTCGGCGCGTGTCTCAACGTCTCTCACCGTCGTTGAGGAGAGTTCTCTGCGTCAATCGATCTGGTACACCGACTCACGCTTCGTCCCGCCCGCCGACTCTGATGCGATCGCGTCGATTCATCAGACGTTCATTCCGGTCTGGGGATCCGGGATTCCGACATCGGGCGGCGGTGTCCGCACGATCTACACGTCGACACTGAGTGACTTTGACCAGAATGCGCGGCTGATTTCGCAGACCGCAGCCGCGCAGCAAATTCAGGGACTGGTCGCGCAAGCCGGCTCCGCCCGCGTGTTCTGGTACCAGAATGATCGGTTTCTCACATCGACCGTTGCTCCCAATGGAAGACGCGATGCGGCGAGCGCGGTCCAGGTAGGAAACTTCGCGTTGTTTGCGTGGAACGGGTTCGAAACTGTCGCTGCATCGAATGGTGGGACGCAGGGCGCGAACACGATTCTCGCGACGTTCATCGATGAAGACGGCGTCGCAGGTATTTCGAGAACGCTGGTGCAGTCGCCGACTTACGTCAGCGTGACGTCACTCTCCTGCAACGACGACGACTGCGCGCTCGTCTGGCGTCAGTACGATGCGAACAACGGCAATCCTCGTGACTTCTTTCAGCGCTTCACCTTCAACGGGGTACCGATTGGCGAGCCGTTGCAGCTTGCTGCCGGTTTCATGCAGATGAGCGGACGCGCAAATGAGTACCTGCTCGTCTTCCGATGGGCTGGCCTTTTTGCGACGCGGTATGCAGATGGGAAGTTGAGCGATGTCACTGATCTTCAGAGTAATGCCACAGCAGTCGCGATCGCGGCGAAGCCGGACGGCTGGCTCGTCGGGGCGGCTCCACTCGTCATTCGTCTCAGCGCGAATGCCGCGATCGAGGGCCGGACAGAGCTGCCGGCAACGACGCCGGTCTCGCTGGCCTGGGACGGCCGCTTCTGGATCGCAGCATGGATGTCGAATGACGATATCCGTGCAGCCCGGATTCGTGCGGACGGCACGATCGCCGGCGAGTTCCTGGCTGCCGGCACGGCGGAGAACGAGCTCAATCCCGTGCTGCGCAGCAACGGCAATGGCTTGACCGCGCTCGCGTATACACGAACGACTGATGACCGGCTGTATGGGATTTCGTCGCGCGTGTTCGTACGCTGGATCGACTCGCGGTAAATTGTCTCCGCGAGAAACATTCAGAATCCCATCATCTCCTTCACGTACTTCGCAGCGGGCGAGCCATACGACAGCATCGTGTCGTGCAGCTTCTTCAGATCCTTCTTCCCGTGCTTCTTCTCCCACGCATCGCGAATGTCGTTCATCTCGATGTTGCCGACGAAGTATGACGAGAGTTGCGTCGACGTCAGGATCGCGCGGCGCCACTTCCCTGCCGCCTCTCCTTCCTCCTGGTAGCCCTCGTTCATCATCAGTTCCATCGCTTCCTTCTCGGTCATGCCCGCGGTGTGGATCTTCTGATCGATGATCGAGTTGATGATGAGGCGCAGCCGCATCTTGAGCTGCTGCATCTTCACTTCCGGTCCGCCATAGCCCGCTTCGGCCATGATCTGTTCGGCGTACGTCGCCCAGCCTTCGATGAAGGGGCCATTGCCGTAGATTGCGCGGATCTTCGTCGGCGCATGGAACTTGTTCGCGTGCGCGAGCTGGAGGTAATGCCCCGGCATGGCTTCGTGCACCGTCAGATCCTGCAGCATGAAGTTGTTGTACTCGCGGAAGAACGTCTCGACGCGCTGCGGTGTCCAGTCGGCGGGCGTCGGCGAGATGTAGAAGAACGTCTTGCCGTTTTTCTCGAGCGCGCCCGGAGAGTTGCACGACGCCACCGCGACGCCGCGGTTGTACTCCGGCATCGGCGTCACCTGAATCGGCTCTGCCGGCACGGTGACCAGACCATGCTTGCGTACGAACGCCGTCGTCGCCGCGAGATCCTTCTCGGCGAGTCCGATGATCGTCTCGTTGGTCGGATGCTGATCCGCGAGTTTGTCGAGCACCGATTTGATGACCTTGCGATGATCGTCATCCGGCTTCGCGCCGAGCTTCAGCGCAGTGGCGTACATCACGCCCTGTGTTTTCTTGAGCTCCGTCTCCGCGCGCGCGAGGATCTGTTCTTTGGTCAGATCGGTCTCTAGCGAGAAACGCAGCTTGCGGCGGTACTTCTCCTCACCGAGGCGGAAGTCGCCGTTGGCGCGGGGAAGGAGATCGTTCTGCAGCCAGGTGCCGTACTCGGTGAGCGCCTCAATCGCCTTCTTCTGTGCAGCCTCGGCCTCCGCCTGCAATTCGGGCGCGGCCTTCTTCAGCGGCTCGAGATCGTTCTTGATCAGCGAGATGGTTCCCCTGTTCTGAGTGATCGCCGTTTCGACATGGATCTTCGGCGAATTCTTCAGATTGGCCTTCGCCGCTGCCACGACCTCGGGAACCTGATTGAGGCGTCCAATCACGCTCCTGAGCCGCGCCGAGGCGGGGGCGAACTCACGGGACTGCAGCGAATCGATGGCGCGGCCGATGTTGTAGGTCTGGGGATTCCACTCCCAGCTGCGCAGCACTTCTGCCGAGTAGATCTGGTATTGCAGCGCGTTCTCGAGAATGCGGATGTCGATGCGATTCGTCGGACTCAACTGATCGCGCTTGATCTTCGCGAGCGCGGCGAGGGTGTCCTGATTGAACTTGATGTCGCGGTCGACGCCCTCGCGGGTGTAGTCATCGAGACGATCGTCGTAGCGATGATCACCGAGTTCCGTCGCACGTTCGGGATGCATCTTCAAGAGCTCTTCGACGTACTGATTGGCGATGGCTTCGAACTTCGCATCCTCGCTCGGCAAACCGTAAACGGTGGCGGCGGCGAACAGAAAGGCAGCGAGCACGGTCTTCATGCGGCGGGATCATGTCAAAAAGAGAAATCCGCGTCATCTGAATCTGTCCCGGCTGTATTCTTTAAAGAAACAACACAACCCAAAAAACCGCAGCAAGAAGCCGTTGCCAAGCGAATCAGAGATGAGTCGTCTTTTTCGATTGCAGCATTTCGCGCTGTGCCTGTTGCTGGCGTTCCCCGCCAAGAGGGCATCAGGACAATCCATCTACACGGTCGCAGGCGGCGGCACGGACGACGGCCGGCCGGCCACGGTTGCGGCCCTATCGGGGCCGCAGGGGATCGCCCTCGATGCATCCGGAAATCTCCATGTTGCTGACCGTTTCAACAATCGAGTTTGCAGAATCGTCATTCGCACCGGGATCTTGACGACCATCGCGGGCAACGGTGGGTACCTTTACTCTGGCGATGGTGGCCCCGCTATTTCTGCAGGACTGTGGCATCCACAGTCGCTTGCCTTCGACAAAGCCGGGAATCTCTACATTACTGATTCCAACAACAATGTCGTGCGAAAGGTATCCGCCGGCAGTGGGACTATTTCCACGGTGGCTGGCAGCGCTATCACGGACTATCGCGGCGATGGCGCCCCTGCTACGCAAACTCGCCTTGGCGTCGTGGACGGTCTGGCGTTGGATGCAGCAGGCAACATCTTCATCGGAGAATCGGGCAAAGTTCGCAAGATTTCAGTTGCCACTGGAATCATGGCTACCGTTGCAGGGAAAGGCACGCTCGGTGATTCTGGTGATGGTGGTCCGGCACTTAGTGCGGAGCTGAGGAGCACCACTGGCCTTGCGATCGATGGCCGCGGGAACCTCTTCATAGCCGACGAGCTCAATCACCGCATTCGCAAGGTAGACGCCCAGAGCGGAATCATCTCGACCGTAGCCGGCAATGGAACGCGAGGATTTTCAGGAGACGGAGGTCCAGCGACTGGTTGCACGCTTGCCTATCCTTCTGGCGTAACTCTCGACACTTCGGGAAATCTCTACATCGCAGACACGCTGAACCAACGCGTTCGCAAAATCGCTGCCGCCACGACAGTCATTACTACCATTGCAGGCGGAAGTAGCGGTTTCTCGGGAGACGGCGGCCTGGCTACTGCTGCCGGAATCTTCTATCCCGATGGAATTGCTCTCGACGCAAACGACAATTTATTCATCGCTGAACAAGGGCGTGTCCGTAGAGTGGATGCGACCAACGGAATCATTTCCACCGTAGCGGGAAGTGGAAACGACAGGCTGGTCGGCGACGGTGATCCAGCAACAGCTGCGGTCATCGATCCCGCCGGAGTCGTCGTAGATGCTGCGGGCGATCTATACATCGCGGACACGGAAGGGAATCGTGTCCGCAAGGTATCGAGTACAACGGGACGTATCACGACGGTTGCCGGTAACGGCGTGTCGGGCGACAACGGGGATGGCCAACTCGCCCCGGCCGCTCAGTTGACCGACCCCCTGGGGTTGGCCATGGACCGATCGGGGAATCTCTATATCGCCGATGAGCTCAATGAACGAATTCGAAAGGTCAACGCGCAGACCGGGATCATTTCGACGGTCGCCGGTAATGGCACTGCTGGCGCACTTGGAGACAATGGTCCGGCAACAGCCGCGCAGTTGAACGGACCCTCGGACGTCGACGTCGATTCTTCCGGGAATCTGTACATCGCAGATACAGGCAATCACCGAATTCGGAGGGTCGATCCAACGAGCGGCGCGATTTCGACTCTCGCAGGCAATGGCAGCGGCGGATTCGCCGGCGATGGCGGGCCTGCTACTGCTGCGGCGCTGTTCAACCCAACGGGAGTCGCGTCGGACTCCAACGGTAATGTCTACATCGCGGACTTCTCGAATCGCAGAATTCGCAAGGTGAGCACCGGAGGCCTCATCACAACCGTGGCGGGCACCGGAGGCACCTACTCGGGCGATGGCGGCCTCGCAGTAGTCTCCGGTATCGACAGCCCCCTGGGCGTCCACGTCGATTCCGCAAACGATCTCTACATCGCAGAAGGTGGAAGAATACGAAAGGTCAGCGTGTCGACCGGAATCATTACTACGCTGGCAGGCGGAATGCCGGAAGGATATTCCGGCGACGGCGGCGCGGCAACCGCAGCGCGGCTTGCAGCACCCTTCACCGCGACATTGGACCCTTCAGGCAATCTCTATGTGGCTGACACGGGTAATTCCCGCGTCCGCGTGGTCCGGAAATGCGTTGCGATCACACAGCCAGTTCTTGCACAACCCGCGAACAACTCTTCCGGCGTGCCCGTTGCTCCTGTGTTGTCATGGGGGACCGTAAAAGGCGTGGTTCACTATGACGTTTATCTCGACACCTCGAACCCGCCTCAATCGATTGTCGCCAGAGATCTCGTACCCACAAGCTACAGCCCCTCCAACCTGGAACCACTTACGACGTACTTCTGGAAGGTCACAGCAAAGGGGGATGGGTTCTGTGAGAACGTTTCGAGTGCAAGTACGGATGTTTTTTCGTTTAAGACGAATGGGAGCTGTGGACCCCCTTCGTCCTCTTCGATAAGTCAATAGGCGTTCCCGATGACGTCGGTCAAACGTATTGAAGGGAGACTAGTGTGGGGCGTCGCGATTTACTTCTTGTTGCTCGTAACAACGGCGTCCGCTCAATCCATCATAGGAATCGCGGGCGGTGGAAGTGACGATGGCCGTCCTGCGACGGTCGCCAGCCTCAAGACCCCCTATGGAATCGCGGTCGATCCATCCGGAAACATCTTCATCGCGGACACCTTCGCACAGCGTGTTCGCAAAGTAGGCGGCTCGAACGGGCTTATCTCAACGGTCGCTGGGAACGGCTCGCAGGTGTTTTCTGGTGATGGCGGTCCCGGGTCGCTTGCTGGCGTGGACTATCCATACGCCGTCGGGACGGATTCAGCCGGCAATCTATTGATCGCCGACACGTACAGCGCCCGCATACGAAAAGTCGCCGTCGGAAGCGGACTCATTACGACCGTCGCTGGAAGTGGCCGGGTTGATTTCTCGGGCGACGGCGGGCCAGCGACCTCCGCCGGACTGAACCTTCCCAAGGGTGTGTGTGTTGACCGCAATGGAAACATCTTCATTGCCGATACCGACAACAATCGGATTCGGCGTTTTTCTGCTGGGACTGGAGGCCTCACGACGATTTCCGGCAATGTCCCCCGGCCCTACCCCGGGGG
>CAZKID010000149.1:0-11670 GCA_964552405.1 uncultured Thermoanaerobaculia bacterium
TGCGGGCGCGCGCGCTGCGCCGCCGCCGCGAGTCGTTCCACCTCATCGAAGGGGGAGTTCACTGACATGCAAGAATTTCTCGCCAAGTACATGCCTCCGATCGCCTCGGCTCACGGAGCAGAGCTCGACCGGCTGAATGCCTGGGTGCACGTGCTCATGCTCGTGCTCTTCGTCTTCTGGCTCGCGTACTTCCTCTTCGCGCTCTGGCGCTTCAGCGCGAAGAACAACCCGAAGGCGGATCACCACGGCATGAAGTCGCACTGGTCGACCTACGGCGAGGGGGCGATCGTGGTGGCCGAGGCGGTGTTGCTGCTCGTGTTCTCGATTCCGCTGTGGGGGAAGTGGACCAGCAAGCCGGGACCGGAAACCAATCCGCTGGAAATTCACGTGATGGCTGAGCAGTTTGCGTGGAACATCCACTATCCGGGTCCCGACGGCGTTTTCGGCAACCGGAAGCCGGAGCTCATGTCTTCCAGCAATCCGGTCGGCCTCGATCCGAACGATCCCGCCGGCAAAGACGACATCGTCATGATCAACCAACTTCACGTCGAGAAGGACCGGCCTGTGATCGTCCACATCTCTTCCAAGGATGTGATTCACAGCTTCTTTCTGCCGGTCATGCGCGTGAAGCAGGATGCGATCCCGGGAATGGACGTTCCAGTGCACTTCACGCCGATCAAGACGAACGACGGCGCGACGTGGGAAATCGCCTGTGCGCAGCTCTGCGGTCTCAGCCACTACCGCATGCGCGGGCAGCTCTTCGTCGATACGCACGACGAGTTCGTGAAGTGGATGAAATCCCAGGCTCCGGCACAGCCGGGAAGTTGAGGTATAAAGCCCCCGGATGATCTCTGTTGCCCCAACTCCAGCATGGCTTCGACTCTTTGCAAAGGTAGTCGCAGTCCTGACTCTGTTCCTGATTTTCGCGGGAGCCATGGTCACCTCGACCGGCTCTGGTTTGTCCGTTCCTGACTGGCCTCTCAACTATGGCGTGCTGATCCCTAAGATGGTCGGCGGCGTGTTGTACGAGGCGGGCCATCGTCTGATCGCCGGCAGCGTCGGGTTTCTCTCGGTCGTTCTCGCGATCTGCCTGCAACTCTTCGAGCCGAAGAAGTTCGTACGGAGACTCGGCTGGTGTTCGGTCGGCGCCGTCGTGTTTCAGGGTGTTCTCGGTGGCCTGACTGTCCTTTTTCTCCAGCCCCATGCGCTCTCGATCGCGCATGCTGCGGTAGCGGAGATCTTCTTCTGCCTCAACGTCTCGATCGCTTACTTTACGCACGGACTCAGAGTCCCCCTCGCCCCGCGCGAGCGGGGAGAGGGGCCAGGGGTGAGGGGCTTATCTGTTGCTCTCGTGGCGACGATCTACGCTCAGATTCTCCTCGGCGCGCTGGTCAGACATCTCGGAGCGGGTACGGCGATCCCCGATTTTCCGCTGTCGAACGGCCATTTGATCCCGCCGTTCACAACAGGTCTCATCGCCGCGAACTTCGCGCATCGCATGGGCGCACTCGCGGTCACGATCATGATCCTTACAGTCGCCGTGCGCTGCTTCCGCGAGAAGCAGTTCCGCGGTTACGCGACTCTGCTGCTCGCGTTGCTGGCGGCGCAGGTCTATCTCGGCGCGAAAGTCGTCTGGGACTACGCAGCGAATCAGGCGCTCTATCACTCGCTCGTCGGTCAGACCGCGGTGCATCACGCGTCGATCACGAGCATGCACGTGATGACTGGCGCGGCAACGCTGGCGACCTCGCTCATGCTGGCATTCAGTACGCGGTGGATGGGTGTTCGCGTGCAGAAGCGTGAAGTGGAGAGCATGCTGGAGATCGCGGCATGAGCGCAGTTCTCGCAATCTCCCGTGACTACCTCGAGCTGTCGAAGGCGCGCATCGTGATGATGGTTCTGATCACGACGGCGGCAGGCTATCTCGCGGGTGCGCAGCGTGTCGATGCGATCGCGCTCCTCAACGTTCTTCTCGGTACCGCACTTGTGGCAGCGGGGACGAACGCGCTGAATCAGTACGTCGAGCGCGAGCACGACGCGAAGATGCGCCGCACGCGTCTGCGTCCGCTGCCCGATGGCCGCATCACGCCGGCGAATGCGCTCGTCTTCTCCACGCTCATCGCGATCGCCGGCACGCTCTATCTCGGCGTGATGGTCAACTGGTTGACTGCATTTCTCGGCGCCTTCACCTTGACGAGCTATATCTTCGTCTACACCCCGCTGAAGCGGATCTCGACAGCATGCACGATCATCGGCGCCGTGCCGGGCGCGATCCCGCCGCTGATGGGCTGGACTGCCGCGACCGGCTCGCTCGCGATCGGCGGCTGGATCCTCTTCGGGATTCTCTTTTTCTGGCAGCTTCCGCACTTCATGGCCATCAGCTGGATCTATCGCGAGGATTACGGCCGCGCAGGATTCGCGATGACGTCCGTGCGCGATGAGGATGGTACGGCAACGGCGCGTCAGGCCGTGATCTGGTCACTGGCGCTGCTCGCAGTGAGCGTCGCCCCGGTGCTCGTCGGGATGAGCGGCGCGGTCTATCTGATCGGGGCAAGCGCATCGTCGATGGCGATTCTCGCCATGTCGATTCGCTTTTTCTTCGACCGTACGAACAAGACCGCGATGAAGCTGTTCATGACGTCGAACATCTATCTCATCATCGTGATGACGATGCTCGTGATCTCCGCTCGCACGTGAGTCAGACAGCAGACAGCAGACAGCAGGCAGCAGGTTGGAAGCGCGTGCTTCTCTCTGCTGCTGTCTGCTGTCTGCTGTCCGCTGTCTCGGCGTGCCATCGCTCGTCCGATCTTCCGCGGTTGTTCGAGGTTCCTGACGCGCACCTGATCGCTGAGAGCGGGAAGCCGGTGAATCTCGCAGCGAACAAGGGCTACGTCACCGTCTATGACTTCATCTTCACCAACTGCGCCGCGTCGTGTCCTGTGATGACCGGCGCGTTGCGCAGAATCACGCCGAAGGTGCCGAAGGATGCGAAGGTCCGCTTCGTTTCGATCAGTGTCGATCCGAAGCGCGATACGCCCTCGGTGCTCACCGAGTACGCGAAGAAGGTTCGCAACGACGAGCGGTGGATGTTTCTCACGGGCGACCGCGATGTGATCGTCAAGCTTTCCGTCGACGGTTTCAAGCTGGCCGCGGGCGGCGATCCGCAACCGGGCGCGGAGCCGTTGCTGCACAGCTCGAAGTTCGTCATCGCGGACAAAGACGGATGGATCCGCGAATACTGTGATTCGAACGAGGATGGTGTTGTGGATCGCGTTGCATCGACCGTGAAAGAACTGGGGCGCGAGTGACTCACCTCTGGCCTGCCATCAACGCGACGCTCAACGGGCTGAGCGGCGTCTTTCTCCTGACCGCCTTCCTGCTCATTCGCAGGAAGAAGATCGAGGCACACAAGCGCTTCATGCTCGCCGCCTGCACGACCTCGCTCGTGTTTCTCGCGAGCTATCTCGCCTATCACTCGGTGGCTGGTGCGACGCGATTTGCCGGCACGGGATGGAGCCGTCCCGTCTATTTCACACTCCTGCTCTCGCACACGGTGCTGGCCGTGGTGATCGTACCGCTGGCAATCGTCTCCGTGTTCAACGGTCTCAAGATGCGCGTTGCCACGCACCGCCGGTTTGCGAAAGTGACGTTCCCTCTCTGGATGTACGTCTCCGTCACCGGCGTACTGGTCTATTTTTTCCTCTACCAGTGGTTTCCCTCGCGTTAGCATGAGCGGCGATGTCTCGCCGTGAACGTCTCCTCGAACAACTGCTGACGTATCGGGCTGCCGATTCCATCGAAGAGGCGAACGTGGCCCGAGTCGTCAAGTTGTTGACTACCGCCCCGGAACCCTTTTCGCGCTCGAAATTCGAACCGGGACACATCACCGCCAGCTGCTACATCGTCGATGGCGAAGGGCGTCTGCTCCTCCATCATCACAAGCGCCTCCAACGCTGGTTGCAGATGGGCGGTCACGTGGACGGCAGCGAGCAGCCCATCGAGGCCGCGCGGCGGGAGGGGTGGGAGGAGTCGGGACTCGAGGATCTCGTCATAGACGAAGAGATTCTCGACGTCGACGTTCATCCGATTCCCGCCTCGAAGGGCGATCCGCTGCATCATCACTTCGATGTGCGGTACGTAGCACGCACGGCCTCACCGCTTTCGATCACGATCAAGGCTGATGAGTCGAACGAGCTGGCGTGGTTCACCATGGAGCGTGCTGCAACCATGATGGACGCCCCGGAGTCGGCTCGCGTAATCCAGAAGTTGCTGAGGAGTGTCGTGTGAGCGAATACGCCCATGGTCAATTGCTCGAGACCGATCTCGATCCGAGTCCCTTCAATCAGTTCGGAAAGTGGTTCGAGGAAGCCCAGCAGAAACAGCCCGATCTGCCGGAGGGAATGAGCGTCGCGACGGCGCTTCCCGACGGCAGCGTCTTCAACCGCATCTGCCTGCTCAAAGGATTCGATGCGCGCGGCTTCGTCTTCTTCACGAACTACAACAGCGCCAAGGCGGCGCAGCTGCACGAGAATCCGCGCGCAGCGCTTTGCTGGTGGTGGCCTGCGCTCGGCCGCTCCGTGCGCGTGGAAGGCGCGGTCGTGCGCACGACGGAAGAGGAATCCGACGAGTATTTCGTCACGCGTCCTCGCGGCAGTCAGCTCGGCGCGTGGGCTTCGGATCAGTCGAAGGTCATCATGGGCCGCGGCGATCTCGATGAGCGTTACCGTCAGCTCGAGTCGACGTATCGCGATGCCGCGGTACCGCGTCCTCCGCATTGGGGCGGCTATCGCGTCATTCCCGTGATGTTCGAGTTCTGGCAGGGGCGCACCGATCGTCTCCACGATCGCTTCATCTATCGGCTGCGCGATCCGAATGACTGGGTGATCGAGCGTCTCGCTCCATGAAGAAGCGGATTCTGTTTCTCTGCACCGGAAACGCGGCGCGCAGCCAGATGGCGGAAGGTCTGGCGCGCGCATTCCACGGAGATGAATACGACGTCGTGTCGGCAGGATCGCGGCCCGCGGGCTGGGTGCACCCCGGTGCGATTCAGGCGCTCGCGCAGATCGGAATCGATATCAGCGACGCGCAGTCGAAAGCCGCGGCGCCGTACATCGATCAGCCATTCGACATCGTCGTCACGGTATGTGACTCCGCCGCTCTCGATTGTCCGAATTGGCCCGGTGCGACGCGCATCGAGCACTGGCCGATCGAAGATCCGACGTTCGGAGAAGGCACCTCACAGGATCGGTTCGCGAAGACACGAGACGAGCTCGCGCAGCGGATCGACGAGTTGCTGGCTCACTGAGCACCGCGACATCGCGACCTACTCCGCGCCCGTTGCCGTAGCCTGCTCCACCGGCTCGCCTGCCCCCGCTTGTTGCGCGATGATCAACGCCCGCGCTTCGCCTCGCAGTTGGGGCAAGCGGATGGAGAATACGATCGAGCCGAGGATCGTGAGGACGGCGCCGGCCGCCACAGTCTTCGGAGCGCCGATGTGCTCTGCCAGCGAGCCCGCGACCAGGGCTCCGATCGGACCGAAGCCGACGAACATCATCGTGTAGACGGACATCACGCGCCCGCGCAGTTCGTCGCGCACCATCGACTGGATCAGCGTGTTCGATGAAGCCATCTGCACCAGCATCGACGTCCCGAGCGGAACGAGGACGATGATCGAAACGATGAAGTCTTTCGAGAACGCGAAGGCGAGTGCGGATGCACCGACTCCGATCGAGGCGACCGCAACCCAGCGTCCGAGGCCGCGCACCGTCGAGCGCATGGCGAGCATCACAGATCCGATCAATGCGCCGATGCCCGACGCTCCCATCAGAATGCCGAGTCCGCGCGCACCCTGGTGCAGGATCTGATCGGCGAATACCGGCATCAACACCGTGTACGGCATTCCTGCGAAACTCACGAGACCGATGAGCAGCAACAGCGCGCGAATGGGCGCGGTTGAGGCGACGTAGCGAAATCCTTCGACGATGTTCTCCCACGGCGACCCGCTGATCGACTGCGGTGCCAGCGATGGCAACGACATCATCATCAGCCCGATGATCACCGCGATGTAACTCACGGCATTCGCGAAGAAGCACCACCCCTCTCCGATCGCCGCGACGAGCAGACCAGCGATCGCGGGTCCGACGATCCGCGCGCCGTTGAACATCGACGAGTTCAGTGCGATCGCGTTCATCAGATCCTCGCGTTCGACCATCTGCACGAGAAACGCCTGTCGCACCGGAACGTCGAACGCGTTCACCACGCCGAGCAGCGCGGCGAGCACGAAGATCTCCCACTCGCGGATCACAGCGGTCAGCGTCAACGCAGCGAGGATGAAGGCAAGGATCATCGCCGCGCTTTGCGTGATGACGAGCACGCGCCGGCGCTCGTGCCGGTCCGCGACATGGCCTCCGAGCGCGCCGAAGAGCAGCGAGGGAATCTGGCCTGCGAATCCGATCGCGCCCAGGAGAAGGGCGGAGTGGGTGAGGCGATAGATGAGCCACGACTGCGCCACCTGCTGCATCCATGTGCCCGTCAGCGAGATCAACTGTCCGGTGAAGAAGAGCCGGAAGTTGCGATGGCGCAGCGCGCGCAGCGGGTGAGCATTAGATGGTTCCTGTGGCATCGGGCAACAGCACCTTCAAGGACAAGGGCCTTACGCGAACATTCAAGGTTTCCGCCATCGCAAATGGCTCGCCATCGAGATGGACCGGTCCAGCGGTTTTGCGGCGGATCACGATCTCTTTTCCGCGCGAGGAGCGGACTCCGCGCGCGCGATCGATCGTTCCTCGAAACAGTTGCAGCGTCAGCCACGGCGCACGCAGCAGCGAGATGTCTGCAATCGTCACGACATCGAGCAGCCCGTCTCTCACCGATGCGCACGGTGCGATCTTCGCGTCGTTGCCGTACTGACAGGTGTTTGCGATCGCGATGACTTTCGCCTTCACCTGCGTTCGCGCGCCGTCGATTTCCAGCTCGTATTCTTCCGCCCGGTACGCGATGATCTCGCGCACGCCAACACGCACGTACGTCGCCAGCCCTCGCGTCCCCGCGACGGCAAAGCGATCCGCGATCCATGCATCGAGCCCCACTCCCATCGTTCCCAGAAACGAAATCCCATTCACCTCGGCCGTATCAATGGTTGCGATCGTTCGCTTCGAACAGGCGCGCAGCGAGCGAGTCGGGTCCATCGGCAGGCCGATGTGCCGCGCAAATCCATTGCCCGATCCGATCGGCAGCACGCCCAGCGCGATGTTGCGTCCAACGAGCCGCTTCGCGATCTCGTGCACGGTGCCGTCACCGCCAACTGCGTACACGACGTCGACGTCTGAGCGCTCGGCGCCGTCGATGATCGCGTCGAGATCCTCTTTCCGTTCGCACGGTGCAATGTCGAACGCGACCTTGTCGCCGCTGCACGCGTTGCGGATCAGCGCAGCGACGTCGTACTTCCGCGCGGTGCCCGAGCGCGTGTTGATGAGAAAGAGACTCTTCACGTGCGGAGCTCGCGATGCCGGTCGATTTGCGCGGCCCAGAACGGAAGAAGCCAGAGCGTGAGCGTCATCCACGCGACGGCTTGCACGTTCGGAGGAGCCGGTCCCATGAGACTGCTGATGTAGATCGCCGCCAGTGTGATTACGAAGATCCAAAGCGAGAGCGTGCCGGTGCGGTCTTTCGCCCGCGTCGTGTGCAGGTAGAATGCGATGCCTGCGATGTACATCGCCGCTTCGATCAGGACGGCAGCAGCCGGATGATTCCAGAGTGCGAGGCCCACCTTCGGTCCGCCGGGCCAGAGCGGCATGTCGGGCGCGTGCGTGATGAAATCGAGCACCCAGTGACTCACCACGAGCAGGGCGATCACAATCGCTCCGCGCGCGTAACGCGTGCGCAACCAGTATCCGCCTGCGAAGAGCACGCCCCACACCACGGACATCGCCAGGCTGTGCGACCACGGATAGTCGTAGAAGTCGAGCGGCGTCATCTTCGTGTTGCCGGGTGCAATGCGCACGTGCTCGATGCCCAGCAGGAGAAAGATGGGCCAGATCAGATCGAGGAGATTGGGAGCCGCGACGAGGATGCCGAGGCTGATCCGAGGCGTAGCTCGTTTCGCGGCGAAGGAGAAGGAGTCGTGACCGATGAACATCAGCTGTGCATGATCTCCAGCATCACCGGCTTCACGCCGTTGATGATGAACTGAATCCCGATCGCGCCGAGGAGGAGCGACATGATTTTGGCGAAGACGAGACGGCCGCGATCGCCGATCACGTTCGAGATCGGATCGGCGGCGAGCAGCACGGCGTACGACAGAGCGCCGACGGCGATGATCGCGATGAGGACGGCCAGCTTGGCCTCGAATCCGGGATAGAGATTCACGAGGACCATCACGGAGGTGATTGCTCCCGGACCGGAGAGCATCGGCACCGCGATGGGGACGACGGCGATCGACGTCGGATCGATCTCGGCTTTCTTCTGATCGCTGTCAGCCATCCTCTTCTCGCCGCCCACGTTGAATTCACGCCGGTCGTCGTCGACGAGTGCCCGCATCGCGTTCGTGAGGAAGATGACGCCGCCCATGATCTGAAACGCCGGCACGGTGATGCCGAAGAATTTGAAGACGTAGTTGCCGGCGAGCAGGAACGTGGTGAGGACGACGATGCAGGCGATGCCAGCGACGAGTGCGACGCTCGCGCGCGTGCGGCGCGTGATGCCTCCGGTCAGCGCCACGAACGACGGGATCACCGCGAGCGGGTTGACCATCGTGATCAAGGCGATGAACGAGAGGATGACGACCTTCGTGAGCGGCATGGGTGAAGAGATTGTATGTGCTCGCGGTACTACACGTTCACTTCATGGTCACTTTCCACATCGATGTACCACACCACACCGCCGCACTCCCGCCCGGTCATCTTGGCGATCGCGTCGCAGTACCGCTGCACCTGCTGCAGATGTTCATCCGACGCTTTCCCGCTCTTGTAATCGATCACGATCTCGCGGCCGTTCTCGCGGATCAGACGATCGATGCGGCTCTCGCCGTCCGCAAGACGAATGGGCAATTCACGTCCGATCGTTTCCGCCGCGGCGATTCTTCGGAATGTCTCCGATTGCGTGACGACGTGCAGCCGTTGTCTTGCCTGCGCGACCGCATCGGGCGAAGAGCCGAGCTCCGTGGCCGCCGCGGACAACACTGACAGTGGATCGGATGCGCCGTCCCACAGTTCGAGCACGCGATGTAGAAGAATTCCGGCCGAGCGGTCGCGTCGAACGGGAATCTCGAGCTTCTCGATGGGTGGCAGGGGCGTGAGCGATGGCTCCGCCAGCTCGTTCGTCGCGAGAGCCGCCTCGAGTTGCGGATCGCGAAGCCGCCGCCGTGTGCGCTCACCCGCGCCATGCGCGGACAGCTTCTCGAATGCGACAGAGATTCCGTTGAGCGTGCGCAGCTCGCGTCCCTCATTCCACCATCGTGCGAACGACTCCTTCTCGAAGCCGAACGCCTCGGTGAGACAGCTGAAGAATCCCATCTTCGAAAAGGAGCCGGTGTTGCAGACGAAGGCGACCTCGCGTTTCGCGCGCGTGACCGCGACGTAGAACAAGCGCCGCATTTCCGCCGACTCGCGATCGCTGCCGATCTCTCCCAGCCACTGCGCGTTCAGCGTTTCGAACTGACCGCGCATCACGAGCGCCTTCGGATCTTCCGTCAGAAAGATCTCGGGCGACTTGGTCGGGAAGACGAGGTCGGGGAGGATCACCGTGTCGAACTCGAGCCCCTTCGCCGCGTGCACCGTGAGGATGCGCACCGCATCGCGGGAGTCGTCGAGAAGGGAAGGCTCGATCTCGTCCGGCTCCGCGCGGCGCCGCGCAATCTCATCGACGAACTGCCGGACGGAGCCGCCGATCTTCTGGTCGTACTCGAACGCGACGGCACGGAGGTGTTCGATGTGCCGCTTCGAGCGGACGCCATCGGCCGCGGCGTCGAAGACTTCCTCGATCCGCGTCGAGTCGATGATGTGATCGATGATCTGCGTGATGGTGAGCTGGTGCGATCGTGCGCGAAACGTGTCGAGAACTTCGACGAACGAAGTCCACGCCGGTGACCCGGAGAGGATGCCGGCTGCGATCTCTTCATCCGTGAGCGCGAAGTACGGCGTTCGCGCCGCACTGATCGCCGCGCCGCGATCGAAGGGATACGCGATCGCGCGCAAGACCGCGATCAGATCGACTGGCGCGCGCCGGTCGAGAAACTGCCGCGTCGGCGGGAGCACGTAATCGATGCCATAGCGATCGAGCGTGTCGAGATAGTCGTCGATCTTCGTGAGCCGGCGAAAGAGAATCGCGTACTGCCGCAGCTCGCCGCCGCGCGAACGAATCCACTCCGCGATCGACTCCGCTTCGCAGAAATGACGGTCGCTCTTGTCGTCGTGCATGGCGTGGAGAAATGTGATCGGCGCGTCGATCGCGAGTGGGGACTTCGATCGTCCGGCGCGCAGTTTGTGATACCGCGGCCGAAAGACGTTCACATCCTCGGGCAGATGCGGGAACAGCGTCGTGAAGAGCTCGTTGATCGCCTCCAGGAGGCGCGGATCGCTGCGATATTGATCCGTGATGATGCGGTGCTCGGCACCATGCTCGATGAGGCGCTGCGTCATCTGCGCATACGTCTCAGGATCGGCACGCCGGAATCCGTAGATTGATTGCTTCGGATCGCCGACGACGATGGTCTTCCCCGGTACATAGTCGCCGTAACGGTCGCGCGCGAGACGATCGATGATGCGCGCCTGCGTGCGATCGGTGTCCTGAAATTCATCGACGAACAGATAGTCGATCTGTCGGCGAATCTGTTCCAGAACTGCGTCATCGTCGAGCATCGCCAGCGTGCGGACGAGAAGGTCGTCGAAGTCGACGACGCCGAGCTTCTGTTTCTCCGCGTCGAGGAATGCGAGGAAGCGCTCGGCCATCGACAGCAGTGCGAGCGCGGCGCGATGACTGACGAGCACGTCGTACATCGACGCATCTTTCTTCTCCGAAGGGCCGCGCAGAATCTTCAGCGCGCCGGCAATGCGCTCGTTCGCCCGCCCCTTGGGCAGATTGCGAGAGCGGATCTCCGGCGCAATCGGCTCGAGGTACTCGATCCAGTGATCGATCGAGCCGCGCTTCGGCGGATGCGCCGCGACCCAACGGCCGATTGCACCATCGGTCACTGTCTGCAGCGCGACGATGAGCCGCTCCTCGAGCATCGCGAAATCCGACTCCGCGCCGGCGCGCTCCGCGACGAGATCGCGGCGCTCGACGAGCGAGAAGATCGCATCGCGGATCTGAAAGAGATACCCGCTGTGCCGCAGCAGGAACGACCACTCCTCGAGCTTCGCCTCGGTCGGATGCAGGCGCGTCTCTTCATCGACCCACGCGTCGTAAAGCTGGGAGTGCAGCAGCGAACGCTCGAATCCCTCGATGATCTTGAAGCGCGGATCGAGTCCTGCCTCGATCGGAAATTGCCGCAACAGCGATTGACAGAACGAATGGATGGTCTGAGATCGCAGCGAGTCGATGCCCTCGAGCTGTGTTGCCCATGCCCGCTGCCACTCGCTGCCCCGGTCTGAGGGAAAGGCGAGCCGCCGATTCCGCCTGCCCGCGGGCCCGGCCGCGACTTCCCCGCCCGCCGAGCCTCCCCCTCGCCCCCCC
>CAZKID010000150.1:0-11658 GCA_964552405.1 uncultured Thermoanaerobaculia bacterium
TCGTGGCGCGTCCTGCCTCGTTTCAGACAGCAGGCAGCAGACAGCAGGCAGCAGGTGGGGGGCCGCAACGCCGCATGAACGCAGGGAGTTTCCTGGAAGCGAGCCACGGCGCGCGCACGCGCAGCGACTGAGAGAAAGAAACCAAGGCACGCGATCGCAAGCCACCGTCATCCCGAGCGAAGTCGAGGGACCCGGGTGGGCGGGCGGTACGAAGATCGTGTCGCGCGCCTCCCACACACGCGAGGTCCCTCGACTTCGCTCGGGATGACGCCACCCGCGCACCGACAGCCGGCAGCCGAGACACTCACGCCCATCCCATCCGCCCCGTTGCACGGCTGCCGGCTCACTACAACTTTGTTTGTCGTCAGTGCTTGCCCTCGACCCGGACGTCCGTCGCGACGAGCACACCACCCTTCATGGTTGCCCTGACCTCGACGCGACTACCCACGCTCGGCGGCGCAGGATGAAACGTGGTCTGCGCATCGATCTTCAGCGTTACATCGCCCTTCGCCGGCGTAGTCACGGTCATCGCAGTGGCGCTGATCGTCTTCACGATTCCATTCACTTCGATGGTCTCGTGTTCTTCCGGGCCCTGAACCATCACGACGAGCGCGACGAGTCCACTGCTCACATGGTCCGCCCGGACGTGAACGCGATTGCCCGCGACAGGAGGAGCGGGAACGAACTCCGTTTTCGCGTTGAGGGTCAGCACGATGTCACCGCCCGGCGTCGAGAGCGTCAGTGAGTCCGCGGAGATCGCCTTCACGATTCCCTCGAATTCCGACGGCTCGTTCTCTTCCTCGGCGTTCTGCACGATGACCAGTTGCGCCGTCAGCGTGTCGCCGCTCTTCGTCGCGCGAACATGCACTCGATCGCCGCTCGCGAGATCCGTAGCATTCACCGTCTGCTGTCCTTTGCGAATGATCGTCGCCGGGGTGAGTGTGAAGGTCATGTCGCCGCGGCGCGAATCGGTGATTGTGAGCGAGGTCGCGCTCACACTCTTGACGAGACCTTCCGCTTCGATCTGCGGTGTTGATGGTGCACTGCGCGAACGGCCCGCGGCGCCGTGACTCCCGTTGCTCGCTGAAGCGCTTGCAGCCGCGCTCATCACACTCTCTGGCGGGCCCGTCAGAGTGTTCTCGTGACCACCGCATGCAAACAGCGACAGCGCTACCGCCACTACACTCCATTTCACGACCTTCATGAGATCCTCCAGAAACACAAAGGGGGCTTACGCCCCCTTTTGAATACTGCGAACTGATGTTGGTATTGCTACGTTCTCACGAGCTCGCGCGTTTTCTTGTGAGGTAGCTCACAAATTCGAACCCTGTACACTTAATGCCGGTCCCAACAACACAGGAGGGCGAAGCGTGGCCGAGTTCAGCGCAACGGCACCCGTGAAGTTGCCCGAGGTGGCGGCACGCGACTCCGCCTCCGGCAGTGAGCGCACCGCCGCGCGCAGTGCGATCGATCGCGCACTCTCTCTTGACGCATTGCGCGGCCTCTTCATCCTCCTGATGAACCTCGGCTTCACGATTCCCCTCGGCGTCTTTCCCGACTGGATGTATCACCGCCAATACCCATCGTCGATGGGCGGCGAGTTGCAGCCGATTGCGGGCATCGCGTGGCGCGACGTCACGTTCGCATCGTTTCTCTTCACGATGGCGGCAGCGATTCCGGTGACGATGACCGCGCGCATGGATCGTGGCATGAGCTGGAAAGGAATTGTGCTCGCTGGTTTGCGGAGAGGCTTCTTCCTTTATCTATTCGCGCTGATCATCGGCCATTCGAATCCATTCTGGACGAATGACTACACGCCTCACGGCAACATGATGGCGGTTGCTGGCTATCTTCTTTGCTTTCTCGTCTTCACGCGCCCGCGCAACGACTGGCCGAAGGCAGTCCGACTGGGGCTCCCCATCGCGGGCTGGATCGGCGTCGCCGCGCTGTTCGCAACTGCGCCGCAGCTCTTCACCAGAACGTTCCTGCGTCAGCGCGATGACGTCATCGCGATCATCATGTTCGGCGCAGTCGCGGGAATCATGATCTGGGTCGCGACACGAACGAAGCCTCTTCATCGAATGGCGTTGCTCGCGATCGTCATCGCGGTTCACGTTGCGTCCCGCGAGAACGGTTGGGCTCATGTGATGTGGGGCTTTTCTCCCGTCCCCGAAGTCTTCGAGTGGATGTTCGTCGACACGCTGCTCGTCGTCATTCCGGGTCTGCTCGCGGGCGATCTTCTCGTGCAATGGATGAAGTCGCCGAAAGACACCGTCGCCCACTGGTCGCGCGCCCGTCTCGTCTCGATTGCGTTGCTTGCGCTGTGCGTCGAGCCGCTGCTCGTGGTCGGTCTCTACAACCGCTGGATTCTCGGAACGACCGCCGCGTTCGCCGTTCTCGCCATCATCATCGCAACGCTTCTTCGCAATCCGCTCACGGCCGCGGAGCAGTTCATCTCCACCATGCTGCATTTCGCGTCGTTCTGGGTATTCATCGGCCTGCTCATCGAACCGATCGGCGGCGGCATCAAGAAGATTCCAGGGACGATGAGCTATTACCTGACGATGGCCGGCAACGCGATGTGTCTCCTGGTTGCGTTCGCCGTGCTCTTCGACATCCTGCGCGCCGGGCGGAACATCATCAAGCCGTTCGTCGAAGTCGGACAGAACTCGATGATGGGCTACATGCTTCTCCCGATGTTCATCATCCCCATCCTCGGCGCAGTGGATCTCGACGGTCACAGCGTCAAATCGCCCGCAGGTGTGCTGGTGCGCGGGTTGTTGATGATGGCCGTCGTCGCGGCATTCACCGGCTTTTTCAGCAGGCGAAAGATTTTCTGGAGGACGTGATCCGACAACAGACAGCAGGCAGCAGACAACAGACAGCAGGCAGCAGACAGCAGACAGCGCCCTCATCATCGCTCGGGATGACGGGGCTTCTCCTGCTTCTCGCGCTCGCACTTCCGTTGTGCGCTGACGAGGTGCCGCGCGTTCTGCTCAGTTGCGACGCCTCCGAGAAAATCGATTTGAAAAATGCCGAGCTGCTCCGCGATGAGCCCAATGCAGCATTCGGCTACTGCGCCTACAAGCTGACGACCGCCGGCAAGAAGGATCAGGTCACACTGCGGCGCGTCCTCCCCGCTCCCCTCACGCTCGATCACCATGTGGTCACGACCTGGCTGCGAATCACCGACCTGGAGACCGTCGGAGAGCTGACCATCGATCTCAAGCGCGGCAACGACTGGGAGAGACACTACTTCCAGGGCAACAAGATCGCGCTTCGCATGATCCGCCGCAACGACTGGAGCGCCGTGACATTCACGCCGCAGGGAACAGTGCCTGTGTCCGAAGTGCAGGTCAGCCTTCGCGACACGGGACATCCCGCGACGATCTGGATCGGCAGGGTATCCGCGATGCCGAAGACGATCGATCACGGGATCGTCAGCATCACATTCGACGATGGCTGGTCGTCGGTCTATCACGCCGCGCGCCCGATCATGGATCGCTATCACTATGCCGGCACCGCGTACATCACGACGGGTCTCGTTGGAACCGACAAGCACATGTCACTGCAGCAGCTCCTGAAGCTGCAGGACATTCACGACTGGGACATCGCTTCGCACATGGTCGACCACGAAGACGTGTCGAAACTGCCCCAGGCACAGATCATCAAGCAGCTCCGCGAGTCGAAGATCTGGCTGCTGAATCACGGCTTTCGCACGGGCGCGGAACATGTCGCGTTTCCCTTTGGCGGTTTCGACGCGGAGGAAGTGCAGACGCAGGTTCGCTATCTCTATCGCTCGGCGCGGCTCATCGACGGTCCGATGGAAACGCTGCCCGTCGGCGATCCCTGGCGCCTGCGCGTGTTGCTCGTCATCAATACGACGACCGTAGCCGACGTCGCCGCGAAAATCGATGAAGCCATGCGCAATCGGGACTGGCTGATTCTCGTCTTTCATCGCATCGAGCCGGCGAACGTGAAGGTGCAGTTCGACACACAGTATTCAGAACCGCAGTTCTCACAGATCATCGACATGCTCTATCAGAAGAAGGTCGCGGTCGAACCGGTGTCGCGCGTGATTCATGAATTGGGCTTTGATTATTGAGCGGAGGCGAGGGCGACTGTCCCCCCACTCTATTCGAAGCGCGGGTGCGGATCGCCGAACGTGACCTGCGCAGGGAACTCCGAAAAGAGCCGGTTCCCCGGCTCGTAGGGCGCCGAGTGGAAAAGCACCACGCGATGATTCGGTGACTCCGCCAGCCAGGCGCGTACCGGAACGTAGTCCTCCTGATAGCGAACGCGGATCCCGAGCACGTCGGCGCCGACGCGCTTCGCTTCGGCGACGGCCTTCGCATCTTCCTTCACTCCGACATACACGGGAAAGATCTGCAGCGGCACCGATTGACTCAGCGTGCGGAAGTAGCGAGCGCCGGAATCGTAGTAGCGCGCGACGGAGTCCGCCTTGATGTCCGTCACCACGATCTTTTCGCCGATCTTGAACTTGACCGGCTGATCGCCGATCACCACGTCTCCTTTTTCGACATGCACCGGTGCGGTCCCGAGCAGCACGCCCGGCGCGTCGTATCCGAGGAGCATTGCGACCTGACGATCGCAGGGAAAATAGACGTTGATCCCACTCTCCGCGAGATGAAACGCCGCCTGCATCTTGCCGGGATTGTCACCGCACCCGAGAACCAGATCGACGTTTCCTGCCGCGGACTGTTCGACGAGTGCGGAGATACCGTGCGTGTCAGTGATCAGCGCGTAGTCGCCACGCCGCTTCGTCGTCGGATACTCGATCTTGTCGTCGAGGATCTCGTAGCGGAACACGCCTGTCTCGTCGGGGCCGAACCACTTGTTCCCTTTCCGGGCAACGATGGTTCCCACGACGGGAACGGTCCTCGCGTGTGCGAGCGTGATGATGTCGCGCAGGCGCGCACCTTCGTGATAGTTGAGCACGTAGTCCGTGCCGAGAGAGCCGTCACGAAAATCGAAATCGAATTGATGCGAGAGCCAGTCGCGATAAGTGCGCTCGAGTTGCACGGCGACTCTCGCTCCCTGCGGAACGCGGATCGTGCTTTCGCCGAGGATGAAGAACTTCGCGCCGGGAGGGACGACGAGCTTCGTGCGGATCGGTGCGTCGCCAAAACGCGGCGGGGTGTTGGCCACCATGTCACTCAGCAGCGCTGCAGCGGTCGGCCGCCCCTGCTGCATCGCGAGTTGCGCCGCGGTCGTGAGATGCGCTTTCTCACTCACGCCGGAGCGCGCGCCCGTGACGCCGAGGATCATCTCGAGCAGAAGCTTGCGGCGAGGATCGCTCTCGTGTGCTGTGGCATTCGCATAGAGGCTCACGGCATCGCGGAGCAGCTTGGAATCGTTGGTGACGTTGCCGAGGAGAAACGAGACTTCGGCGCGGCAGAAATCGTCGCGGCACTTCATCGCGCGATAGGAGGCGATGACTTCTTTCTTCAGTGCCGGAGTCTGGAACTGCCAGAAGCAATCGTGGCAGAGGGTGCGATCGAGGGGTGCGCCGGATTGAACGGCAAGGGAGAGGATGGCGGTGAGAAGAACGGAGAACAGGTAGTGCCTTCGCTCCCGCCAGGCGGGGGAGAACGAACGATTAGACGATTCGCGCATCCTCGATCGAAGATACGCTCCATTGCGTCGGAAGAAACGCAAAACGTGAGTCGCGTCACGTTTCTTGCGCAAATCATCGACAATATTTACGTATCACGCGCATGACTGTGAACCGGCAGCCGCTGCATGTCGTCGGCGGCACGAGTGAACCAGGAGCGGAGAAGGAGATCGCCAGACTCCGCGCGGAAATCGCTGCGCGCGACCGGCAGGAGCGTGCGATCGCGGAGCTGGGGCAAGCGGCACTCACCGGCGTCGATCCTCACATTCTTCTCGGCCAGGCCTGCGCTCTCGTCGAGAGCACCCTGGGTGTGGACCATTGCCGCGCACTCGAGCTCACGCCGGCAGGACTCGTCATCGCGCGCGCCTCCGTCGGTTCAAACGAGAGCTTTCTCCGCTGCGAGAGCGATGGCGAAGAGAACGATTCGCTCTGCATGCTCGTCGCGCTCGCAGAGGCGCCGGTCGTCTTCAACGACCTCGCTGCCGAGACGCGATTCAAGTCCTCCCACCTGCGCGGTTATCACGAGATTCGCAGCGGCGCAGGCGTCGCGATTCGCATGCAGCATCGACCGTTCGGTGCACTGATTGTCTATTCCAACGAACCGCGGACGTTCGAGGACTACGAGCTCGGATTTCTGAAGTCGACTGCGAACATCGCCGGTGAGGCGTTCATGCGTGCGCACGCGGAGCAAGCGCTGCGCAAGTCGGAGACGCGGCTGCGCCAACTGATCCAATCGACGCTCGATGCCGTCGTCACTCTTGATCGCGAGGGCACCGTGATCGAGTGGAACCCCGGCGCCGAGGCGGCCTTTGGACTCACCGCGCGCGAAGTGATCGGACGGCCGCTGCCGGGCGCGATCGTTCCTGAGCGGCTTCATGTCCTGATGCTGCAGATGCTCGAACGGTATCGCCGCGGCGGAAAGACAGGCCTCGTCCGCCGCCGCGTCGAGTCGACGGCGCGGCGTGCGGATGGCGAAGTGTTCCCCATCGAGATCACGATCGATCCGATCGGCAGTGGCAGCGATCAGACGTTCACCGCATTCATCCGCGACATCTCCGAACGAAAGCGCGCGCAGCGAGAGCTCGAAGCGCGCGAGAAGCGCTTCCGGTCGATCGTCGAGAAGAGCTGGAGCGGCGTAATGCTGCTCGACCGCGACCTCCAGATTCAATTCGCCGGCTCCTCCACCCTCCACCTGGTCGGCTACGCCGAACAGGATCTCCTCGGCAAGTCGATCTTCTCGTACATCCATCCGCACGATGTCTCGGCGATGCGCAGCGGTCTCACGACACTCGTCGAGCGAACGCACAGCGACCTCCATAGCGAAGTGCGCTTCCGTCATCGCAACGGGCGCTGGATCTGGCTGGAGGGATTTGCGCAGGACATGCTCGGCGAGCCGAGCGTTGCCGCGATCGTGTTGAACTACCGCGATGTCTCGCAGAGAAAAGAGACGGAGCGGCAGCTCGAATACCAGGCGTACTTCGACACGCTTACCGGATTGCCGAATCGCCTCCTCTTCCGCGATCGTGTGGTGAACGCCCTTCCGTCTGCACGACGCAATCGCATCGGGCTCGCGATCATGTATCTCGATCTCGATCACTTCAAACTCGTCAACGACGCACTCGGGCATTCGATCGGCGATCTGTTGCTGGCGGACGTCGCCAGTCGTCTGCGCAGCTGTCTCCGCGCATCGGACACCGTGTCACGCATCGGCGGCGACGAGTTCGCGGTACTGATCAACGAGCTCACTGCGACGGACGCGGTTGCAGGCATCGCGCGCAAAGTGCTCGACAGTCTTGCGCAGCCGTTTGCGATCGGCGGGCATGAGCTGTTCATCACGGCGAGCATCGGCGTCAGCTTCTATCCGGCGGACGGCGATGACTGCGAGACGCTGCTCAAGTGCGCGGATGCGGCGATGTATCGCGCGAAGGAGCTCGGAAGGAATCGCGCGCAGATCTTCACGCAGAGCATGAACGAGCGCTACTCGCGCCGGCTCACGCTCGAACAGAACCTGCATCACGCGATCGAGCGCGGACAGCTCGATGTGCTCTATCAACCGGTCTACGACCGCGCGCGCCGGCGTGTAGGGTCGGTCGAAGCGCTGGTGCGCTGGAACGATCCGGTGCGCGGGATGGTCGAGCCGTCGGAGTTCATCGGCATGGCCGAAGAGACGGGCATGATCGTGGCGATCGGCGAGTTCGTGCTGCGCCGCACGTGCCAGCAGTTGGCGAAGTGGCATCAGGATGGACTCGTATGGATGCGCGCGGCGGTCAACATCTCCGCAGTGCAGCTGCAACAGCCGGGCTTCGTCGACTGCGTGTTGCAGATCGTGCAGGAGAGCGGGATCGCACCATCGATGCTCGAGCTGGAAGTGACGGAGACGGTCGCGATCCAGAATATCGATGTATCGATGAAGGTCCTGCGCGTGTTGCGCGAGAAGGGCATCGAGATCGCGATCGATGACTTCGGCACAGGGCAGTCATCGCTGGTGTATCTGAAGCAATTTCCGATCGACACGATCAAGATCGACAAGGAGTTCCTGCGCGATCTGGCCACCGACGACACCGCGGCCGCGATCGTATCGAGCGTGATCAATCTGGCGCATACGATGCGGCTGTCCGTGGTCGCCGAAGGTGTGGAGACAGAGGAGCAGTATTCGCTACTGCGCTATTACGCGTGCGACCGGATGCAGGGCTACCTCTTCAGCAAGCCGCTGGCTGCCGCGGCGATCAAATCGTTCGTGCACGAGATGTCGTCGCGGCCGCAAACGCTGGAGATCCGGCAGCCGGAGGTGTGACCTTACTCGTTCAGCGGGTTTCGCAGATTGATTCCGGCAAACCGACGGATGCTCGAGAACTGCGCGCCGCGTCGTAACTCTTGTTGGAAATTGGTGAACGATCGTGGCAATCTCCGCCGTCTATGCGCCGCGTTCTGCCTGCCCTTGTTCTTCTCCTGCTCGCCATCTCCGTGCATGCCGGCACGATCGAGTTCCACATGGTCGCGATGTCGCCCGATGGAAAATCCGTCGCGTGGGCCGACGATCGCGGGATCTTCGTCGATGCGAAGCGCGTCTCGGCCGCGCCGGACAAGAAGCATCTCGACGAGCGCGAGGTCGCGTTCTCGCCCGACTCGAAGCGCATCGCGTTTCTCTCCGATGCGGCGAAAGCGGGGCAGCGTCAGCTCTACATCGTGACACCGGGCAAGATCGCGAAGAAGTTGACGGAGCTGAGCGGCTACGTGTCGACGCCAGCGTGGTCGCCGGATGGCAACTCCATCGCGCTGCTCTACACCGAGAGCTCGGCACACGCGTCCGGTCCGCTCGTCGCGCACAGCCGCACGGTTGGGCAGATCGAAGAGCACTTCGAAGAACAACGCGTCGCGGTCGTCGATGTCGCATCAGGCAAGGTCCGCATCGTCACGCCCGCGGACATGTACGTGTATGAGTACGACTGGTCTCCCGACTCGAAACAGCTCGCCGTGGTCACCGCGCAGGGCTCGGGCAACAACAACTGGTGGATCGCGGCACTGCAGCGCGTCGACGTGGCCGCCGCGACGATGACGCCTGTCTACAAGCCGGCGCTGCAGATCGCCTCGCCGCGCTGGTCACCGGATGGAAAGCGGATCGCGTTCATCGAAGGCTTGATGAGCGATCAGGGCGTCACGGGTGGCGATCTCTTCGTCATCAACGCCGAGGGAGGCGCTTCTCACAACGTCACGCCGAGCGCGACGTTCTCCGTTGCATCGCTCGCCTGGAGCGGCACGGACGACATCACGTTCTGCGCGAACATGGCAGGCGACTCCGCCATCGCAGTCGTTCCGGCCGGCGGTGGCGATCCCGAGATCGTCTTTCGCGGTCCTGAATATCTCTCGAATGGCGACGGCATCGGCGCGTCGTTCTCCCGCGACGGCTCGCGCAGCGCGATCATTCGCACATCGGTCATGCACCCGCCAGAAGTGTGGGCGGGTAAAAACAGTGAGTGGACACAGCTCTCACACGCCAATGCGAGTCTCTCTGCACTGACGGGTGACGCGAAGAAGATCGAGTGGTCCAGCGATCAGTTTCATCCCTACGGCTGGCTGCTGGCGCCTAGCGAAGTGGACGCGTCGAAAAAATATCCGATGGTCGTCTGGGTGCACGGAGGGCCGGCAAGTCAGTCGTTGAACCGCTGGCCGCGTGACGAGGCGATCGCGCTGTCGAAGCATGGCTACTTCGTCTTCTTCCCCAACCCGCGCGGCAGTTACGGTGCCGGCGAGGCTTTCACGAGAGCCAACGTGAAAGACTTCGGCTACGGCGATCTGCGCGACATCCTCAGCGGCATTGACGAAGTCGTGAAGAGCTCACCGATCGACGAGCGTCGCGTCGGCATCTGGGGCTGGAGCTACGGCGGTTACATGTCGATGTTCGCCGTCACGCAGACGAATCGCTTCGCGGCTGCCGTCGCCGGAGCAGGCATCGCCAACTGGCAGAGCTACTACGGTCAGAACGACATCGACCGCTGGATGATCCCTTACTTCGGCGCCTCGGTGTACGACGACCCGGCGGTCTACGCGAAGAGCTCGCCCATCACGTTCATCAAGCAGGTGAAGACCCCGACGCTGATCCTCGCCGGCGAGCGCGACTCGGAGGTGCCCGCACCGCAGTCGTTCGAGTTCTGGCACGCGCTGAAGACCCTCGGCGTTCCGACGCGGCTGGTGATCTACGCGGACGAAGGACACCGGATCAGCAAAGAGGAGCACAAGAAGGACATCGTTGCGCGCGTTGTGGGATGGTTCGACGAGAACATGAGGTAGGCGATACTGTCGGAGTTTTCAAAAGCGAAATGCAGAATGCAGAATTCAGAATGCAGAATTCAAAATTGATGTGGCGCTTCGCGCGTCATTCTTCATTCTGAATTCTGCATTCTGCATTTCGCTTTTCATCCCCAAAAAAGGGAACAACCCTCGCCATTCTCCGTACAATCGAACAGTGACGCGCCCCCTCTCCCCCGCCCGCCTCTTCGCGCTCGTGGCGCTCTCGATCATCACCATCTGCGTGCTGATCACGCGCTCACAACTAGCGGCAACGAACCTCGACATCGCGGCGTGGGGCGTCACGTTCGATCTGACACTCACGATCCCACTCGTCTATTACTTCATCGTCGTGCGCCCGGGCGCTGCGAAACCGCTCACGCTCATCCCGCTGTTCGTGGTCTGCATGATGCTCGCGGCCTTCGTCGTGCCACGCGGACAGCAACAACTGCTTCACGACCTTCGCTTCATCTCGGCTCCGCTCGAGCTCGTGACGATCGTTCTCGTCGTTCGCCGTCTCTCGAACGTGCGCGACGTGACTGCGGCAACGCGCGCACTCTTCGGCGACACGCGTCTCGCGTCGTTCGTCGAGTGCGAGCTGGGCATTCTCAGGTACGCGTTGTTCAGTTGGCGTGACGAGCCGGAGGAGCGAGGCTTCACTGTTCATCAGCGCAGCGGCTGGGGCTCGATCGTCGCCTGCTTCATCACGCTGCTCGTCTTCGAATCGATCGGCATGCATCTCCTCGTCCTGCACTGGAGCACGAAGGCGGCGTGGATCGTCACCGCGCTCGACATCTACGGCATGCTCTGGCTCGCCGGCGACTATCACGCGCTCCGCCTCCGCCCATCGTTCAGCCGCGATGGCATTCTTCACGTGCGCTACGGCATGCGCTGGTCGCTCGACACCCCGTTGGCGAACATTGCCAGCATCGACGAGCCGCGAGGCGAGAACGACTGGAAACGCAAGGGCGTGCTGAAGATGGCGATGCTCGATGCGCCCACCGTCATGGTCCGCCTGCACGAGCCAGTGATCGCGGCAGGACTCGCCGGCATTCGGAAGACCGTGGATACGATCGCAATCCTTCCGGATGACCTGAGCGCGCTCGAAGCCCAACTACGCTAGAATCGCGCTCTTTCGCGCCGGATGGACTCTTCGAATCACCAGCACAATCGCGGATATCTCTTCACGCTCTCCCTCGCGGCGCGGGGGGTCGTCTATGGCGACATCGGCACGAGCC
>CAZKID010000151.1:0-11455 GCA_964552405.1 uncultured Thermoanaerobaculia bacterium
TTCGGCTGGCCGGTGAGCGGAGGTAAGGGTGGAGCGGATGGTTGGAGATCGCAGGCTTTCGTTCCAAAGGGGTCGCGGTAGCGATAGGTCCAGGGCTCGTAGTAGTCGTCGAGTCCGGGTTGATTCGGGTTGTAGAAAAGCTTGAACAGTCCGCTGAGCTTTCCCTGCGAGCGAAGGACAGGCGAGGGCGCCTGACCGACAGGCGAGGGCGCCTGTCGTACACTCCAGCCGCCATTCCACGTCTCCTGATCTTCCCAGCGGCTCGGATAGCCGGTGCCCGGTTTTGTCTCGACGTTGTTCCACCACATGTACTCGGCGCCGGGGCGCTCGGTCCAGAGGTTCTTGCAGGCGAGGCTGCACGTGTGGCAGCCGATGCATTTGTCGAGATGAAACACCATCGACACTTGAGCGCGCACATCGAGCTTCACCATTGCGGTGCTCCCTTCATCTTGCGCACGACGACATACGTGTCGCGGTTGATGCCCTGTGGTCCCCAGTAGTTGAAGCCGTAAGTGAATTGCGCGTAGCCGCCGATCATGAAGAGCGGTTTGAGCCGCGCGCGCGTGAGGCTGTTGTGTCCTCCGGCGCGCAGAGGCTTGCCGCCGCGCGCAGTCGTCTTCGGCGTGCCGATGGTCCGCTCCGTCGCGTGGTAGATGAAGCACATTCCGCGTGGGATGCGCGCGCTGACGCAGGCCCGCGTCATGACGACGCCGTGATCGTTGAGGATCTCGACCCAATCGTTGTCGTTGATGTTCGCGGACTTCGCGTCTTTGTCGTTCATCCACACCGGCTCGGTGCCGCGCGAGAGCGTGAGCATGCGCAGCGTGTCGCCGTACGTGGAGTGGATGTGCCACTTGCCGTGCGGAGTGAGGTAATTGAGGACGAGGCCGTCGGAGGGCGTGATCGCCAGATCTCCGATCGCCTCCTGATCCGGCCGCGGCTTGTACGTTGGCAAGTGCTCGCCGTATGCGCGATAGACCTCGTGATCGAGGTAGAGATGCTGGCGGCCGCTGAGCGTGCGCCACGGCAGGAGCTCTTCGATGTTCTGCGCGAAGCCGGCGTACGTGCGGCCTCCCGTCGTGATGCCGGTCCAGAACGGCGTCGTGAAGACGCGGCGCGGCTGGCGGATCAGATCATCGAAGTTGTAGCGGACGCCGCGCGTCCCCGCAACGAGATGCGAATGATCGCGGCCGCTCTTTTCCGACTCGTGCTGAAATGCGCGGAACGCGAGCTCGCCGTTCGTCTCCGCGGCGAAACGGAGAATCACATCGCAGGTGGTGCGGTCTTCTCGCAGGGACGGATAGCTCTTGCCGTCCCACGTCTCGACCGGATCGTGCTGCAGCCACTCGTCGTAAAGATCGTCGACCGCGTACTTCGTGCCGTGCGCGCCGAGGCCCATGTCGCGGAACTTCGGACCGACGGAGATGAAGCGGTTGTAGAGATTCGCGTAGTCGCGGCGGACGATCGTGACGTTGGGCATCGTGCGTCCCGGAATCGGGTCGCATTCGCCGCGCGTCCAATCGCGCACTGTCGGTTGCGCGATCTCCGCGGGGGTGTCGTGCATCAGCGGCGTGATGACGAGATCGTCGAACGATTCGATGTTCGCCTTGCGCGCGAGCTCCTGCGTCTGCTTCGCGAGCTCGCGGAAGATCTGCCAGTCGCTCTTCGATTCCCAGCACGGCGGCACCGCCTTCTGCAGCGGATGAATGTACGTGTGCATGTCCGTCGAGCTGAGATCGTCCTTCTCGTACCACGACGCGGCGGGGAGCACGACATCGGAGTAGAGCGCCGACGTGTCCATGCGGAAGTTGATGTCGACGATGAGGTCCATCTTTCCGCGTGGCGCGGTCTCGCGCCACGTCACGTCGTGGATGTCATCCTTCGCTTTCTCTTCCGCGATCGCCGCGCTGTCGGCGCCGAGGTAGTGACGGAGGAAGTACTCGTGACCCTTGGCGGAGGCTTGCAGCGCATTGCCGCGCCAGATGTAGAAGACGCGCGGCCACGACTGCGGATTGTCGGGATCCTCCATCGAGAAGCGGAGCTTGCGGTCTTTCAATTGCGACGCGACGAACGCGGCGACATCTTCCGATCCGCTCTGTCGCGCGGCATCGAGCACGTTGCGATTCGGCTGATCGAATTGCGGGAAGCAGGGGAGCCAGCCATTGCGCACGGCCATCGCCTGACGATCGGCGGTATGACCGCTCGCCATCGGATGCTGATCATCCGTGACCGGGCAGAGATCGTTGAACGCGCGGTCGTAACGCCATTGATCGCTGTGAATGTAATGGAACGACGGCGCGTTCTGAAGCCGCGGCGGTCCGCCCCAGTCGAGTGCGAATGCGATCGGCGCCCACGACCCCTGCGGCGCGAGCTTCTCCTGGCCGACGTAGTGATTCCATCCGCCGCCGCTCTTGCCGATGCAGCCGGTGACCATCAGCGCCGTGATGCACGAGCGATAGATCAGATTGTTGTGGTACCAGTGATTGACGCCTGCGCCGATGATGATCGAGCAGCGGCCCTGCGTTGATTCCGCCGTTGCGCCCCACTCGCGCGCGAAGCGAGTGACATCAGCGGCCGGCACTCCGGTGAACTGCTCCTGCCACGCAGGTGTGAACGGCTGGCTTGCATCGTCGTAGTTCTGCGGCCAGGTCCCTTTGCCGAGGTTGCGATCGATGCCGTACTGCGCGAGGAGAAGATCGAAGGAGGTCGTGACGAGGCGCGGGCCGTTCACGGTCATCACGCGACGTGCAGGGACTGCGCGCTTCAATGTTTGCGGAGGTCCGGGCAGCGTGAAGTCGTCGATCGCGATCTCCGCGATCTCATCCGAGGCGCCGAGGAGCGTGAGCTTCGGCGTGTAGTCCTCGCCATTGCGCGCGTCGCGGCTCTCGAGATTCCACTGTCCTTTCTTCTTCTGCCAGCGATGGCCGACCGTGCCCTGCGGCATGCGCAGCTTCAGTTCTTCATCGAAAACGAGGAGCTTCCAGTCGCTCAGCTCTTCGTTCTTCGTTTCTTCGAGAGACGAAGCGCGGAGCATTTGTCCTGGACGCAAGCCGCCTCTTCCATCGTCGATGAGCTCGACGAGCATCGGGCCATCGGTGTAGCGGCGCATGTAGCCGTCGAAGTAATCGACGCGGCGATCGGCGTGGAACTCCTTGAGCAGTACGTGCGTCGCCGACATCCAGAACGCGCCGTCCTGTCCCTGATGGATTGGTACCCATTCATCGGCGATCTTCGAGGTCTGGCTGAAGTCGGGAGAGAAGACGACGACCTTCGCGCCTTGATGCCGCGCCTCGACGAGGAAGTGCGCGTCGGGCGTGCGCGTCATCAGCACGTTCGAGCCGACGACCGCGATGTAACGCGATTTGTACCAGTCGGCGCTCTCCGCCACGTCGGTCTGTTCGCCCCAGATCTCCGGCGATGCCGGAGGGAGATCGCAGTACCAGTCGTAGAACGAAAGACAGACGCCGCCGAGGAGTTGGAGATAGCGCGCGCCGGCGGCGTAGCTGATCATCGACATCGCCGGGATCGGGGAGAAGCCGATGATGCGATCGGCGCCGTGGCGCTGCGCCGTCGAAAGATTCGCGGCCGCGAGCATCGGCAGCACTTCCTTCCACGTCGTGCGGCGGAAGCCGCCTTTGCCTCGCGCCTTCTGCCACGCGGCACGCTTCTCATCGTTTGTGACGAGCGATTCCCACGCTGCAATCGGATTGTCCGCGTGCGTCTTCAGCGCGTCGTTCCAGAGATCGAGCAGCGCGCCGCGCACGTAGGGATACTTCACGCGCAGCGCGGAGTAGACGTACCACGACTGCGAGATGCCGCGCTGGCAGCCACGCGGTTCATAGGACGGCGTCTCGGGATCGAAGCGCGGATAGTCGAGCGCCTGATACTCGAAGGCGACGAGCCCCTGCTTCACATGGATGTTCCAACTGCACGAGCCGGTGCAGTTCACGCCGTGTGTCGAGCGAATGACTTTGTCGTGCGCCCAACGGTTGCGATACATCTCCTCCCACGAGCGGCTCTTTGGATTGAAGACATCCTGAATCCAGCTCATGTCATTTTCCTTTCGAGCTCTTGCGCACGAACGCGACGCCGCCGAGGACGAGGAGGACGAGTGCGCTGGCGAGTGTGTGGACGAGGCCGCGCTGTTCTCTTGATTGCGGCGGCTGTTTGAGAAATGCCGCGAGATCATGAGCTTCCGTCTCGGTGATCGCGTGGCCGGTGTACGCGGCCTTCATCATCGGGAAGGGCGTCTGCAGCGCGGCGTTGACGATCCGTTTGTCATCGAGGTGCGCGAGGTCGGCCGCGAGGCTTCCGCCGCGGCCGGCTGCTGAATGACAGCCCGCGCAGGCAATTCCATGATTCGCGAACGACTCTTCACCGAAGAAGAGACGCCGCCCGTTGTTCGCGTCGCCTTTCACTTCATCGATTGGAGGGGCGGCGGGTGTGCCGATGCGTTTCGCAGCATCGGAAGAGGTCAACAGATTGACCAATGCGTCGATCTGTTTGGCGTCGAGCGGCCCGACGTTGTCCTGCATCCGCTTCACGGCCGTCTCGACATCCGCTTTGGGCCGGCCCGCCTCAGCGATCAGATCAGGCCCGGCGCGCGGCCCTTCCCCGATGGAGTGACATGCCGAGCAGGAGTCGACGAACAGTTTCACGCCGATGTCCTCGGCCATGGCCGCGGTCGAGAAAAGGAAGAGCGCGGCGACGAAATGAATCCTCATGTTGCGCATCGTCGTGCCGGGGGAGAGCGAGCGCCATGCGATTTGTCATATGGATGTGTGAGTGGGCAGGCAGCAGGCAGCAGACAGCAGGCAGCAGGCAGCAGGCAGCAGACAGCAGGCAGCAGGCAGCAGACAGCAGACAGCAGACAGCAGGCAGCAGACAGCAGACAGCAGGCAGCAGACAGCAGGCAGCAGCAGGAGAGTTGTGCTCCTGCTGTCTGCTGT
This sequence comes from uncultured Thermoanaerobaculia bacterium, assembly GCA_964552405.1. Classification (GTDB taxonomy): domain Bacteria; phylum Acidobacteriota; class Thermoanaerobaculia; order Gp7-AA8; family Gp7-AA8; genus JAJPHC01. Next base: position 4,950 of record CAZKID010000151.1, read on the forward strand.
CCGGTGTTAATCGCGAAGTGTGAAATCCATCTCGAATTGCACGCGTGAGAGTACAGACGGCAGCTTATGAGACCTGCTGCCTGCTGTCCGCTGTCCGCTGCCCGCTACGGCACGCTGATTCGATCGACCACGTGCGTGACGCCAGGAACTTTCTGCGCGTCTCCGATTGCCTTCGACTTATCGGTTGCGCTGAGGTGACCGTCGAGGGTCACGACGCCGTTGCTCACGTCGATGTGCAGTCCGGTGATGTTGTCCGCGGTGAGGTTCTTGCGCACTTCTGTTTCGATTGCCGTGTTGTCCAGCGGCTTCGGGGTGACACGATTCCAATTCGAGCAAGCGCTCATCGAAACCACCAGAGAAGCGGCTGCGATCAGCGAGAAAATCGACTTCTTCATATTCACTGTTCTCCTCACGTTCGAGAGAGCAAGTGACGAGCCAGTCTTCGATGTCGGATCTGTGCTACCCTCGTTCGCGGTCCTCTCATGACGCTCCTTCGCATTCGTCTCTTCGGTGGTCTCTCAGCAATTGACCATCGAGGCAACGCTCTTTCGATCGGCAATCGAAAAGCCAGAGCGCTGATCGTTTATCTGGCGCTCGCCGGCGAGCAGAGCTCGCTGGCAGAAGCGAGCGAGTTGATCTTTGGAACACGAGATGTGACGGCGTTGCGCGGACTCGTGCTCGACATCCAGTACGCGCTTCGCTTCCTGCCGCCGGACGTGATCATCGAGGATGCGGAGTCGGTTCGTTTTCATTCGGACAACGTCGTCGTCGACACGCAGAGATTCGATCAACTGTGGGAATCGGAATCGATCAATGCGGTGCGCGAAGCGGCGGAGCTGTATCGCGGAAGCCTCCTCGAGGATTTCGTCAGCGAAATCGGGCCGTTCGATCAGTGGCTTGCGGCGCAGCGGGTCAAATACTGGCGGGCCGCCATTGCCGTGTTTGGCCGGCTGCTGGCCGCGCAGGTGAAGGCAGGCTGGTGGGAGAACGCGGTCGAGACCGCGGGACGCCTGCTCTCTCTCGACCCTTCACAGGAAGTCGTGCATCGCACGCTCATGCGTCTGCAGCTCGAGCAGGGACGCCCTGATTCGGCGCTTCGCCGGTATCAGGAGTGCGCGGAGATTCTGCGCCGCGATTTCAAACGCGAACCGAGCGCGGAAACCGAGCGGGTGCGAGAGGAGATCATCGAAGCGCTCGACAAGGCTCCCGCTCCGCGTGAAGTGCAGACCACGCGTTCCGATGGCCCCGTGCTCGTCCTTCTCGTCGAAGACGACGCCGTTTCCTCGGCACTCATCGAGGAGTATCTTGTCGAAGCAGGCTACGAAGTCGTGATCGTTCCCGATGGCGGTGAAGCGCTCCTCGAGCTGGGGCGGCGCCGCTTCGATCTGCTCATCGTCGACATCAATCTGCCGACGTTGAACGGCCTGCGGCTGTTCGAGATCATGATGCAGAAGGGGATTCAGACGCCGGCGATCTTCATCACCGGTGTGGCCGGCGCGGAGATCGAAGCGCGCTCGCTGGAGCTCGGCGCGGCCGGATTCCTTCGTAAGCCGATTCGGAAGGACGCGCTGCTGCCCCGCATTCGCAGTATCCTGCAGCGGCGCGAGCGCGCGGCGCTTTGAGCGATCCGCTCTTCGCTGCAATCGGCAACAATCCGCGGCTCCTGGGGCGCGTGCGTGAGGCGCTCCTGCGTCAGACGCCAGTTTCACTCCAGCGCATTGATGAGGCGCTCTCCGCCGCCGATTCGCGCGCGCTGTATCAGGCTGCGCACAAGCTGAAGGGGAGTGTCAGTAACTTTCCCGGCGCGGCAGCCATCGAGCTGGCGTCCTCGCTCGAGCTTGCGGCCACGGATTCGGACTTTGCTTCCGCACGCGCGCTGGTTCCCCAACTCTCCGCTGCACTCGAGGATCTGGTGCGTCGGATCGATGCCGCGTTAGCTCCGGGTTAGCGCGCCGCCCCGTCATCGACGGAGGACTCAGAATGACGAGTCACCGTCCTCTACGCTCTTCAGATAGAACGAGAGCGACTCGAGGTTGATGCGGAGGTCCACCGACTTCAGTTTCACTCCGGGCCTCAGACGAATCTGTACCGGCGCGAAGTTGAGCACTGCGCAAATCCCCGCGTCCACGAGCCCATCGTAGGTGTGTTGTGCCGCAGGCGAGGGGACGGCGATGACGCCGATCTCCACGGCGTGCGCGCGGACCGTGCTCGTCAGCGCGTCGAATGAGAGAACCGGGATGCCGCTGCGCGACGTCTTGCCGATCTTCGACGGATCGCTGTCAGCGAGTGCCACGATGTGAAAACCGCCTTCGTTGAAACCGCCGTAGTCGGCGAGCGCCATACCGAGGTTGCCGGCGCCCGCAATGATGACGTTGCGCGTACGATCGAGGCCGAGCGTGTGGACCAGATGCTCGCGCAGCGTCGAAACGTTGTAGCCGACGCCGCGCGTGCCGAACTCGCCGAAGATCGCGAGATCCTTTCGGATCTGCGCGGAGTTGAGATGGAACCGCTCTGCGAGCTCATGTGAAGAAACCGTGTGCTGCCCGATCGATTCGAGAAAGGTCAGACAGCGCAGGTAGACCGAGAGCCGGCCGGTGGTCAGCTCAGAGATCGCTTCGCGTTCAGGTCCGCGCTGGGACATGGAGAATCAGCGGAAAATTTCGCTTGCCGCCGCTCCTGCTACTTTGAAAAGCGGTCCGGGAAAGAGCCCGATGCCGAGGATACCGAGGATCGAGATGGCCATCGCTCCCGTGGCAAACACTCCGCTCGCCGTTCCCGGCGTCGTCTCCGTCGCATCCTTCATGAACATGAAGTAGACGACGCGCAGGTAGTAGTAGACGGAGACGATGCTCGTGATGATGCCGGTGAGCGCAATCGCCGTGTGTCCCGACTCGATCGCGTTCTTGAAGATGAAGAACTTCGACATGAAGCCTGCCGTCGGCGGAAGCCCGGAGAGCGAGAACATGCAGATCGTCATCGCGAAGCCCTGGAATGGACGGCGCCAGTAGAGGCCCGCGATGTCGTCCAGCGTCTGCGGATCGTTCTGATTCTTCGAGAGCAACGAGACGACGCCGAAGGCGCCGATGTTCATCAGCGCGTAGACGATCGTGTAGACCGCAACCGCGGCGACGGAATCGTCGCGCAGGCTGATCATCGCAATCATCATGTAGCCGACGTGCGCGATGCCGGAGTAGGCGAGCATGCGCTTGAGATCGCGCTGCACGATCGCCACGGCATTGCCGACGATCATCGAGAGCACCGACAGCGCCGCGACCATCTTCATCCATGACACGTGCGGCAGTGCCGGCGACATCGCGTAGAAGATGCGAGCGAGCGCGATGAGCGTGGCAGCCTTGGGTGCAACGGAGAGCCAGCCTGCGACAGGTGACGGCGCGCCCTGATAGACGTCGGGTGCCCAGCCGTGAAACGGCGCGAGCGCGAGCTTGAAGCCGAGTCCTGCCATCAGCAGCACGAAGGCGACGGTCAGCATCGGATTCGCTGACGCGTCATTGGTCGCGAACCATTGCGCCATCGCATTGAAGTTCGTCGACTGCGTAGCGCCGTAGAAGAGCGCCGTGCCGTACAGGATGAATCCCGTCGCGAACGCGCCCATGAGGAAGTATTTGAGACTCGCCTCGTTCGCGATGACGAGCCGGCGGTGATAGCCGACGAGTACGAAGATGCAGATCGAGACCAGCTCGAGGCCGAGGATCACGATCAGCAGATCGAGGCCTTTGGCCATCATCATCAGGCCGACCGTCCCCCACATCATGAGCGCGTAGAACTCGCCGCCGTCGATGCCTTCGCGCTGCAGGTAATCGCCTGCGAAGAGCGTCGCGAGAATTGCGGCGAGGATGAACGTCGTGTCGAAGAGTTGCGTGAGACTGTTGATCTGATAGGTGCCGCCGAAAAACGTCCCTCCGGGGATCGCCCGCTCGACCCACACCGTCGCGACGAGGATGATCACGGCCAGCGCCGAGAGCACGCTGCGGCTTTTCGGTGCAAACGCATCGCACAGGATCAGCAGCATGCCACCCACGCACAGCAGGAGCTCCGGCATCAGCGCATTCATCCAGCCCGGTTCGACCAGAGGTGTGAGGTTCATCGCGCACCTCCGACGTTCATGTTGGCCTGCAAGATCTTCTGCTCCCTCTCATGCTGCACTTGTGACATCAACTGCTGCACGCTCGGCGACATCTTGCTGAGGAACGTGTTGGGGTGGACGCCGATCCAGACGATGAAGACGAAGAGCGGTGCGAGCGCGGCGATTTCGTTCCACGCGATCTCCGGCACGCTCTTGTTCTCTTCGTTCGTGATCGGACCGTAGAACACCCGCTGGATGAGCCAGAGCAGGTAGATCGCCGCGAGGATGACCCCCGTCGCGGAGATGATCGCCGCACCGGGATGCGTCTGGAACGAGCCGCTGAGAATCAGGAACTCGCCGACGAAGCCATTGAGTCCCGGCAGCCCGACCGACGACAACATCGCGATGACGAAGCACACCGCATAGACGGGCATCGTCTCGGCGAGACCGCCGTAGTCGGCCAGCAGCCGCGTGTGCCGCCGTTCGTAGACCACACCGACGAGCAGGAAGAGCGCGCCCGTCGAGAGTCCGTGATTCACCATCTGCAGAATCGAGCCTTCGATGGAGGTCTGATTCAACGCGAAGATGCCGAGCACGCAGAAGCCGAGGTGCGAGACGGAGGAGTAAGCAACGAGCTTCTTCATGTCCGGCTGGACCCAGGCCACGAGCGCGCCGTAGATGATGCCGATCACGCTCAGCGCAATCATCAGATTCGCGTAGCGCGCCGTGGCATCGGGGAAGAACGGCAGCACGAAGCGGAGGAAGCCGTATGTGCCCATCTTCAGCATGACGCCGGCGAGGATGATCGAGCCGCCCGTCGGCGCCTCGACGTGCGCGTCAGGCAGCCACGTGTGCAGCGGGAAGAGCGGAACCTTGATCGCGAATGCGAGTGCGAACGCGAAGAAGAGCAGCGCCTGCGTGTGCGTCGCGAGGTTCGCAGCGGTGCCATAGAGATCCGTGATCGTGAACGTGAGGAGCTGCGTATCGTGGAGGTGCTGGAACACGAGATAGATGATCCCGAGCAGCATCAACAGCGATCCGGCGATCGTGAAGAGGAAGAACTTCACCGCGGCGTAGATGCGGTTCTTGCCGCCCCAGACGCCGATGATCACGTACATCGGCAGCAGCGTCAGCTCGAAGAAGACGTAGAAGAGGAAGAGGTCCGTTGCCGCGAAGACGCCGATCGTGCCCGCTTCCATGATGAGGAACGCGATCACGTACGCCTTCGGATGTTTGTGAATCGTGTTCCACGATGCGAGGAACACGACAGGCGTGAGGAGCGTGGTGAGCAGCACGAGCCACAACGAAATGCCGTCGACGCCCAGTGCGTAGTGAATGCCCCATTGAGGAATCCAGTCGAGATCCTCGAGGAACTGCATTCCGGCGAAGCCTTCTCTCCAATGAGTGACGAGTCCGAGCGAGATGACGAATACCGCCGCGGAGACGAAGAAGCCGATTCCCTTGATCGCATTGACCCACGAGCCCGGTAGCAGGACCAGGATGATGGCGGCCGCGATTGGAATCCAAATCAGTGCACTGAGCAGCAGTATCACGAGATCACCCACATGAAGACGATCACGCCGAGGAACAACATCAGCGCGTAGTTGCGAACGTTACCGGTCTGGAAGAAGCGCAGCAGATCGCCGAATCCCTGCACGACGTAGCCGAGCATGGCAGCGAGGCCGTCGATGATCGCGTCGATGATCTTCCAGAGGAACAGAGAGAACTTCTCGAGCGGTCGAACGACGATCGCTTCGTAGAGCTCGTCGACGTACCACTTGTTCTCCATGCCGCGCGCGACGGCGGGAGCGTTTTGCGCGAATGCTTCATCAGCGGCGAGGCCGCGCTTGTAGAAGCGCGCGTACGCGAGCCATGTACCGATCGCCGCGATCGCAACCGCAACGCCCATGAGCAGCTTCTCGTTCGCAATTGCGAATTCGGCCTCGTGCCCTTCGATCTTCAGATAGACCGGCTCGAGCCAGTGCGCGAGGTTGTGATTCCACCAGAGATACAGTCCACCAACCGTCGATAACGTCGCGAGCACGATCAGCGGAATCGTCATCGTTGCCGGCGATTCATGCAGGTGATGCTCCTGCTCATGCGTCCCGCGGAAGTCACCGAAGAACGTCAGGAACACGAGGCGGAACATGTAGTACGCGGTGCAGAGAGCTGCGACGCTGCCGAGACCCCACACGAGATAGCGCACACCCGCAGGCAGATACGGCGACGAAAGCGCCGATCCGAGAATCTCATCCTTCGAGAAGAAGCCTGCGAACGGCGGGAAGCCTGCGATCGCGATCGTCGCGATGAGAAACGTCCAATAAGTGATGGGGATCTTCGACTTCAAGCCGCCCATCTTGCGAATGTCCTGCCTCCCCGACATCGCATGAATCACCGAGCCCGGACCGAGGAAGAGGCAGGG
>CAZKID010000152.1:0-7449 GCA_964552405.1 uncultured Thermoanaerobaculia bacterium
TCGAACTGCTCTCGCATCTTCCTCACGAGTATCACGGCGATCTGCTCTACATCGCTCTCGATGGCAACGCGTATCTGAGCGCACAAGTCCGCGGCGACGGCCGCGCGCTCTACTAGAGCAAGCCTGCGCCTGACCTCTTCTGCTGTCTGCTGTCTGCTGCCTGCTGCCTGCCTCCTGCTGCCTGACAACCTGAGCCGCCTGCCGCCTGCTACCTGCTACCTCGCCTGCATCGCGTTCGTGATCCACACCGCGCTCAATTGGGAACACCGCCCAGAGGCCGGTCGACAACGTTCGCGAAACACTACGCATGTCCACATTTCAGACATAGCGCCGATTACGATTGGCCGCCATCGTTCAAAAGCCGGTAAGAGATGGAGAATCAATAAGTTATGAATATCGTGGGACTCCGGGAACCGAGTTCAACTACGACGGCGAGAACTTCCGCGTGCCGGACAGCGGCGTGATCGAGCTCGTCTCCAGCAAGGCCAAAGACTACGTCATCAACGGCCGCACGCTTCCGCTCAACCTCTGGCCGAAAGATTCCTTCGGCACCCGCACCATCCCTCTTTCCACCAGCAACTAGCCCAAAGGAGAACTAACCATGAGCCACTTCTTCAATACGACTGTTCAGGACATGCGTGGAGGCCGTGACAGCTGGCGCGTGATTCTGACTCTGAGTGTTCCCGCATTCACCGCAGCCTTCCTGATCGCTCGCATCCTGCACTTCTAGGGAGGACGTCATGACTCACAACCCGCGCCGCATCACTCTCGAGTACGCGTTGCGCAACGCGATGCTGGAAATCGAGCGCGATGTGGAGCGCGTCGTGATCGATCGCGCCGGCACCGCGTCGCAGTTTCTCGAACTGCTCTCGCATCTTCCTCACGAGTATCACGGCGATCTGCTCTACATCGCTCTCGATGGCAACGCGTATCTGAGCGCACAAGTCCGCGGCGACGGCCGCGCGCTCTACTAGAGCAAGCCTGCGCCTGACCTCTTCTGCTGTCTGCTGTCTGCTGCCTGCTGCCTGCCTCCTGCTGCCTGACAACCTGAGCCGCCTGCCGCCTGCTACCTGCTACCTCGCCTGCATCGCGATCGTGATCCACACCGCGTTCAATTGGGAACACCGCCCAGAGGCCGTCGACAACGTTCTCGAAACACTACGCATGTCCACATTTCAGACATAGCGCCGATTACGACGATATTCATAACCCATTGATTATCCATCTCTTACCGGCTTTTGAACGATGGCGGCCAACTTGATCTAAGAGCGGCCCAGGAGAAAACAACAACATGCTCGTCACACTCTTCGCCGCCGCCCTCACCGTCAAAGTCGACCTCCTCGGAATGATTCAGCAGCGCTACCACGCAGCACCAGAGGTCAAGAGCCTCACCTGCCACATCGAAACGACGTCCTACCGCTTCGTCGGGACTCCGGGAACCGAGTTCAACTACGACGGCGAGAACTTCCGCGTGCCGGACAGCGGCGTGATCGAGCTCGTCTCCAGCAAGGCCAAAGACTACGTCATCAACGGCCGCACGCTTCCGCTCAACCTCTGGCCGAAAGATTCCTTCGGCACCCGCACCATCCCTCTTTCCACCAGCAACTAGCCCAAAGGAGAACTAACCATGAGCCACTTCTTCAATACGACTGTTCAGGACATGCGTGGAGGCCGTGACAGCTGGCGCGTGATTCTGACTCTGAGTGTTCCCGCATTCACCGCAGCCTTTCTGATCGCTCGCATCCTGCACTTCTAGGGAGGACGTCATGACTCACGACCCGCGCCGCATCACTCTCGTTACACGCAACACAGCACTCAGCCATCTCGACTGGGATTTCTCCAGCGACTGCCCGACAAGAATCATCTTCGTGAAATCGGCGAATATCCTCGAGTACGCGTTGCGCAACGCGATGCTGGAAATCGAGCGCGATGTGGAGCGCGTCGTGATCGATCGCGCCGGCACCGCGTCGCAGTTTCTCGAACTGCTCTCGCATCTTCCTCACGAGTATCACGGCGATCTGCTCTACATCGCCCTCGATGGCAACGCGTATCTGAGCGAACAAGTCCGCGGCGACGGCCGCGCACTCTACGCGCTGTCAGCCATCGACGCGGAGTTCTATCTGGCAACGAACGGACTCGTCGTACAAGCGACAGCAGACAGCAGGCAGCAGGCAGCAGGAGCCGAACTTCTGCTGGAGCAAGCCTGCGCCTGACCTCGCCTGCTGTCTGCTGCCTGCCTCCTGCTGCCCGCAACCTGACGCGTGTGCTACGCTCCGTCCCGTGCAGCTCTGGACGGCGTTTCTGCATACAGGGGTGGTGGGGAAGACCGTCCTCACGATCCTTCTCCTTTTCTCAGTGATGTCGTGGGCGACGATGATCGTCGTCGCGCAGCGATTCTCGCGATCGGCAGAAGCATCGCGGCGCTTCACGGCAAACTTCCGCAAAGCGAAGCGGCTCGCCGACGTGCAATCGGCAACGGCGACACTCGCCCACTCCGCACTCGTCGGGCTGTTCAAAGCCGGCTACGCGGAGATCGAAGCACAGATCGCACACGGTGACGCGAAGATCCGTTCCCTCGATGCGGTCGAGCGCTCGCTGTTACGCGCGACACGCATCGAGTCTGCGCGTCTTCAGCGATTCGTGCCGTTCCTCGCAACGACTGCCGCGGCCACGCCATTCATCGGATTGTTCGGAACCGTGTGGGGCATCATGGAAGCCTTCAGCACCATCGGCACGATGGGCACGACCTCAATCACCGCGGTCGCGCCAGGAATCAGCGAGGCGCTGATCAATACCGCGGCCGGACTCTTCGCAGCGGTCCCCGCACTCCTCGCCTACAACATGTTCGTCCAGCGCATGCGCCAGGCGCGCGGACAGATGGAAGACTTCACGCTGGAGTTTCTGAACTTGACAGAGAGGAACTTCACATGATGCTGCGGGAATGCCATCGAGCCCTCGCAACCAGTTACTTCCACGAACGTCAGACAGTCTAACGATCAATGTTCCGAACGACCGACAACGACGACATGTCCGATCTCGCCGAGATCAACGTCACGCCGCTGGTCGACGTCATGCTCGTACTGCTCGTCATCTTCATGGTGACGGCGCCGATGCTGACGCAGGGCCTGACTGTTGCGTTGCCGTCAGCAGAAGGCCGCAGCCTGGAGCTCGCATCGAACAATCCGGCGAAGATCACGGTCGCCGCGAATGGCGGCGTCTATCTCGATGACACACCGGCCGGTGCCGGCAATCTCGAGCAGACCCTCGGCACGATGCTGCGCGCACGGCGAGTGAAGCGCGCGCTGCTCGAGGCGGACAAGTCGGTGCCGTATGGCCGAGTCGTTGTGGTGCTCGACGTGATGAATCGCGCGGGCGTCGAACAGCTCGGAATGGTGACGCAGCCGAGGGAGAGAGATGGACGATCGCGTCGGTGACCTCCTCGCCCAACGCGCGACCCTCGACGCCGGCCGCCTCCCGGCAATCCTGATCTCACTCGCCATGCATGGCGGCATCTCCGCGATTGCGATCTACAGCGCGATTCATGCGACGGTTCCCGCGAATGTGTCGGTGCTGAATATCCGGTTTGCGGGTCCGGTGGAGCGGCAGGCGCCCTCGCCTGCCGTACCCACTCCACAGGCGAGGGCGCCTGTGCCCCCACGGGAACCAAAGCAGCCGCGCATCGAGGCGCCGAAGCCGCGCGTTGAGGATGTGAAGCCTTCGTCGAGCAAGCCGGTGCCGAACGCGGTACCGCTGTCGCCGTTCGGCAAGTCGCCGAAGCAGGGGGCTGAAAATCCCGTTGCCCAACCACCCGCTGCACCTCCGGTACCTCACGGCGGCTCAGGCATCACCGGCCTCGAAGGCGGCGACTTCCCTTATCCGATTTACATCGAACGGATGCACACGCTGATCGGACAGAAGTGGCTTCGGCCGCAGGTCGGCGATGTGACGACGATCGTCTATTTCTCGATCCAGCGCGACGGCACGATTCGTGATGCGAAGGTCGAGACATCCAGCGGTAACCCGACCGCGGACCGCGCGGCACTGCGCGCGGTGCTCGAATCGTCGCCGCTGCCACCGCTCCCCTTTGGCTACAACGGTACTTTTCTTGGAGTTCATCTGACATTCCGATGAGACAGACATTCTTCGTTTCACTCTTGCTTGCAGCCTTGCCGCTTTGTGCGCAGACGCAGATCACCTCGACGATGGATCCGACGAAGGCGGCGAGCATTCTGCGCATCGCCATTCCATCGCCGGAGATGACGGATGTGACGTTCAGCGACGTCAACACGCCGCTCTTTCAGCCGCTCACGCGCGACATCTCGGAGTCCGGCATCTTTGCGATCGCGGCGCTTCCTCCCAATGTTGCGATCACGCCCGAAGTCCTCCAGCGCATCAACGCGCAACTTCTTCTCAAGCTCGCCGTCAAAAAGGAAGGAGAGGATTTCGTGCTCGAAGCGCGCCTCAACGACGCGACAGGAGCTCCACAGTTCGGCAAGAAGTATCGCGGATCGCCGGCAGCATTGACCCGCATCGCGCATATGGTCGCGGCGGATCTCGTGCGCTCGCTCAACGGCAAGCCCGGTCCATTCCTCTCGCAGATCGCCTTCGCATCGGATCGCGACGGCCACTGGGAAATCTGGCTGATGGATTGGGACGGCGGGAATCAGGGAGGAATCACGCATCACGGCGCGCTGTCGATTCTTCCGTGTTGGTCGCCCGACAACGAAAGAATGGTCTACACATCATTCGCGCGCGGCACGAGCGACATGTACATCATCAGCCGTCGCGGCGGAGCACGCACTCGCATCTCCACGGGCCTGGGACTCAACACGTCCGCGACGTTCTCCCCTGTCTCGAACGACATCGCGTTCGTCGGATCCGTTGCGGGCAATCCCGACATCTACGTCATCAAAGACGACGGCTCGAATCGCCGCCGCCTCACGACATCGTCATCGATCGAATCGACTCCGGAGTGGAGTCCGAACGGACGGCAAATCTCCTTCACCTCGGGCCGCAGCGGGTCACCGCAGATCTACGTCATGGATGCGGAAGGGACCAACGTCCGCCGTATCTCCTTCGAAGGAGAGTGGAACGACGACGCGACGTGGTCGCCCGACGGCGAACAGATCGCGTATACGTCGCGGGTGAGCGGTCGCTTTCAAATTCGAGTCGCAAACCTGATCACCGGCGAGAGCCGTATTCTCGCCGGCGAAGGATCGAACGAGCAGCCGACCTGGTCGCCCGACGGCAAATGGCTCGCGTTCCAATCGAGCCGCAGCGGCAAATGGCAGATCTATCGGATGCGCATCGACGGCACCGGCATCGAACAGTTGACGAGCAGTGGGGAGAACAAGGATCCGGATTGGTCGAAGAAGTCAGAGTGAGGGTGCTGGGGCACTGGGGTGCTGAGGCACTGGGTTGGTCTCGTTGACCCAGCGCCCCAGCGCCCTGGTACCCCAGCGCCCAGTTATAGAATCTCAATACAAGGAGTCGTGAGAAATGAAGAGAACTTCGAAAGCATTCGCCTGGACAAGCGTGGTGGTCGTGTTGGGTGTGTTCACGATGGCATGCCCGAAGAAACCAAAGATCGATACCAAGCCGCCGGTCGTCGAGACGACGCCTCCGGTGGTTGCGACAGCGCCTCCTGCCGTCGAAACGAAAGTCGAGAACAAGGACTTCGTCCAGGAACCGCCGCAGGTCAAACAGGAACAGCTTCCGGGCGACATCGAAGAGCTCAATCGTCTCGCGCAGGATCGCGGCTACATCAAGGATGCTTTCTTCGGCTACGACGAGTCGACGCTCTCTGCCGATGCGCAGGCCGCGCTTACCGCGTCAGCGACCTGGCTCAAGGGTGATGGCAAGGCGTACAACCTGCTCATCGAAGGTCACTGCGACGAGCGTGGCACCGAGCAGTACAACCTCGCACTCGGCGACCGCCGCGCGAACATCGCGAAGGAATACCTCGTCACCCTCGGCGTCGATGCGAGCCGCATCCGCACCGTCAGCTACGGCGAAGAGCGTCCGTTTGATCCGGGTCACGACGAGTCCGCGTGGTCGAAGAATCGCCGCGATCATCTCGTGCTCGTCGGGAAGTGATCATGATGCGCAAGTACATCGCGATTGCAGCCGTCGCCCTCAGTGCGACGGCCTGCGTGTCGACCTCTGATGTCGAGAAGTTGCAGAGTCAGATCTCCGATCTGCAGGATCAGATTGCGCAGCTCAAGCGCACGGCGTCGAGCAAAGAGGAGATTCAGAACGTCAACTCGAAGATCGCCGATCAGACGCAGCAGCTGCTCAAGTCGAACGCGCAGCTCGTGACGAAAGTCGACTCGATCGAAGAGCGGATGAACAGCACGCAAGGCTCGATCGAACAGACGAACTATCGTCTCGACCGGATGGCGCAGCAGGTCACGCAGGCGCAGCATGACGTCGAGGAGTTGAAGAACTCGGCGAAGGCTGCGCCGGTGGCAGCGGCTCCGGCCGCAACGACTACCGCACCAGCGACCGCCGAGGTGACCGTCGCATCGTCGACGAGCGGCGAGAGTCCGGTCGACATCTATCAGACTGCCTACCGCGACTATCAGCGTGGCAATTTCGATCTGGCGATTGCCGGATTCAAGGAGCTGGTGCAGAAGGCTCCAAAATCCGACCTCGCGGACAACGCGGCGTACTGGATCGGCGAGAGCTATTACTCGCAGAAGAAATATCGCGAGGCAATTGCACAGTTTGACAGCGTCGTTACCGGCTATCCGAAGTCCGACAAGGTGGCCAGCGCTCTGCTGAAGAAGGGATACGCGTATATTCAGCTCGGCGAGAAGAACATGGGAATCGTGCAGCTGCAGTACGTCCTGCACGAGCATCCCAGTTCACCCGAGGCCGCCAAGGCTCGCGAAGAACTCAAGCGCCTTGGGGTCAATTCGAAGTAGAATACCCGGCTTTCACACGGTGCCGCCCCTGGGCGGCGCCGAAAATTCAAGAAACAACGACGAGGAGCAACGATTCATGGCGAATATTCGCTCGGCCGAAAAGCAGAGACGTCAGGCCGAAAAGCACAAAGAGCGCAACCGCGCCGGCAAGTCGCGTCTGCGCACGGCACTGAAGAAGTCCCGCACGGCCGTGGCCGAGGGGACGTCGGACGACAAGACTACGTCGACGGCCTTCTCGGAAATCGACAAGGCAGCCAAGCGTGGCGTGATCAAGAAGAACACGGCCAACCGCTACAAGGCTCGCCTCACCGCCGCCAAGAAGCGCGCCGCGAAGTAGCTGATCGGGCGCAATGCCCGGTCAGCCCCACCCCATGACCGCGTCGCCCCAGGTCATCGCCGTCCTCGCAATCCTTCATAACCGCCCATGGCCGTGGTTTAATTCAAGAAACGAATTTCCGTTCGCCAACAGATTTCCACCCAAACCCTCCGCCGCTCCCCCCCGCGGAGCCCAACCTCGCTTTTG
>CAZKID010000152.1:7459-11449 GCA_964552405.1 uncultured Thermoanaerobaculia bacterium
AGGGCCTCCTCCACCGCCGCACAACACCGGCCCGGTCAGTCGGCGTACTGGGCGAATGGCCCGGCAGCCCACCCCCCTGTACCGCTTGGCCTCAGGGCATCGCGGTCTTCGCAATCCTGCATGGCCGCCATGGCCGTGGGTTGATTGCAGAAAGCGATGTGCGGTCCGCGATCGATGTACTCCCCAACGCTCCTCGGCTCTCCGCCGCGGAGCACGACTTCGTATTGGGCGAGATCCAGCTCTGGATCGAGAACAGCGTGCTGCGCGAGAGCGTCGATGCGCTGATCGGCTTCGACATCGACGACTCGATGTCGCTCACACCGGAAGAGGACGCGCAGCTCGTCGAACTGTTGCGCTCACGCAGCCCGATCGCACGCGAGGACCTGAACGCGGTGACGCGCCGGTTTCTCGAAGAGGTGCTGGCAGGAGCCGACATCCCCGACGAGCTGCTCGAGGCAATCGTCGAGGCATACGTGAAACGCGGCACGCTGGCGATGGACGAGCACGGCGGCCGCTACACGATCTCGTTGTAGCGCGCGAAGCGCGCCTAAAACCCCTCGAGCAGGTTCGACACGAGACTTTCCGCGAACCGCACGGCGATCTCGCGGATCGCGCGGCTTTCCTGATCGAACGCGTCTGCTGACGTGATGTCGACCTGGTAGTTCTCCGTGAACCTGTACTGGTCGTTTTTCCAAATCACCTTGTCATCATTGTTGCGGTGATCGACGAGCTCGATGTTCGCGGTGATCGCGACCTGATACTGCGTCGCGCGGCCCTGCTGGTTGAATGCGATCGGGAAGATGCCGAAGCTGTCGATCGAGCCCTTGAGAACGGCATCCGCTTCCGCCGGTGTCTTCACGAGCCGCAGGCGCCCGCGCGACACGAATTCATCGGCGACCGACTGCGTCACGCGCTGCTCGAGCTCCACGCGTGTCGTCTTGTTGACGAACGCCGGCACTTCGATCGTGTGAATCGTCGGATCGAGCATGTTGCCGTGCCCGACGAGCGCGTAGCCGCAGGAGGAGAAGATTGCGAGTGCTGTCAGTGCGATTAGCTTTTTCATAAGGCTCGCGGTTTCGCGGGTTCGCGGGCTCGCGGTGCGCTCTTACCTCGCACCCGCGCGCCCTCGTAACCGCACAACTACTTCACAACAATATTCACCAGCTTACCCGGCACATACACTTCTTTCACGATTTCTTTTCCGTCGATCCACTTCGCGACGTTGTCGTTCGCCTTCGCGGCGGCGATCGCGTCGTCCTTCTGCGGCGGATTCGCCACTTCGACCTGGCCGCGCAGCTTGCCGTTCACCTGCACCGCGATTGTGACGACATCCTCCTGCATCAGCGCCGGATCGGCGACGGGCCACTTCGACGTCAGCACGAATCCCGGCATCCCGAGCATCTGCCACAGCTCCTCGGTGATGTGCGGCGCGAAGGGATGCAGCATCTGCAGCAGCGCGAGATATGCCTCGCGCGCATTCGATGCCGACGGATTCTCGCCGAGCGTGTTCGAAAGCTCCATCAGCGCCGAGATCGCCGTGTTGAACTCGAAGCGCTCCATCCGCTGCGTCACGGCATGAATGGTCTGATGCATCTTCCGCGTGATCCGCGGATCTTCTGCTGTCTGCTGCCTGCCGTCTGCTGCTTGTCCGAGATTCCACACGCGGCCGAGAAAGCGATACGCCCCGACGACTCCTTCATCGGACCATGCGGCTTCCTTCTCCGGCGGCGCGATGAACAGCGTGTAGACGCGCTCCGTATCCGCGCCATAGCGCGCGATCAGTTCATCCGGCGGCACGACGTTGAAGCGCGATTTCGACATCTTCCCGACTTCGGAGATCAGCTCCTTGCCTGTGCTCTTCTCGAACGGCACACCGTCTCGCAGCTCGACATCGTCGAGTACGACCCAGGCGCCGGTATCGGCGCGGCGATAGCCTTCCTTCGTGATCATGCCCTGATTGAAGAGCCGCATGAATGGCTCCTCGAAACTCACGAGGCCCATGTCGAACAGCGTTCTGCAGATGAAGCGTGCGTAGAGCAGATGCAGAATCGCGTGCTCGATGCCGCCGATGTATTGATCGACCGGCAGCCAGCGATTCACCATCGACGTGTCGAAGATCTTGTCGTCGTCACGCGCCGAGATGTAGCGCGCGTAGTACCACGACGAGTCGACGAAGGTATCCATCGTGTCCGTCTCGCGCCGCGCCGCGCCACCGCATTTCGCGCAGGTCGTAATCATGAAGCTCTCGTCATGCTCGAGGGGATTCCCGCGCTTGCCGGTGAACTTCACCTCGCGCGGCAGCCGCACTGGCAGCTGATCATCGGGCACAGGCACGACGCCGCATTTGTCGCAATACACCATCGGGATCGGCGTGCCCCAATAGCGCTGGCGCGAGATCAGCCAGTCGCGCAGGCGATAGCGAACCATCCCCTTGCCGATGCCGCGGCGCTCGACCTCTTCGATCATCTTCGGCAGCGCCTGCGCGTACTTCAGGCCATCGATGAGCGGCGAGTTGACGCAGACGCCGTGCTCCTTGTCGACGTACGGCAGCTCGCCACCCGCGACCGAGAGGTCGCCTTCGACGACGACCCGCACGATCGGAAGCTTGTACTGCGTCGCGAACTCGAAGTCGCGCTCGTCGTGTCCCGGCACCGCCATGATCGCGCCGGTGCCGTACTGCATCAGGACGAAGTTGCCGAGCCAGATCGGGATCTCTTCGTTCGTGAACGGATTGATCGCGCTCCTGCCGGTGAAGCGTCCTTCCTTCCCCGCTTCCTGCCGCTCGAGATTCGTCTGATTCCGGACGGAGTCGATCCACGTCTCGATCTCCGCACGATCCGGACTCTCCGCGATCAGCGTCGCGACATCCGGATGTTCCGGCGCGAGCACCATGAACGTCGCGCCATAGATCGTGTCGGGCCGCGTCGTGAAGACGCGAATCGCCTTGCCGAGCACCGGCACCTGGAACTCGACATCGCATCCGACGGAGCGGCCGATCCAGTTGCGCTGCATCACCTTCACCTTCTCCGGCCAGTGCTCGAGCGTGTCGAGTCCGGCGTCGAGGCGATCGGCGTAGTCGGTAATCCTGAGGAACCACTGCGAGAGGTCCCGCTGTTCGACGAGCGCGTTGCAACGCTCGCAGCGGCCGTCGATCACCTGCTCATTCGCGAGCACGGTTTGATCGTTCGGACACCAGTTGACCGGCGCCTGACCGCGATACGCGAGCCCACGCTCGAAGAGTCGGATGAAGAGCCACTGGTTCCACTTGTAGTAGCCCTCGTCGCACGACGCGATCTCTTTCGACCAGTCGTAGAGAATGCCCCAGCGCCCAAACTGCCGCTTCATGTTCTCGATGTTGCGCAGCGTTCCTTCGCGCGGATGAATGCCCTTCTTGATCGCGGCGTTCTCCGCGGGCAGACCGAAAGCATCCCAGCCCATCGGATTCAACGCGGCGCGGCCCTGCATCCGGAAGAAGCGATAAAGGGCGTCGCCGAGGATGTAGTTGCGGCCATGGCCGACATGAAGGTCGCCCGATGGATACGGGAACATGTTCAGCATGTAGAACTTCTCGCCGCTCGGGTTGGCGACGTCGACGCGCGAGACTTCCGCGTCAGCCCATGCTTTCTGCCACTTCGGTTCGATCTCTTCGGGGTGGTATTGCGTCATAGAGCGGGGAAGTATAACGGTGAGTGACGAGTACCGAGTGACGAGTACCGAGTGACGAGTACCGAGTGACGAGTTGTGACTTCCCCCACCTCCCTACTCGTCACTCATCACTCGTCACTAGTCACTCGTCATAGACAAACGTCACCGGCCCGTCGTTCTCGATCGAGACCACCATCATTTCGCGGAAGCGTCCCGTGCGCACCGGGATGCCGCTCGAGCCGAGCTCGCTCACGAACAGCTCGAACAACGCGCGTGCGCGCTCCGGTTCCTCCGCGCGATCGAAGCTCGGCCGGCGCCCTTTCGCGATCGAGCCGGCGAGCGTGA
>CAZKID010000153.1:0-11434 GCA_964552405.1 uncultured Thermoanaerobaculia bacterium
CTGGTGGAAGTCGGAGTCGTTCGCGGCGATGCCGAGCGGGAGCTTCGGTTGCGCTTCCGGAAGAGCGCGGAAGAGTGCACCGGTGAGGCCGTTGTCGCCGCCGATGAAGAACGGCTTCGCCCCTTTCGCGAAAACATCGCGCGCGACGGACTGCACACGTTCGTGTGCAACCTTCACCGACGTCGGCGGCAGATCGATATCGCCCAGGTCGCGGCAGATGCGGCCGGCGAGCTCGACGCCGTGGCCGAAGGTCGTGAGCGACGGGAGTGCCTCGCGAAACGCGCGCGGTCCCATGCGCGCGCCGGGCCGCGACGGGATCGAGCTGTCGAACGGGAGTCCGACGAGCACGAAGTCGCCTTCGTCGAATGATTCCGACGGCACGAGCAGCGACGATGCGCGGGGATCGCGCGGATCGAGGACCTTCCTGGGAAACATGCGGGACCGATCTTACTCTTCGGCGCGCTCGTGAACGGAGAGCCAGCTGCCGAACCACCCCGCGGCGGTGCCGCCTAGGATGAGGGCGACGATCTTCTGCCAGGGGAGGAAGCAGCCGAAGAGGAAGCCCCACAACAACGACGACGATGGAGCGAGCGTCCTCTGCCCCGCGAAGAAACCTGCCGCGAGAATCGCGACGGCGACGCAGCCGCCGATCGTGCCCTGCAGCACGCCCTCGATGAAGAACGGGCCGCGGATCATCCGCTCCGTCGCACCGACGAGACGCATGATCTCGATCTCTTCGTGATAGAGCATCATCGTCAGACGAATCACGTTGGCGATCGTGAACGCGGCCGCGATCGCGAGCACCCCGCCCGCCGCAATCCCGATGATGTTCAGCAGATCGATGATGTGCCGCAAACGCTGTGTCCACTCCCAGTCGAGCTGCACCTGATCGACGCCAGGCTGCCTGCGAAGCTCCGTCATCTCCGCATCGAAGGCGCGGCTCTGCGCATCGGATTGCTTCACCTCGATCTCCCACGAAGGAGGGAACGGATTCTCGTCCAGGTTGCCCGTCACCTCCGCGAGATTGGTGAAGTAACTCTTGAATCGCTGGAGTGCCTCTTCACGCGTGACGAAGTGCCGGGCGCTGAGATCGGGATGCGCGGTCAGAAACGCATTCACATCCTTCAACTCGTCGTTCGACACTTCGGCATTCAGATAGACGGTGACGCGCGAGCGTCCCTGCCACTGCTCGACCGCACGCTGCAGATTCTCGGACAGCAGCAGGAACGAGCCGAGGACGCAGAGGGAGATCGAGATCATGGTGACGGCGACGAATGAGGTGCGTTTCGCCGTCCAGATGCGGCGCAGAGCTTCCTTGAAGAAATAGGTGAGAGTGTTGGAGGGAACGTTGGGCTCGTGTCGCGCCTGTGTGTTGAAGTCGCGGGACATGTTACGAGCGAGCAGGCAACAGGCTGTCTGTGGTCTGAAACGTCATTGCGCCATCCCGAACACGTGCTCGCTGCGCGGCATCGTGCGCTCGGTAAGCTGCAGCTTTTCTTCGCTGATGCGGCCATGTTCGAGCGTGATGACGCGGCGGCCGCTCTCGCGGATCAGCTCGCGGTCGTGAGTCGCGAGAAGGACGGTCGAGCCGCGCAGATTGGCGTCGGCGAAGATGCGGATGATGTCGCGCGACATGTCGGGGTCGAGATTGCCGGTCGGCTCATCGGCGACGAGCACGAGCGGATCATTGATGAGTGCGCGCGCGATCGCCACGCGCTGCTGCTCGCCGCCGGAGAGCGTCAACGGATACGCGTTCAGTTTGTGATGCAGGTCGACGGCGCGCAGTGCGGCGTACGCCTTCCGCTTGTGCTCCTTCGGAGGAACGTTGAGCACGGTGAGGATGAACGAGAGATTCTCGAACACCGTCATCCGCTCGATCAGCTTGAAGTCCTGAAACACCATCCCGATTTCTCTGCGGAAATAGGGGAGGAGCGAGCGCTTCATCGTGTTGAGATTGCGCCCATTGACGACGACCTGTCCCTCGCTCGGTGTGATCTGCCGGAGGATCAGTTTCAGCAGCGTCGATTTCCCCGCGCCGCTCGGTCCCGTCAGAAAGACAAACTCTCCCTTGTCGATCTGAAAGGTCAGGTCATGCAAAGCGGTCGAGTAGCGATCGAACCGTTTCGTGACATGGTAGAAGTTGATCATGGACGGGATGCCGATTCAGTGTAGGACAGGCGCCCCCGCCTGTCTATCGGGCAGCAGACGGCAGGCAGCAGACAGCAGGCAGCAGGGAGCAGACAGCAGACAGCAGAAGAGACCCGCGGAATCGGGACCTGCTGTCTGCTGCCTGCTGCCTGCTCCCTGCCTCATCGTCACTGCCCGTTCACACACCGTAACGTCTTTTCACATCGCGTAACCGGGTTGGGAAGACTTCGCGCCCCGGCGAGCGCAAATTGCGCGTCATGCGACGCATGCTGCTTCTCGTCTTGCTGGTTACCGGTTCACTTTCTGCTGCACCTTCGATTCCGCGTATCAACGCGCCGATCATCATCGACGGCGATCTTTCCGACGCCGGTTGGGCCAACGCTGCGCGTATCGAGCACTTCGTCGAGTACATGCAGTCGAACAACGGCGCACCGCCGGTCGAGACGACCGCGCGGATTGCATACGACTCTGCGAACGTCTACATCGCATTTCAATCGCGCGATCCGCATCCGGCTGACATCCGCGCCCCCTTCATCGATCGCGACAAGGTGACCGAGGATCAGGATTGGGTCGAGGTGTTGATCGATGCGCGCGATGAGCATCGCGCGGCGATGGGCTTTCGCGTCAATGCGCGCGGCATCCAGGCCGACAGCCTCTCCGACGACACGACGCAGAACGAAGATTTCTCGCCCGACTACTTCTTCGAATCCGCGGCGCAACGGACGCCTGACGGCTGGACCGCGGAGCTGCGCATCCCGCTGTCGACGCTCCGCTATCCCGCACGCGATCCCCAGACGTGGGGCGTGATCTTCCTCCGCAACTATCCGCGCAGCTTTCGCTACGTGATGGCGAACGTCGAGATCCCGAAGTCGAGCAACTGCTTCGTCTGCCACGAGGAAGAATTCGCTGGCATCAGTGGACTGCCGGCCGGCGGACACATGACGTTCGCGCCGTACACGAGCGCGCAGCGCGTCGAGAGCCGCAACCTCGCGCAACGGATGCGAGTCGAGCCGCTGCGCGGCGACAGCGGCGGCGATCTGAAGTGGAGTCCAGGGGCCGCGCTCACGTTCGATGCGACGCTCAATCCCGACTTCTCGCAGATCGAATCCGATGTACCGAACATCAGCGCGAACAGCCGCTTCGCTTTCGACTATCCGGAGAAGCGGCCGTTCTTTCTCGAAGGTGTCGATCTGCTGACGACACCGATTCGCGCGGTCTACACGCGCGCGATCGAATCGCCCGCGTGGGGCGTGCGTGCGACAGGCCAGGAAGGTTCGACCGCCTACACCGCATTGCTCGCAAGCGATCGTGCGGGAGGAACGACGATTCTTCCCGGCGCGCTCAGCTCCGACAGCATCACGCGCGTTGACCGGACGCTCGCCGGAATCGGCAGAGTCCGCACGACGATCGGCCGCTCCTTCGTCGGGCTGCTGACAACCGTCCGCGAAGGCGACGGCACCCACAATCGCCTTCTCGGTCCCGATTTCTCGTGGAAGCCGAACGAGACCGATCGGCTCGTCGGCCAGTTGCTGCTCAGCGATACGACAGGATCTGGAAGCGGACACGCGCTGCGCGTCTACGCGGCGCGCGATGCGCAGAACTACGATCTCTTCGCGAACTTCAAGCACTCCTCCGATTCGTTTCGAGCGGACGACGGATTCGTGCCGCAGACCGGCGTGCAGGCCGGATATGTGGAGGCTGGCTGGCACTTCTATCCGAAGTCGCGCGTGTCGTACGTGAGGCCCTACATCGGCATCGAGCGCGACACGCGGACGAAGGATCACGGTCTCGTGCACGACGGGATCTATCCCGGCATCTACTACGAAGGGGGGAAGTTCGCGAGCCGCGGATGGATCACGTTTCATCCGGCCGATCGCGATGCAGTCAAAGTGAACGAGAACATCTTCGTTCGCCGCTACTCGATGATCGAGTTCGACTGGCGCGCCGTCCCCTCGCGATATCTCACTTCGATCACGATCCATGGAACGGCGGGCGGGAAACTCGACTATACGAATGCGAATGAAGGCCGAGGCGCGTCGCTCGCACTGACTGGTGCGGTGCGTCCGACCGATCATCTCGATCTGCAGCTCACCGCGAATCGCGATTGGCTGCATCTTCTCAACGGCGAGCGCGTCTTCGCTGCGAACATCGAACGGTTGAAGGCGACGTACACGATCTCGGCGCGGAGTCTCGTGCGTGCGATCGCGCAGTACGACTCGTGCGATCAACTCGTGCGCAGCGGCGGCCTTACCACCTCGCTGCTCTACGGCTATCGCCTGAACTGGCAGACCGTCTTCTACGCCGGATACGGCGACGAGCGCCTCCTCGACGAGACCGCGCGCCTCCGCCGCCACGGCAGCACCCTCTTCGCGAAGGTGTCGTACGCTTGGCAGCACTAAGAGAGTACCGAGTGATGAGTGACGAGTGACGAGTGAGAATCTCGCCAACTCGCAACTCGCAACTCGTCACTCGCAACTCATCACTCGCAACTCATCACTCGTCACCGACATGCGTAGATTCGTCCGAAACTCGATTGCGTGGGTAGCAGCGATTGCCCTCGTGCCACTGGCCGTGCTGCTGGTGATGCAGTATCGCTTTCTCCGCCGTCTGGAAGAGACGACGGCGCAGGCGGAGCGCAACTGGCTCCGCAACACGGTGAGCGACGTCGTGAGCGATGTCGATCAGCAGTTCCGCACGTCGGTCGACTTCGCGCTCGACGTGCCTGCGCAGGCGCTCGGCGATCCCGATCTCATCTCGTGCCACTACCGGATGTCGCATGTGCCCGGCGCGAAGACTTACTTCATCGTCCGCTTCGGCAACGAGATGTGGGATGTGGTGAGTTTCGATCCTTCGGGCAAGGCGAAGACGCTGCCGCTTGCGGAAGGGCAGGCGATGAAAGTGGCCGTTGCCTCCTGGAGCGTCGTGCATCACTTCGGCACCGTTCTGCCGGCACGCACGCTGAGCATCGATGACGCCGATCGTGCGAATCGGATCATCGTGAAGCCGTACACCGATGCGGCGCTGCACGTCGCGGGCGTGACAGGCGTGATCCTCGACAATGAAGGTGTGCGCACCGCACTGTCGGCCATCGGTGCGGAGTCGGCGAAGCGCCGCCGCCACGACAACGATCTGACGATTCGCGTCGGCGATCCGAAGGTGTTCGAGGCGCGCGCGACGGGCCGGCGTGAGTTCATCACCGAGCCTCTCAAGTTTGCCTACCGCGACTGGAACCTCGGCGTCCGCGACGTCTGCGCGAGCCCGGAGGAGCTGGCGCACATCAACTTCCGGTTCAACGCGCTCTGGACTGCGGGTGTTGCGATGGCACTCATCGCGGCGCTCTGCCTCGCGGTGCAGGCGACGGCGCGGCAGATGAAGCTGTCGCAGATGAAGAGCGATTTCGTCTCGAACGTGTCCCACGAATTGCGGACGCCGCTGTCGTCGATCCGCGTGTTCGGCGAGTACATGCGCCTGGGCCGCGTGGAGAAGCCGGAGAAGATCCGCGAGTACGGCGAGTACATCGAGGCGGAGAGCCGGCGGCTGACGCAACTCATCAACAACATCCTCGACTTCTCGCGCATCGAGTCGGCGGAGAAGAAGTATCACTTCGCGGAATGCGATCCGGCGTGCATCATCCACGACATCCTCTCCGCGTTCGAGGTGCCGCTGCGCGAGCGCGGCTTCACGATTCGAACGGAGATCGCGGCGTCGCTGCCGCAGGTGCGGCTCGATCGCGATTCGATCGCGCAGGCGCTCGTCAATCTGCTCGACAACGCGGTGAAGTATTCGGGCGAGAGGAAGGAGATCGAGGTGCGGGCGTTCATCGAAGGTGATGCGCTGCGCATTGCGGTCGCCGATCACGGCATCGGCATCGAGCACGCGGAGCAGAAGAAGATCTTCGAGAAGTTCTATCGCGTCGGCAGCGGCCTCGTGCACGACATCAAGGGCTCGGGACTCGGGCTCGCAATCGTGTCGCACATTGCGCAGGCGCATGGCGGGCGCGTCGAAGTGACGAGCAAGCCGGGCGATGGCGCGACATTCACATTGATCATTCCGGTATCCGCCGGGGGCACAGGCGCCCTTGCCGGTGAAACGGCCGGAGAGGCGGGGGCGCCTGTCGCTCCATTGGAGAACGCATGAACCGTATCCTCATCGTCGAAGACGATCCTGCAATGTCCGTCGCGCTGCGCGACGGCTTCGAGTACGAGCGCTACGAAGTCGAGATGGCGAGCGATGGCGAAGATGCGCTGCGCCGCGCGACCGGCGGAGACTTCGATCTCATCGTGCTCGACGTGATGCTGCCGAAGATGAGCGGCCTCGATGTCTGCAGGGAACTGCGCCGCAACGAGAGCGTCACGCCGGTCATCATGCTGACGGCGCGCGGGCAGGAGATCGACAAGATCGTCGGACTGCGCGTCGGTGCGGACGACTACGTCACGAAGCCGTTCAGTTTCATGGAACTGCTCGCGCGCGTCGAAGCCGTGCTGCGCAGGACATCCAAGAAGGCAGAAGCGGAAGTGGTCTTCGGCGACGTGATGCTCGACTTCAAGTGTTACAAGGCGACGCGCCGCGGCGAGATGATCGAGCTGACGCCGCGCGAGTTCACGATTCTGCGGTATCTCATCGATCACGCGAACGAAGTGGTGAGCCGCGAGGCGCTGCTCGATCACGTCTGGGGCTACGAGACCGGCGCAATGTCACGCACCGTCGACACGCACATCGCGAGATTGCGGCAGAAGATCGAGCACGTGCCAGCCGAGCCGCGCCACCTCATTACCGTGCATCGGGTCGGGTATCGGTTCGTGATGTAGGTGCTGTCTGCTGCCTGCTGTCTGTAACCTAGATTCTCTTCAGCACGCCCAGCACCAGATCCGTGAACTGCTTTTGCACGCGCATCGTCGTATCGATCACTTCCTGATGCGTGAGCTTCTGCTTGAGGATTCCGGCGGCCATGTTCGTGATGCAGGAGATGCCGAGGACAGGGATGTTCATGTGGCTCATGGCGATGACTTCGGGCACGGTCGACATGCCGACCGCATCGGCGCCGAGGACGCGGAAAGCCCGGATCTCGGCGGGCGTCTCATAGGTCGGACCTGACAGGGCGAGATACACACCCTCTTTCACTTCGATGCCGATGTCCTTCGCGACTCCGCGCGCGATCGAACGGAGGGACTCCGGGTAGGCCTCCGTCATATCGGGGAAGCGGACGCCGAGCGTCTCGATATTCGGGCCGCGAAGCGGATTGATTCCCATGAAATTGATGTGATCGGAGATGAGCATCAGATCGCCGGCGACGTAAGAGGTATTCACGCCGCCCGCGGCATTCGTGACGATGAGTTGATTGATGCCGAGACGTCCGATGACGCGCGAGAGGAACATGACCTCGCCCATCTCGTAGCCTTCGTAGAAGTGCACGCGGCCCTGCATGACGACGACGCGTCGGCCGGAAGCGCGGCCGAAGATCATGCGTCCCTGATGGCCAAGCACCGTGGAAGCCTTCGCGCCGGGAATCTCGCCGTAGGGAATGGCGACATCGACTTCGATCGCATCCACGACGTCACCGAGACCGGAGCCAAGGATGACCCCAACCTCGGGCTGCACCTTGGAACGTTCCCTGATGTAGCGGACTGCCTCGTCAATCTTCTCGATCATCGGGAGAAAGATAAACCAGAAACCAGAAACCAGAAACCAGTTTCCGGTTTCTGGTTTACCTTATGTCCGGTTCAAATCAATTTCGTAGAACGGAGTAGCGATGGAGCGTTTCTCGGCCCTGATCGGATTCGTTGGGATTCTGTTCATTGCGTGGTTGATGTCGAACAACAAGCGTGCGATCCGCTGGAAGACGATCGGGTGGGGAATCGCTCTGCAGATTCTCACTGCGATTCTCGTCCTCAAGGGCGAGTGGATCTCGAGCGCGTTCAAGCCGATCAGCTTCGGGATGACGCAAGGCATCGCCGCCGCGATCTTCGTCGTGCTCGCGATCGTCATTGCTCAGATTGCGAAGCGAACGCCGGAAGCTTCGCGCCGGACGCTCTGGTCAGGATTCGGCGTCGTCTCCGTCTACCTCTTTCTCACGTTCAATCTGCTGGGGTTCCTCTTCCTGCGGATGAAAGATGTCGTCACGAACTTCATCGAGTTCAGCGACAAGGGCTCGCAATTCGTCTTCGGGCCGAAGCTGGCCGATGCGAATGGTCCGGCCGGATTCGTCTTCGCATTCCGCGTACTGCCGACGATCATCTTCATCGCCTCGATCTTCGCGATCCTCTATTACGTCGGCGTGATGCAGGTGGTGGTTAGGTTCTTCGCGAAGATCATGTCCCGGTTCATGGGAGCCTCGGGTGCCGAGTCGACCTCCGTCGCGGCATCGATCTTCATGGGCCAGACCGAGGCGCCGCTGACGATCCGTCCGTTCCTGCCGGAGATGACCGAATCGGAGCTGATGACGATCATGACGGCGGGCATGGCGCACGTCTCGGGCGGCGTGATGGCCGCGTACGTGATGATGGCGCACGTCGATGTCGTTCACCTGCTCACCGCGGTCATCATGACGGCGCCCGGCGCGATCATGATGTCGAAGCTGATCGTGCCGGAAGTGGGGACGCCGAAGACGGGCGGCGATGTCGAGGTGAAGGTCGAACAGACCGACGTCAACGTCATCGACGCAGCGGGGCGCGGCGCGATCGAAGGCTTACATCTCTCGCTGAATGTTGCGGGCATGCTGATCGCGTTCATCGCGCTGATCGCACTCGTCGATGGAACGTTCACCTGGGTGAACGCGCACATCTATTTCACGATCGGCGGCGCGCAGTACTCGATCCTGCCTAAGGGTCTCGATCTTTTCCTCGGCACCATCTTCCGTCCGATCGCCTGGGCGATGGGCGTGTCGTGGAAAGACAGCCTGACTGTCGGCAACCTGCTCGGCCTCCGCATGGCGGTGAACGAATTCATCGCGTTCAGCAAGCTCGGCCCGATCGCGAGCACGCTCGACCCGCGCAGCGTAGTCATCACGACCTACGCACTCTGCGGCTTCGCAAACTTCTCGTCGATCGCAATCCAGATCGGCGGCATCGGATCGCTCGCCCCCTCACGCCGCGGCGATCTGGCCAAGCTCGGATTGCGCGCGATGCTCGCCGGAACGCTCGCGAACTTTCTGACGGCGACGATTGCGGGGATGTTGTTGTAGTTCGTTTCGCGGTTGCGCGGGCTCGCGGGCCCGAGGTAGAGTCGGGCCCGCTTCGTTAAACTCCCCTCTTATCGTCGTGCTCTTCGGCGCCACGACATGTGCATATGCCGAAACTGGAAGATCTCGTTGCGTTTCAACGTGCCGTCGATCTTGTTGTAACCATGCGCAACCGCGCAATCTCCTAACGCAACGCCCCAATCAACACCGCCATGTCCTCCGGCACGGGCGCCACGAACGTCCCTACCGGCAACGTGAGCGACGCTGCATGAAGTGCCTGGCGCGGGAACGAAGACAACACTTTCTGCAGCTTCTTGTCGGGGATTCCTTTCCATTGCGGGCCGGAGTAGATGGGGTCGCCGATGATTGGGTGGCCGAGGTGCTTGAGGTGGACGCGGATCTGGTGAGTGCGGCCGGTGCGCAGCCGGCAGCGGAGCACGGATGTGTATCGCAGGCGCTCGATCACCTCATAGTCGGTGAGTGCTGCGCGGCCATTCGCGAGGATCGCCATACGTTTGCGATCGCGCGGATCGCGGCCGATCGGTGCGTCGATCATTCCTTTGTTTGCTGACGGCGTGCCGTAGACGACGGCAATGTACTCCTTGCGTACCGCGGGTGTATTCCACGCATCCGTGAGTCTGCGATGGGCCGCGTCGTTCTTCGCGATGACCATCACGCCACTCGTCTCTTTATCGAGGCGATGCACGATGCCGGGGCGAAGCTCACCGCCGACTCCGCTGAGATCCTTCATGTGAAAGATGAGTGCGTTGACGAGTGTGCCATCGGCGTGGCCGGCGGCCGGATGCACGACGAGTCCGGCAGGTTTGTCGATAACCACCAGATTTTCGTCTTCGAAAAGAATCGTGAGCGGGATGTCTTGTGACACGACTGTTGCCGGAATGGGCGGAGGAATGTCGATCGCGATCTGCTGATTGCGCATAATGCGATGCGACGCTTTCGTGACGACGACTCCGTCGATCGTTACGCGGGCGCCGTCAATCCAACGGGCGAGGGCGCTGCGACTGTGATCGGGAAACAACTCGGCGAGTGCGCGATCGAGGCGCAGTCCTTCCTGTTCAGACTGAGTCGCAGCGGCGATGCGGGTCACGATCCGAGTCTAACGTGCTACGATGCCCCCGAAAAAGTTGTGACGAATTCATAGTTAGCTACGTATAACTCTCGATCGATTTTTTTCCGTTGATCAGGTTTGCTCTTAGAATGTTGCGGTAAGCAAAACAGGTCCACGGGCGTCGAATACAAATCACGAGTCGTAAAGGGGAGAATATGTTCAATTTGAAGAAGTTTGCTGTTGCAGCAGCGATGACGCTCGTCGCTGGGAGTGCACTTGCGAGCAACTTCCGCGCTGCTGATCAGGTCTACGTGCCGGTCGCAGGACACGTGGCGGGTGGCAGCGGTACGTTCATCTCCGATGTGTTCCTCTCGAACCTGAGCACCGATCCGGTGACGGTCACCGTGGTCTTCGTTCCACTGGGGCCCTCGGGGCTGACAGCTCCGGCACAGACCTTCCCCGCAATCCAGCTTGCCGCTGGCGAGCGCAAGGAGTTCGTTGATTTCTTTGTGTCTGCCCTCGGTCTCAACAGCGGCCTCGGACAGCTGATCTTCAACGGATGCAAGCAGAACGCGGATTGCAGCACCGCGACGCAGGATCAATTCGGCGTCAGCCCGTTCTTCCGCCCGATCAGCGTCGAGAGCCGCATCTTCTCGATTCCTCCGGGCAAGGCCCTCTCGGATAACCCACCGCCGCCGACCACCGGCCAGGCATTTGCTGGCTTTCCGTGGTATAGCTTCGTCTCCTCGGATTCGTCCTCGGTTGGCCTCGACAAAATCTTCATCACCGGCTTCCGCAATACAGGTAGCGCTGGCACGGCAGGTACCTACCGTGGCAACCTCGGACTCGTGAACGCTTCGCAGTTCTCATCGACGAACCTCGCTGTGAAACTCTTCAACGGTGCGACGGGAGCTCAGATCGGCAGCACCTTTACGCAGGGCCTCGGACCTCTCGGCAACGTGCAGGTCAACCTGGGTGTCGCGTTCCCCGCGTTCACCGGCAGCACGGCAACGAACGCCTATGTCACGGTCGAGCAGATT
>CAZKID010000154.1:0-11416 GCA_964552405.1 uncultured Thermoanaerobaculia bacterium
GGCCGGTGCGATCCTTCTGACGTTGGCATGATGACGTTGAGCCTTGAGAGTGTCGACCTGGTCTGCAAGTCGCCGTCGCCGTTCTATTTCCGCTATGGTTTCACGAAGCTGATCGGAGCGCTCTTCAACTCCTGCCGCTACATGCAGGAGCTCTATGAGGAGAACTTCTGCTACATCTTTCCCTGTTATGAGATTCGATTCGTTCTGCGGAGAGTAGCGCCATGAGTGCGAACCTCGATGCTGCCGTCGTCGATGGCTTCGGTGACGAATGGAGCCGTTTTGATCAGAGCGTGCTCGCGGAGGGCGAGCTCGCGCAGATCTTCGATCAGTACTTCGATCTCTTTCCCTGGAAGGACCTTCCGCCAGCGGCGGTGGGGATGGATGTCGGCTGTGGCAGCGGGCGATGGGCCCGGCTCGTGGCACCTCGCGTAGGGCACTTGATTTGTGCGGATGCCAGCCCTTTGGCCGTCGCCGTCGCCCGCCGGACTCTCGCTGTCGTTCCCAATACCGAAGTCGTGGTTGCGTCCGTGGACGAATTGCCGTCGCCGGAGGGAAGTCTCGATTTCGCCTATTCCCTCGGTGTTCTCCATCATGTGCCCGACACCGCGGCGGCCATCCGCAGTTGCGTTCGAAAATTGCGTCCCGGCGCTCCAATTCTTCTGTACCTCTATTACCGCTTCGACAATCGGGCGTGGGGATATCGCCTATTGTGGCGAATGAGCGACGTCGTCCGGCACGTGGTCTCCCGTTTTCCTTATGCGGTGCGCTTCGCCATCAGTCAGTTGCTGGCGGCGGCCGTCTATTGGCCTCTCGCCCGTGTGGCAAGAGCCGCCGAGAAGAGCGGTGCCGACGTTCGTGGTTTTCCGCTCTCCTACTACCGCAACCGTTCGTTCTATGTGATGCGGACCGATGCGCTGGACCGATTTGGAACCAAACTCGAAAAGCGGTTTACACGCGACGAGGTCGAGACCATGATGCGCAATGCCGGGTTAGTGGACATCGTGTTCAATCCTCACGCGCCATTCTGGTGCGCGATTGGGCGGCGGGGAGACGCGGCGCGGTAGTCGATCGACCCGCCGCGGCGAGAGCCAATGAGATCCACGCTCGCCCTGTTCATCTTCATCGCGACGTTCGCAATCGCGGCCGAGGGCGCGAGCTCGGGAGCCGAGTTTCCGCTCGCTCCGGCGGAGATGCGAGTTCCTGTCCGTTCTGGCGCGTTCGGGGTTGCTTCGAACGGTGACAACGTTCTCGCTGCATTCGAGGACTACCGCGAAGTCGGGAGCTCGCGCGTTTATCTGGCGCGGATCGCGTCCGATGGGCGCCTGCTCGATTCCACGCCCCTCGCGCTCCCGCTGCGCTCCGATCCGAGAATCTTCCGGCGTTTCCTGCTCGTATGGGATGGCCTCGAGTATCTTCTTTCGTGGTCTGAAGCAGGCGGTCAGTACTACCTCGTGCGCATTGCGGCCGATGGGCGAGTCCTCGATGCGACTCCCCACTCGGTCACTTTCGAATCGGATTTTCCCGCGGTCGTCTGGACTGGCTCGAAGCTGTTGAGCATGTATCCCAGCGGCGACGGGTTGATTCACGCACGCGGAATCGATCCGAGCGGCGCGCAGTCCGAATTCATTTCCGCGCGGCCTGCTGATTTATCGAACTGGTCTTCATTGCTGGCGGCGGCGTGGACGTCACGAGATGGCGTCAGCTTCTGGGATACGCAGAGTCCGGACGGAATCAGCCACTCGCTCAGCAGTCTCCGCTTTGATTCGACCTGGCGGCCAACGTCCATCGCCACTTCGTTCGGGCCGATGGCAGGACATTCGGTCATTGCGGCCCCGAAGGGTGACTCGACATTCGTGATGTGGCGCGATGCGGCTTGGGCCTGCAAGCTTGCGGTTCTTGGTGCGCAGAACAATTTCATCAGCGCCTGCCCCGCGCTGGATCTGACCTTTGCGATCTCGGCCATCGGGATTCCCGGAGGTTACGCGGCCGTTACTTCCGATCCTTCGCTGCCGTTTCGCGTGACGCGTTTCTCTGACAGGGGAGAGGTGCTCGATTCCAAAACGATCGATGACGGACTGTTGGCGGATTCACCTCCCCTCCTGACGTTCAATGGCTCATCCGTGACTGCGGTCTGGGAATCACCAACAACAGTTCGCGCGCCGTCGGGTGTTGGAACCGGTCCGTTGTTCGCGCAGCTGCTTTCGTCGAATCTCGACGCGATTTCGCCCGCGAGCTCGATTGCGCTCGCAACGGCTGCGCCTCCGGAACTGAGCGCCGATGCAGCATGCAACGGCTCGCGTTGTGGAATCGCCCTCACTGAGGAGCGAGTGGCGGGACATCCCTCGCTGATCGTGGGACGCATGACCGCCGATGGCGGTTTGATCGACGGCCAGGGTATCGAATTGAGCGCGCTTCAGTCCGCGCAGGGTCGACCGCGAGTCGTTTTTGATGGACACGACTTCGTCATCGTTCACAACGCGCAGGGTCTTTCTGCCACGCGCATCGGCGCCGATGAGGCGACGCCCAGCATCAAAACACTTTCTGAACGGGCGATCGCCGTCGACAGTGGCGGGGGTCAGTTCGCCGCCGCCGCTGATCGCGCCGGCAATACAGCAGTCGCCTTCGTGAAAGGCACTGCTATCTGCGCCTCGGGCCTCACGAGCACGAGTAGGACTTGGCCGCTCTGCTTCGCCAACGACACTCCGGTCTCCGATCCTGCCATCGCGTTCGATGGCGAGGAGTTCGTCATTACGTGGCATCGACTGGCATTCCTTTTCGATCCGCGCGTGCCACTCCAGGATCTGATCGGAGTCCGCCTGCGTCCGGATGGCACGAGCCCAGACTCCGCTTCGCACAAGATCGTGATCCCGACGACGATTCGTACTGATCTGCAATTGTTCGCGGTGCAGGGAAAGCTCGTTGCGACGTGGCTCGAGGACTACGGAAAGAACCTCGCCGGCGCCGTGATCACACCGGCGATGGAGGTCGAGCGTGGACCGTTCCGGATCGCGATCGACAACCAACCTTATGCTGCCGCAGCGGACGCTCACGGACTGACCGTCGTTTCGCTGGGAACCAACGGATCCTTGCAGGGCAGTGACTACACCTACGGCGGCCAGGCGATCCGGGCGCCGCAGTTGGTGGGATCGCAAATCTCCGCCGCACATTCGCTGCGGCTCGTTCCCTTCGGCGACGGCAGGAAGCTCGCGCTGTACGGACATCCGGACGAGTCCGCCGCGGGATCGTTGCGCAGCTTCGCGCGCTTCATCGGTGAGATTGAGCAAACTCGCCGCCGTACAGCGCGCTAACGGTTCATTGCACGCCTCGCGCCCCACCATTGCTGAGCTGGCGTTTCTTATGCACTACGTGCAGCAAAGGGTTCTTGAAGCAATGGATGAACGGCAGGACTTAGACGACGAAATGGTAGTGACTGATTCGGCGGAGCCCGGCTCCGATTTTCGCATCGTTGCAATCGGTGCATCAGCGGGCGGGCTGGAGTCTCTCGAGCGGCTGTTCACGCATCTTCCCGCCGACACCGGGATGGCGTTCATCGTCCTTCAGCACTTGTCTCCCGATTTTCGCAGCCTCATGGACGAACTGCTCGCGCGCCGCACGGCGATGACGATTCGCCAGGCCGAGAGCGACATGCAGGTGCAACCGAACACGGTGTACCTCCTGCCGCCGATGAAGGAGATGATCATCCGGCAGCGCAAGCTGCTGCTCAACGACAAGGATCCGCGTGTCGCCCTGACGCTGCCGATCGATCTCTTTTTTCGCTCACTCGCGCAGGATGCCGGCGAGCGAGCCGTCGCCGTAGTTCTCTCCGGCAGCGGCAGCGATGGCTCACGTGGAGTGCAGGAGATCAGCCGCGCGGGTGGTGTCGTGTTCTGCGAGAGTCCGGACACGGCGCAATTCAACGGCATGCCTCTCAGCACCATTCGCACGGGCATGGTCGAACAGATTCTGCCGCCGGAGGAAATCGCGGCGGCGATCGCGGCACTGGGCCGCACGAGCGACGTTCGTTCAGGCGAACCGCAGCCGACGCCGGATGAGGAGCGGGGCGTCGACGCGATCGTCCGGCTGCTCCGCGAAGAGTACGCAATCGATTTTTCGCACTACAAGGCGAGTACCGTCGTCCGCCGGATCGAGCGGCGGCTCGCGCTCAATCGATCTCTCGACATCGACATGTATGTCGAGCAACTGCGTGGCGACGCGCGCGAGCTCAGCTCGTTGTATGAGGATCTGCTGATCGGCGTGACGCGCTTCTTCCGCGACGACGACGCCTTCGCGACGATCGAGCAGAGAGTCATTCCCGAGTTGCTCGATCGCGTGCCGCCCGAGGAACAGATTCGCGTCTGGATTCCCGGCTGCGCAACGGGGCAGGAGGCGTATTCGATTGCCATCCTGCTGCATGAGGCACTGGCCGCGCGGCGCCGTCCGCTGAATTTGAAGATCCTGGCGACCGATGTCCACAAGGTCTCTCTCGAGATCGCCAGCGCCGGGCTCTACTCCGAAGAGCAGGTGGCCGGCATCAGCCGCGACCGCCTCGATCGTTTCTTCACGCTGAAGCCGAACGGCTACCAGATCTCGCAGGCGCTGCGCGAGAGCATCGTCTTCGCGCCGCACAATGTCATTCGCGATGCGCCTTTCACGAAACTCGATCTCATCACGTGCCGCAATCTCCTGATCTACTTCCAGCCGCACGCGCAGAAAACGGTTCTGACGCTCTTTCACTTTGCGCTCAAGCCGGGCGGTATTCTGTTTCTCGGTTCGAGCGAGAGTCCGGGCGGACTTCTCGACGAATTCGATACGGTCGATGAGCATGCGAAGGTCTACCGGAAGAGGCGCGACATCGGCTTGCCGCGCGATCTGAGACTTCCGTTGCCGCGCAACACGGCCGTCGCCCGTCCCGCGCCCATGCCGCTCCAGCGAGGCGGTGTCAATTCACAGCTCGTTGCGGTCTATGACCGTTTGCTCGACCGGTTCATGCCTCCGAGTTTTCTCGTCGACGAGACCGGCCAGCTCATCGACACGTTCGGCGGAGTCGGTGCGCTGCTCAAGGTCAAGACGAGGCGCCCGACGCAGGCGCTGTCGGAGATGCTGCCCGATGAGCTGCGGACGCTGATCTCCGGCGCACTGCACCGCGTGCGGCGCGACACGGAGAGCGTTCGTTACCCGAATGTGCAGTTGCCCGGCCACAGCGCGCGCTTCTCGCTGATCGCGGAACCGATCCGCGACACGAACGGCAATCTCACGCACATCCTCGTTTCGTTCGCGGATGTCGAAGGGGATCTTTCGCATGCGCCGGTCATCGTGCCGCCGTTCGTCGATGTGCCGACTCCGCACTTGCTTGCGGACACGCCGGCGATCGCGCAGCCGGCCAGCACCATCTCCGGCGAGCGCATCCGCGCCCTGGAAGAGGAGCTGGCGTACACGAAGGAGCACCTGCAGTCCGCGATCGAAGAGCACGAGGCCTCCAACGAGGAGCTCCAGGCGACGAACGAAGAGCTCATCGCTTCGAACGAGGAGCTGCAGAGTACTAACGAAGAGCTGCACTCGGTCAACGAAGAGCTCTATACGGTCAACGCCGAATACCAGCGCAAGAATCTGGAACTGCAGGAACTGAACGACGACATCGAGCACCTGCTCAACGGCACGGATGTGGCGACGATGTTTCTCGACCGCCAGATGTGCCTGCGAAAATTCACACCGCGGATGGCCGAGACGTTCCGCGTGATTCCTCAGGACATCGGCCGTCCTCTGCACACGTTCGCGCACGGCCTTTCCCACAGCACGCTCTTCGCCGACATCGAGCGCGTGATCCGCGAGGGAGTGACCGTCGAGGCGCAGACGTGGGACACGCGGCAGCGCTGCTACTTCCTCAGAATTCTCCCGTATCGCGCACGGACGAAAGACCGTCAGCAATCGGTGCTCGGCGGTGGATCAGAACCGCCTTCCTTTGAGCCGGATGGTGCACTGCTGACACTCACCGATATCTCGGCGCTCGAGCAGGTGCGCGCCAGGCTCGCGCAACTGTCGGCGATCGTGGAGTCGTCGGACGACGCGATCATCGGCAAGAGCGTCGATGGCGTCATTACGACGTGGAACCGCGGGGCCCGCCGGCTTTATGGGTATACGGCGGACGAGATCATCGGCCGTCACGCCAGCGTGTTGTATGCGCCCGATCAGAAGGAGCAGCTCGACTCGATTCTGAAAGGTGTGCGAGAAGGAAAGCCGGTCGAAGGCCTGGAGATGGTCCATGTGCGAAAGGATGGGAAGGGCGTCCACGTCTCGGTCACGTTCTCGCCGATCTATGACCGCGCCAATGTGATTACGGGCGTATCGGCGATTTCGCACGACATCACGCAGCTCGCGCGCGCGCGTCAGGAGATTGCTGAACGTGAAGAGCGGATTCGCCTCTTACTCGACTCGACGGCCGAGGCGATTTACGGCATCGACTTGAGCGGCGTCTGCACGTTCTGTAACTCGGCATGCGCAAAGCTGCTCGGCTATGAGTCGCCGGCCGCAATGGTCGGAAGACAGATGCATCCGCTGATTCTTCACACGAAGGCCGACGGCAGTCCCCATGCGGCGGAACAATCTCCCATCTACGAGGCGATGCGCCGCCGCGAAGGAATCCACATCGATGACGAGGTGCTGTGGCGTGCGGATGGGACGTCATTCCCCGCCGAGTACTGGAGTCATCCCATTCTCCGCAACGACGAAGTCCTCGGCGCGGTCGTGACGTTTCTCGACATCACGGCGCGCAGGGAAGCCGAACACGAATTGCAGGAAGCGGCGCAGAGGCGCGAACAGTTTCTGGCGATGCTCTCGCACGAGCTGCGCAATCCGCTCGCTGCCATTCTGAGCGCGACGCGCATCCTCGAGCTCGAGAAGAGTCTCGATGGCCATTGCCGCGAGGCGAGTCACGTCGTCGAGCGGCAGGCGAGTCACATGGCCCGGCTGCTGGACGATCTGCTGGATGTCTCGCGCATCACGCACGGACGCATCGTGCTGCGGAATGAGGTCGTCGATCTGCGTGAAGCGACACGCTCGGCCATCGAAGCGCTGCAACCTTTCTTCGCCGAGCACGGCACACGGCTCATCGTCGACATTCCGGATGAGATGGTCCCTGTCGTCGGAGATCCCGCACGCCTGCAGCAGATTCAGGCAAATCTTCTGAGTAACGCGTCCAAGTATTCGCCTCGCGGGGGCGAGGTCCGACTGGAAGTTCTCAGGGGAGATCACGACGTCTTGATTCGTGTGTCGGACAATGGGCGCGGCATCTCTCCCGAACAACTTCCGCGCATGTTCGAGCTCTTCGTGCAGGGCGATCAATCGCTCGATCGCTCGGAGGGAGGATTGGGCATCGGCCTGACGCTCATGAAGACGCTGGTGGAACTCCACGGCGGCGAGGTCGAGGCGCACAGCGATGGTCCCGGTTCAGGAAGTACGTTCACCGTACGCCTTCCGCTCGCGGCGCCCGAGATGGAGAGCGCGGACGATCAGCGTCCGCGGTCATCGGGACCGGTCAGGACCGTCGTCGTCGTCGAGGATCAGGACGACGCGCGGCTGATGATGAAACTGCTGCTGGAACGATTTGGCGTGACGGTCTTCACCGCGGAAAACGGCGCCGAAGGCGTTGCGTTGATCAAGCAGGTGAAACCCGATCTTGCGCTCGTCGATCTCGGACTGCCGGTCATGAGCGGCTTCGATCTGGCGCGGCAGATACGGCATGACGGCGACGGAGTCGTGGGGCGGCTGATCGCGGTCAGCGGCTATGGGCAGGACGCGGATATTCAGGCGGCGCTCGAGGCGGGCTTCGACGAACATCTGACGAAACCGCCCGATCGTGACCGGCTGGAACGGTTGATCAGGGACAACGCGCCGCGTTCGACGGTCGTGTCACCGCGAGAGGAATCGCGCGAGGCACGCCTCGATTGAGACGGCGCCGGTCACGATGGCGGGCAACCCGGCGCCTTCCCAGGCGCCGTGAAGTGGTAGATCTTCTGCTGCGGCAGCGCGCCGGTCCACCAGTTCCAGACCGTATCGCTGTAAGAGAGTCCTTCGATCTTCACGTCGAACACTGTCGTGTCGTTCGTGACGGATTCATGATCCGTACACTGCGGCGCGAAGATTCCCGTTGGTGTGCCGCGCAATTCTTCGGCGACCGGCAACGCGCGCAGATCGGCTTCGACCTGCGTGCCGAAATCGCTGATCGTGCCGAAGTTCGCCTCGACGTAATCGCCGCCGACCTGGGTGTCCTGCAGATCCTGGTGAATGAAGAACGGTGTCGCGATGTGATGGTAGTTCGCGTGCATGCTGTCTTCGCAGCGCCACTCGGTGCCGGGTTGATTCGCGGTGTGCCACGCCAGACAGGATTCGTCGAGGCGCGTTCCGAAGGTCGTCTGGAAGTACGCATATTGTGCCGTCGTGAACGAGGTGTAATCGCAGCCTCGGACAGGATCGCTGGCACAGTACGTGGTCTTCGAGAAGTCGCGTTGATCGGTTTCCGGCGATGTCGCCGCATCGATGAGCACGCGGAAATCCGCGAGTCCAGGATTGGTTGACCGCAGTTTTGCGCCGACGCGATCGGCGTTGGACTTCGCGCCGCTGCCGCCTGCCGATGAACCGGCGAAGAGCACGTGCGTGGCGTTGTCGAGATCGGGCCATGGAGAGGCCGCATCGCCTTCCACGGAGTGTACGACCGCGCGGCGCTTCGCGGCCGGTGCCGCGTTGCGCAGAGTGTCGAGCGCCGCATCGATGATCTGCGAGCCGCGAAAGTGAATCAGGTACTCAGCTGTCGCCGATCCCGATGACGCCTGAAATGTGATCGAGCTCGTGCCGTTCCACGTATCGGAACTGCAGTAGAAGATCAGTACGCGATTCCACGTGCCGAAGTGATTCTTCGCATCAGGATTGAGGAATCCGACGCCGCGAATCGATGGCTTGGTCAGCGACGTGGTCATCTTGTCCATTCCGTAATTCGTATTGACGTGGCACCAGCGCTCCGCGCATGTCTGCCCGTCGCGGCATGCGCCGCCGCCCTGTAGAAAGATGAACCATTTGTTGCGATCTTCTTCGCGCGTCGCCGGCGCATAGTAGAAGACGCCGGGGGAGCCGTCGTTGCAGATCGCGTTCGGAAACTTCGTCGTGTCGATCGTGTAGCGAGTCAGATCGACACCGGCGCCGAGGCCGCCAACGGTGCCGGTGGTTCCACAGGGGAGAGCGGTCTTGATCGAAGCCGCGGTCGCGGCGAGCGTGAGAACGACGGCTGCGAGCATGATGGTTGGACGATCACTCCTTCAATCCGTGTACGCGGATTGATGGTAGCGCAGACCAGCAGAGGGTCAGCGCCCTATCATTTGTGCGATGCACCGGTTCCATAGTGCTCTCGCCGCAGGGCTCGCGTCGGGCGTGATCGACGCGCTGCTCGTGCACAGGCCGGTGGGGCTGCGGCTCGCGACGACGCTCTTCTTCCTTCCTCTCGTCTGGATCGTGTGCTGTGTGGTGGTTCGGGCGCTGTTCCTTTTCCGGCCGCTCGCGCGGTGGGGGGAGTTCGCCGTCATTTCCGCAGGGCCCGGCCTCCTGATGATCAGCCGTGTCTATCCATTCTTGCGCAACATCGAGGTGTCGCCCGTGGTTAGCCTTGCGAGCTGCGCTGCGGGTGTGGCACTGCTGGTTGCGCTGGCGCGATTGGTTCCCTCGCGAGTGGTGGCGGGCGGTGCACTGTTGTCCGTGGTGTGGCTTGCCGCGGCAGCGTGCTTCATGCTGCGCAGCGGTGCTGCGCGGACAAGGCCGTCCGCTGTTTCCGCGCCGGCCGGAGCGCCCAACGTCGTGCTCATTTTTCTCGACACGGTTCGTTACGACGACGCGCAGCAACTGCCGAATCTGACGAAGCTCGCTTCGGCAGCTGTGGTGTACGAGAGCGCGTGGGCTCCCGCGCCATGGACGCTGCCGTCACACATGGGCGTCCTTACTGGCGCGCCGCCGTGGAAAGTTCCGTACGACACCAGGGGTCGTCGTTTTCTTTATGACGGTCCGACTCTCGCGGAGCGGTTTGCAGCGCGCGGCTACGCGACCGCTGCCATTTTCGCGAATCCGTACCTCGAGCCGGATCCTCTCTTTCACCGCGGCTTCCAGCACTTCGATGTCTCGGCTCGCTGCGCGCCGTGTCTTTCCGGACTCGCAACGTTGTTGTCTCGTGCGTTGGAGCGTGCAGGATGGAATCCGACCTTCTTCGCGCCGCCCGACTGGATGAAAGCTTCAGACGTGACGGCGCGGGCGCTGCGGACGATCGAGCGCGTCAACGGGCCGTATTTTCTCGTGCTGAATTACATGGATGCGCACTCGCCCTACTACGTCGAGCAGTCCTGTCGCGGCCGCGGGTTCGCGCAAGCGTCTTACGCCGATTGGAAGGCGTGGGGAAGGACGTATACGTCGAGAGTGCCGCTCGCGCCGGAGGCTGCCGCGCACCTGCGCGCGCAATACCGCGAGGCACTGCAGTGCATGGACGTCTCACTCGGCAGGTTGTTCGACACAGTCGAGCGAACAGCGAGAGGACGGCGGACGATCATCGCCGTCGTCGGCGATCATGGCGAAGAATTCGGCAGCCACGACACCGTTGGGCACGGGCAATCGCTCTACCGGCAAGTGCTGCATGTTCCCTTGATCGTGAAAGAACCCGGCCGGCCGCCGCAACGCATCGCCGGCGAAATCTCGACGATCGATCTCTACGATCAGCTCCTTCACGCTCTGCCGGAGTCTCGTCAGCGTCAGCAGCCACGAACGAACCCTGTCATCGCGGCCTACAAGATGCTCGATTCGCCGCGGCCGCCGAAATTCACAGAGGCCTTTTGCACCGTTCGGGGCAGCTAC
Source organism: uncultured Thermoanaerobaculia bacterium (assembly GCA_964552405.1). Lineage (GTDB taxonomy): Bacteria > Acidobacteriota > Thermoanaerobaculia > Gp7-AA8 > Gp7-AA8 > JAJPHC01. Next base: position 10,879 of record CAZKID010000154.1, read on the forward strand.
CACCTGATCCGGTGGCGCGATGGGAGTGAAGAGCTTTACGACCTCGATTCCGATCTGGAAGAGACGAAGCCGCTGCCGATCCTCGCAGGCGATCAGGCACTCGCCGCCCTGAGCGCCGATCTTCGCCGCGACAACCAGGAGGAGAGCGACAAGGTCATCAGCCTGCGCGGCCTGGGATATCTGCAGTAGCTCCGGGAGTCAGCGCGGGAAACGAGAAACGAAATGGACCCTCGTCATCTCGACTACGCTCGGGATGACGGAGATCTGAGCTTGCTCAACAATTGGCCGTTTACCAATTGAAAGCCCGAAGCCCCCAAATTAAGAATTTCAAATTTCAAATTGCGAATTAAGAATCGGGCATTCTCAATTCGCAATTTGAAATTCGAAATTTCTAATTTTGCTTTTCGGCCCCGAAAAATGCTCTGCGAAAAGCAAATTAAGGGGCATCGCTGATTTCGGTGGGTAGATTCTGCAGCGACCGATTCTCTCGTCATCCCGAGCGAAGTCGAGGGACCCGGGTGGGCGGGCGGTACGAAGA
>CAZKID010000155.1:0-11391 GCA_964552405.1 uncultured Thermoanaerobaculia bacterium
GGGTAGCTCATGACCATGAGAACCGAGAAGGGGAGCGCCAGCGTGTAGAGCGCGCCGTCGATGAGCGAGACGCGGAGCATCTTGCCGGCGCTGTAGCCATACGCCGCCTCCACGTTCTTCATGACGATGTGATTCGCGAGCAGGAGAGAGAGTCCGGCGGCCGCGACGCGCGCCGCTGCCGGCCACGTTGCCGCGTGGAGCGGCGTGACCCCGCCGATGAGCTCATAGATCGAAGCGGCGAAGAGCGTGGGGATTCCGTAGGTGGCAAACTGCGCGAAGGCGCGCAGGTAATCGAGGACCGGATCGTCGAGATCGGACTTGTTCGGACCGATCTGTTTGATCGAGAGAAGGCGCGAGGTTGCGGAGGCGGCGACCGCGATCCAGGCCGAGAGCACGGGACCGAGCAGGGGCAGCATCGTCGTTGCGCCGATGAGGCCCAGCGCCACGAAAATGCGATTCGTCAGCTTGAACTTGAGGAGCGAAAGCGAGAACGCGAAGGCGGCAAAGATCAGGATCAGCGGTGCCGCGGAGTTGCCGAGCGTGTGGACGATGCGTGCAGTGTCGCCGGCGCGCAGGAAGGTGATCGTCAGAAGGACGGCGAAGCCGGCGGCGCCCTGGATGAGGAGCGTCGTGAACAGCTTTCGCCGCGAGGGCTCCTCGCGGTTCGACCGTACGAGAACCATTCTTGTGGTGGTAAACCTCAATGATGGTAATCCGAATTGCAACCGGCTGAATCATGAGCGTCGCTGAGGTTGCCGCGATCTGGTGTGCCTCGGTGGTGATGATTGCCGCGATGTCCGGAGAGCGGCGAGGAGCTCGAGTCGCGTTCATCGTCTGCACGCTCCTTCTCGCGGCCCCACTCTTCGTTGCACCACCGATTCCGCGTGCACTGCTCGTCTTTGCGTTCGAGGTTGCCTTCGTCTGCAGCGCCATGCTGGCGCTAGGGAGCCTCTGCAGAGGCTCCCTAAGGCAGGACGTCGCCGGGTTTTGGACGCGCATCCTCTTCGTCGTCTGCTACCTGGCGTTCGTCGATCTCCGCGAGCTCGATCGGGAGCGCGTTAAGCGGAGGGTGCCTCGGGCGATGATCGCCCTGCTGATCATCGCCTCGTCGGTTGCAATCTGGTTCGCACTATCGGCAACGGACCGATGGCTGCGGTGGCACTGCGGATCGTGGCGCTGTGCGCGGGATACCTCGCGGTCGCCGAGTTGATGAATGCAGCAGCGGGAGTTCCGCTCTTCGACGCACCCTGGCTCTCCCGCGTTGCGGAAGAAGGGCGTGCTGGTGGCGGTCTTCGGCACGTTTGCGTTCGGCGCGATCCTTCACGCGTATATCGTCGCGGCGGCTGGAGGGTGGTTGCTCGCCATCCCGATGGCAGCATTTTTTCTAGTGCAGCCGCTGCTCATGGTGATCGAACGTCGGATGGGGGTGCGTCGATGGCCGGTGGCCGCTGCGCGGAGCTGGACGATTGCTGCGTCGCGACAATGTCGCCGTTGTTTTTGTTGCCACTCCTTCACGTGCTGCGCATCCGGTTGTGATCTACACTTATTTTGTGTTGAAGCGAGTCGCAGCACTCGTCGCGGTGCTGCTGCTGACAGGTCTTCGGGAGTCGCAGCAGAATGCGGCGCTGATTCTCGCCGGCGAACCGGTGCAGTTCGATGCCGCTGCGCGGCCCGCGTTCAGTGCGGTGCAACTGCGGAACAGTTTCGATGCGACGCGGTCCGGATTGCAGCGCTGGGCCGCGACCGATGAAGGACAGCGCATCATGCATCGCTTCGATCCGAAGGAGTTCCGGGTCATCGTCGAGGAAGATCCGAACGAAGGTGGTGCCGGGCGCGCGCCGCAGCCGGGCATCGCAACGCTCATCGCCGCCAACGATCATTCGAAGATGAAGGTCTACACGCTGATCCTGAATCCGACGTATGGAGTTTCGCGCGGCGTGATCGCAGTGCCGGGCCATCCAGCGACACCGTCGGATCTGATGGCGATCGCATGGGCCGGGGAGATGTTGCACATCTCGTACTACGCGCGTGGCATCAGCCTGCCGCACCACCAGCGTCCTGACTTTCAGTCCGAGTGGCACGAGGTGGCCGCGGAGCTCGGGTATCCGGCCATGCCGCACGCCGACCCCAGCGAGGCACAACCAGCCCGACCCCGCCTGATCATCTGGCGTTAGAACGTAATTGCATCGCGATCGCCCAACTCCTGCTGCGGAAGCGACCCGGCTTCGGGAATGAACGGCATTTCCGCGTCAGGATGGCGCTCGATGACACTGCCAGGAATGAGAATCACGCGGATGGGACCTGTCTCCAGAACGTCGGGAACGATCGTGCTCCATCCCGGGCGCAAGGCGCTTTGGAAATCGTTGGACATCTGATGCCAGTCGAGTGCGTTGAGCGGTACGGTCAGATCTCCAAGTCGAATCGTCACGAACGCAACGCGCTCGGTCGAGGTGCTCGATAGCGAGACGGTGAATCTCCGATGACGCAGTGCCGGAACGGTGATCACGAACTTCTCCCCATCCTCGACGTGGCGCTGCCGGAACGCATACAACGGTTGTCCCGGCGCGATGAAGGCAACGATCTCCCCCTCGGCATGTGGCTTCTTGTAGGTGAAGTTGCCAGCAGGATCGCTGAAGCGTGCGATTTCAGTCAGATGCCCGTCGGCGGACCACCACGCGATTTCTCCCCAACTCATGGACCCATTGGTGATGACGCGTCCTTCGCGCTTCGTCAGCGGGTCGAGAGCGAGCAGGAACTGCTTCTTCTCATCGATCTCGATCGTGAATGGATCGGCACAAGCCGAGTCATGTGAATCGTGCGTCGCACAAACGTGCAACACTCGATTCGTCAGAAGGGGCGTGATTACATAGGTGCCTTCAGGGTCGGTAAGACCTCCATAACCTGCGAAGTGCGCGGCGTCCTTTTCGCCAGGTATCAGAGCGGCGAACGTCACGCGTGCCTTTTCGATCGGTTTGCCGGTATGGGAATCCACGACAGTGACTTTGACCTGGTTGACCGGTACGTCGATGTCGAATCGTCCGTTGTCCTCGGGAAGGTGGTCCGGGACGAGAAGGTACTCCCATTTCGGATCGCACCCTTCGATGGTGATCGGACCGCCGGGAGACCTCCGCAGGACGGCGGCGTATTCGCCCGTGTCAGTATCGCTTACCGTATCGAACAGCTCCGCCATGACTGGCTTTCCGCCCCGTGTTACGCGGCCAGTAAACGACTGGTAGTGGAGCGCAGTTTCGACACGGACCGACTCATCGGGTTTCACGTCGATGCTCTGAAAGAAGTCCGGCAGGCCCGAACATGTGAAGCGAAGATAGTGCAGCCCGCTCGTGACATCGTTGAAATCAACCGTGCCATCACGGTCCACTGGAAGCGAATGCTCGGCATCGACCGTACACGTATCGCGGTTGACCGTATCGATATCGAGGGTTGCCTTTTGATCGGGACAGGTGAGGATCGCCGCGGCGAATTTGATCGTGTGAGATTCCTTCTTCGTACCCGCACAGTCGCGCGCGGGTTGGGCCAGTGAGGTGAGATCGACAGGACTCCACCAGTGAACCGAAAGATGCGAGGTCGCGTTAGCCACGAGAGGCGCGCCTGCAATCGCGAGCTGACCATTTGCGGGCGCTTTGATCTCCGCGTGCGCGGAATGCCAGCGTTCACCAAGCAGATCGATCGAGATCGCGCCGCCCCGAACATCGCGAACGATTGCGAGTGCCACCCCGCCAGCGCGCGGCGTGGACGAATCGGAAGCTAGCTCACCATTGGCCTTCACTTGCGGCGGCGCAACCTTGCCCGCCGGAATGGAGGCGAAGCGAATCGGAATCAGGACGTCGGCGCGGCCCTCGCGCGGCGGTGTCATTGCAAGACGCACCGGTATACCGCCGGCCACGATGATCGGAATGCCTGTCCATTGCACTGGAATCGTGTCCGCCGGATAGACGCTGGCGCTGCGCGGTACATAGACGAATGCATGTTCGTCTTTGCGAAGCGCGATCGGTCCGGCGTGCTTCGCCGGAATGAGCCGAAACACGAGCTCTTTCGGAAGAGCAGCCGATGAGACGAAGATGGACACTTCGCTCACCAGATCGTCTCCACGCCTGGCAAACACATTCCATTCCCCAGGAGGAATCCGCGCCGGAAGAGGGTCGCAGGTGACATCGCTGAATGAAAAGAATCGGGTGATGGCGTTGGATGGCGCACCCGCTTTCCATCGACATACTTCGCCAGCCTGGACCAGGGATCCGTCCGGTGCGAGTAGACGGATGGACTGCGCATGTGCCGTAACGGTGAGTGCACACCAGGCAAGGAGTGCGAGCCTTCGCATGCTCGTCAGCCTATCGGCTCTGACGAGAAAGGTGAATCAAATCGGAAAGGCTGCAGTGTCTCAGGGCGCTGTGACGTGGCGCCTGGGCTGGATCGGGGTTCGGAGGGAGAGGATGAGAAATGCGCCGTCGGGGGCGGTCACGATCAAGGGGTGATAGTCCGCGGTGATCGCGTTGATACGGTCCGAGGCGTCGGACATCAGCTTGAAGGTCTCGACGCGATACGGATCCGTGCCGTCCTCGACGTAGGAGCCCCCAACCACGCGTTGCACCACGGCCCAGCGCGGGTCTTCGAGACCGAGGGGCAGCACGAAGGTGAGAGGGCCTCCACCGCCCGTCGTCAGCGACGTCACCGCGCAGTCGAACGTTCCGCAGGTCTTCACCACCCAGATGTTCTCGCGCGGAATGCAAGGGCAATCGGCGTAGATCGGAAAGGTGAGGATGAGTGCGAGAAGTAGTCGGCGCATGCGAATCGCGATTGCATGACGAGCGCCACCTCAGCCGATGAGCTGGCCAGCGTCCACGCGGAGTACTTGTCCCGTGATTCGCCGGCCGCCTGGTCCACAGAGGAACGCGACCAACGCCGCGACATCGCACGGCTCCACGAGCTCGCCAAGCTCGGTCTCGTCCCGCGCGGCGTCGCGCAATTCCTTTGGCCGCGCATCCGTCAGCGGCGTACGAACCCAGCCGGGCTCCACCACATTGACGCGAATGCCGAACCGCCCCGTCTCGCGCGCCACACTCTTCGCGAGGCCGATGAGTCCCGCCTTGCTCGCCGCATACGCGGACAGTCCGACCTTGCCGCGCGAACCGTTGATCGAGCCGATGAGCACGACGCGTCCGCCGCCGCGCGCGCGCATCACCGGAATCGCATGCCGCAGCAGCAGAAACGCGCCGCGCAGATTCACCTGCTGCACGAAGTCCCAGGCGTCGACCGGCAGCTTCCAGATCACGCCGTCGCGCGATACACCGGCCGCATGCACCAGCACATCGAACGGCCCGACGCGATCGAGCGCAACCCGCACTGACTCGTCATCGCGCACATCGCATTCCTCGACGTCGAGCGCATGCACGGTCATCCCTCCATCGCGCAGCGTCGAGACGATCACGCTCCCGATCCCGCCGCGCGCGCCGGTGACGACCGCGATGGTCATGACGCCTTCCGCGACTCGAGCACGCGATGCCGGTACGCGCCCCAGAACGCCGCGCCGATCGCGCCGGCATGCGACGAATCGGGATGCGTATGAAAGCGCAAGTCCGCGCAGTTCTCGCGCAACGCCTCGACGAGTCCGACATCGGACGCGAGGCCGCCGGTGATCGCGACATCGGTCGCATTCCCGCTCGCGCGCAGCAGCTTCACATAACGCCCCGCCATCGACACGTGAATGCCCTTGAGAATATCCGCCGGCTTGATCCCGCGGCTCACCATGTTGATGACGTCGGTCTCGGCGAGCACCGCGCAGATGCTGCTCACGGTCTCCGGCGCATCACCCTGCAGCGAGAGCGGCCCGACTTCTTCCAGCGCGATGCCGAGATAGCGCGCGACGTTCTCGAGAAACTGTCCGGATCCCGACGCGCATTGCGACGTCATCCGATAGTTGAGCACGCGGCTCCGCTCGTCCATCTGAATCGCGCGCGCGTGCAGCGCGCCGATGTCGAGCACCGCACGCGTCTCCGGCAGCAGGTGAATCGCGCCGCGCGCGTGCGTGGTCATCCCGTAGAAGTGACCGCGCCGAAACTCGACGAGCTCACCTTCGCCCGTCGTTGCGACATAGGCGAGATCGTTCTCGCGGATGTTCGCCATCCCCAACGCGATCGCATAGGCATCATTGATCACCTTGCGCAACTCACGCCGGCGAATGCGCTCGCTGTGCAGCGCGAGCACTTCATCGCCGATGACGATCGCGACTTTGACCGCGCTCGAGCCGACGTCGATTCCTGCCGCGATGGTCATGCCGCCGCCCTCCGTGCAAACAACGCCGCGCCGAGAGCGCCGGTGTAGATCGATTCGTGCGAGATGTTGAGCGTGCGCGCTCCGTAGTTCTCCGCGATGAGGTCGCGCAGCGCGCCGACCGCCGCGGTGTTGCGTGCGACGCCGCCGGTGAACGTGAACTCGTCGCTGATCCCGCCCGACCGCGCGAGCAGCGACATCGCGCGCAGAATGATCGCGCGATGCAGGCCGGCGAGGATGTCCTCGCGCTTCTGCCCGAGCGCGAGGCGGTCACGCAGCTCCGCGCCGGCGAAGACCGTACACGTGCTGTTGATCTTCACGCGATGCCGGCTCTCATTCGCCAGCGGCCCGAGCTCGTGCAGTCCAAGATTCATCTCATCCGCGATATAGCCGAGGTACCGGCCGCAGCCCGCGGCGCAGCGATCGTTCATCTGGAAGCTGGTCACGATGCCGCTCGGATCGAGCTGAATCGCCTTCGTATCCTGCCCGCCGATGTCGAGTACCGTGCGCGTGCCGGGGAACATCGCATGCGCACCGAGGCCGTGGCAGAGGATCTCGCTGCGGATCTGTTCCTTCGGGAAGGGGAGGCGCTGGCGTCCGTAACCCGTTCCGACCGTGCTCGTTTCGACTAACTCCGCGTTGCACGCGGCATCGACCGCCTCTTTCAAACTCTCGCCATCCTCCGTCTCCGTGAGCGCGTTGCCGATGTGCCGCTCGAATGCGTGCTCGAGCGTCATGTTCTCGACGGCGAGAATCGCGGCGTCGTAGATCGCGCAGAGGTTCTCGAATGACACCTCGCGAATTGTTTCGGCCAGCGACATGTAGTCGGCGGCGGCGAGATCGCGGAAGAAGTCGCTCTTGCGCGTCGCGCCGGCGGCGAAGTGATTGCTGGCGCGCGACGCCATCTCGTCGCAGATGCCGTTGATGATCGACGCCGGCGTCCCGCGCTTTGCGGCAAGCATCAGCATCGCTTCGCGGAGGCGGTCGAGTTGTTCGAGATGCTGGTGCCGGCGGAAGTGGCGCTCGAGGTCTTTCAGCAGGTGCCGACGAGGCGTCCCCACTCCACGTTCGATCATCGTGAATCGCGCGCGCACGAACGCTTCTTCGCGCACCACCGCGCAGGCCACATCGTAGTTGCTCCGGCTGTTCGTGATGCCGCGGCCGATGACGCGCTCCTCTTCGTCGAGGATCACCGCCTTCGTCGTCGTGGATCCGAGGTCGATACCGACGAAGACCTTCATGCGACGACTCCGACAGGCGAGGGCGCCTGTCCTACACGCTTCTGATCGAGCATCTGCAGATAGCTCTCGATCCTGTTCTTGATGTTCGCCGCCGAGAAGTAGCGCGGATCGACGAGATCGCTCTCGATGAACGCGCCCGGCACGCCTGTCCGCTCTTCGAGTTGCCGCAGCATCAGGAGTTGTCCGACGCTGAATGAGTTACAGCTCTTGACGCTGTTCACGAGGAAGCCGTCGGCACGATAGTCGCGGATGTACTTCTCGAGCAGATCGACGCGGGCAGGCAGGCTGAGATTCGTGTAGCAACCGAGGGCGTAGTCGGCGAGCGTCTCGAGCGGATGCTCGGGATCGTGACGGAATCCCATGTCGTACAGTCCGCCGACCTTCGTGTAGGTGCTGGCCACGACGACGGCATCCTCTTCGTAGAACATCCGCCAGAAGTCGCGGAAGCTCGTCCAGTTCGGCGGACCTTCGACGACGAGGCGGTAGCGCTCCCCCTTCATCGGGCCATCCGGTGTGATCGGACCTTCCTTGTTCGCGATGCGTTCTTCGATCTCGGCTCGCAGCGCGCGGTAGTACTGGACGGCGTCCGGCGTGCCGCGGAACGCGCTGAAGATCGGGCCGAGGTAGTAGACGCCGGCGAAGAAGGCATCGATGGGCGAGGGAGTCTGCTTCGCGCTCTCGAGCACCCAGACGAGATCGTCTTCCGCCTGCGATGAAAGCCGCAGCATGCTGCGCAGTTTCTCGACGTCGAATTTCCTGCCGCTGACCTGCTCGAGCTTCGGGATGATCTCGCTCTTCAGCTGGCGCACGATGTACTCGCGCTGATGCGGCTCGACGCGTCCTTCCGATTGATACGGTACGTGCAGCATCGCGACGGGGCAGTCGTACTCCTCGCGCAGCAGCTCGAACCACTTCATGAAGGTGAAGCAGCCGGTGTACGAGAGCAGCAGCAGATCGGGTTTCGGCAGCGGCTTGCCGGTCGGGCCGATGTTGCCCTTGCGCAGCATGCCGATGTCGCACTTCACATACGTACACACATCTTCGCTATGCCCGCTCTTCTCCGCCTCGGTGATGTAGCCGCCGGAGAGCTTGCGCATGCCGGATTGCAGCGCGTTGATCTCCGGCAGCACCGGCAGGAGATCGAAGGAGCGAACGAGCTCGTTCAGATTGCCGGGGACGAAGGTGTAGACGACTTTCCTGCCTTCATCTTTTGCGCGGGCGAGGGCGTCGAAGTGGTCGGCGAGGAGCTGCTTCTGGAGCAGCATCGAGTTTTCCTTCATGACGCACTCCAAAGCCTGATCGAATCCGAGAATGTGCCTGCCTGCTCGCGAATCACCGCAAACTGCCCGGTGTCTTCCGAGTACTTGAACTCCGTGTGAGGAATCGCCGCGCGATCGAGTGCTGCGACGAGCATCGGCTGCTCCAGCAGCGCCGGGTCGCAGAAGCTCGGCGCGCAGAAGAGCACTCCCTCGGCCCGATTCGTCCGATACGACTCGAGCAGCCACTTCGCGCGCTGGCCTTCGGGCGAATAGCGGGATGCAGTGGTTGCGCTCGCAGTTAGATAGGCATTCACCAGGTTCTGCAGCGGATCGCCATCGAGCGCAATGTCGCCGTTGATCCAGCGCATGCCGAGGAAGAGGTCGTCGTCGACGACGGCACAGCCGGCGCGCTCGAGCGTGACGAGCATGCCGTGCGGCGGCTGCTCGCAGAACATGCCGGCCAGGACGACGCGGCTCTGATCCATCTCGCGGCGCGATGGATCGTTCTGCGCGTCGCGGATGTAGTCACGAATGAGCGCCGTGTGTGCTTCCGGCGGCATCCCGTTCCCCGCGCGCAGTACGAGATATGCCTCGGAAAGCGGGAAGAGCCATGGGGCGCGGCTGCGATGCGAATAAAGCTCGCGAATCGCGGCGCGGTTCTCGTTGTAGACCGCGATGCTGTTGCGCAGATCGTCGTCGCTGATCGAGCGGCCGCCGATGCGTTCCATGTCGGCGCGAAGAGTTTCGAGCTCGTGGCGCCAGAAGCGCCCGCCGACTTCGGGATCGAAATTCTGCGGCACGTCGATGTAGCGGACGTAGCGATCGGGAAAGAGCATCTGCCACATGCCGCTGAGATTGCGGATCACGTCGCAGATCGAGGGGAAGAGCATTCCGTCGAGACGATCGAGATGACCGGAGAGTGCGAGCTCGATCGTGCTGCGCGGAATGCGGCAGATGTACGACTGGAAGTAGGCGTCGCCGCGAATGATCTCGAGGCGATCGCCGCCGCCGAAGACGCCGGCAGCCAGGAGACCTGCCGCGTGGATCAGCTCACGCGGAACGTAGATCGGCATGTAGCCGACCGAATGCGATGGAGGATCTGCGAACGCGAGTTTCTCGGCTCGCTGAACGCAATCCGCTACACAGGTTGTTTCTGCGCAACCCACGGCGCGACCTCCTCGATGAGCTCTTCGCTCCACGCCGCACCTTCGGCCAGGCGCTGACGCAGCTTCACGAAGTCGATCTCGCGCTGCTGTTTCGTTCCGTAATGGAACGCGCGGAATCCCGCATTGGCCTCGGTCATCATGTTGAGCGAAAGCCAGGCGCGATTCGATTCGCGATTGCGGTCCCAATGCTCGAGCTTGTGCTTGCGCACGCTCTCGATCGTCTTGATGAGACAGTCGGGCATCGTGTGCAGCAGCTTCTGGATGAGGTCATCGACCGCGTCGTCGAGCAGCGAGAGATCGACGGTGCCGCGGGCGAGAAGCGCCTTTCCTTCCTCGCGTGCTGCGCCGCTCTTCGACTCGCCGATGATCATGCGGCCGTATTCGTCCATCAGGCGATCGGTGACGACGAGCGGATTCGCGACGAACTGTCCGTCGACGCGCAACGCGGGGACGATTTGCGTGAGCCCGCCCAGCCAGTAGAAGCGATGTGCGCTCCACGTCTGGCAGAGCGTTGCGCTGTACATCGCCCGCTCGGCGCCGACGTAGAGCGGGAGGAAGTCGGTGCTGCCGCCGTCGGGCGCGGAGCCGTGCTTCGGCCCGGCCTGACTGAAGAGTGCGAGATCGCTGGCGATCGAGAAGTCGCACGCCATCCCGATTTCCTGTCCGCCGCCGACACGCATTCCGTTCACGCGGCAGATCACCGGCTTGTCGCAATGGAGGATCGCGGTGACCATGTCGTTGAAGAGTCGCATGTACTGCCGGTATTCGTTGGGATGTCCGGCGTAGAGCTCCGCGTACTCGCGCGTGTTGCCGCCGGCGCAGAAGGCCGAGGTGCCGGCGCCGGTCAGGACGATGGCGACGGCCGCACGGTCGTTGCTCGCTTCGCGAATCGCGAGGATGATTTCCTTCACCATCTCGCTGGTGTAGCTGTTCAGCTCGCGCGGATTGTTGAGCGTGATCCAGACGCTGTGCAGTCCATCGGCTACGCGATGCCGCGACACGAGAATCTCGCGAGGAGAGAAATCGCTGGTGAGGTTGTGATTTTTCATGGCAGCAGGACCGGACGCAGTGGTGTGTGTTGATCGATGAGTGTGGGCAGCTCTTCGAGGTAGTGGAGCTCGACGTAGGGCGCGATTGCGACCTTGCCGTCGAGGACGAGTTGCAGTGCGGCGGGATATTTGTCGGGCGCGCAGCCCCAGTTGCCGCGCGCCGTCGCGTCGAACGCCATCAGGTTCGAGAGCCGCAGCTCGACTTTGTCAGGCGTGAAGCCGACGATCGCGAGGTACGCGCCGTAGTCGAGCAGATTGAATGCGGTCTGCTGACCGGCCGCCGTGCCGCTCGTCTCGAAAATCTTGAGTCCCTTGCGCGCGACGGAGCGGACGCTCGACTTGAGCTCTTTCGGAGTGAGCGTGCGCGCATTGAGCGTGAGGGAGGCAC
>CAZKID010000156.1:0-11294 GCA_964552405.1 uncultured Thermoanaerobaculia bacterium
AAAAACCACCGGCGCTGAGCAGCAGCGCCTTCGCGTCTTTCATCTCCATGCGGAGAGTGCCACTCACGACCATGATGTGCTCGTCGGGTGTGTGCCAATGCCACGGGATCGTACAGCCCGTCTGAATCCTGCTGTAGATGATCGATGAGCCTTTCGCCGGATCGCCGGTCACTACGGCGCCGGTCACGCATGTGGGCATTCCGGGGAAGTTGGTCAACTTCATTTCGCTGACGTTTTGGCCCATCGGTTGTTGAGCCAGGGCCGCGCCGGAGAGACCGAGAGACAACGACACCATGAGTGTGACGATCCTTGTCATCGCAACATCCTCCTCGATGATGCTTGGATGCCTCGGCAGTCTGCGGCGTTTCACGGCGCCCTGAAGTCAAGACGAGGCGTCATCATGAAATCGGCGCTCGTGCTACGCTCGGCCTTCCCCGCATGAACGAACGCGATCGGAGAGAGCGCCTGCATGTCGCGAAGGTCGCCGATCAATTGCGCCTTGGCAGGATCGACCGGCGGCGGTTCGTCCGCGAGCTGACGCTGGCCGGCTTCGGCATCGCCAGCGCGCGCTATCTGAGCGGCTGCAAGCCGCACCACGTGACCGCGCATTCGACCGCTCCCGCCGGCGCGCTCCAGTCGCAGAAGCAATTTCTCCGCGAGGTGGGCGGACACTTCAAGGGCACGAAGATCCGCATCGTCTCCGAGGACACGCGGCCGTCGCTGATCATCAGCAAGTTGATGAAGGAGGAGTTCACGCCGCTGACCGGCATCGAAGTCGAGTGGGAGATCGTGCCGCTCGATCAGGTGCTCGCCGACACCGTGCGCGACACGCTCGCAGGCTCCGCCGGCAACTACGGACGGAACGACATCTACTACTGGGACCAGGCCTGGCTTGCTCGCTTTGCGAACGACAGCGTTCATCTCGACGAACTGCAGGAGAAGAATGACTTCGCCTATCCCGGCTATGACTTCCACGACTTCCTGCCGCAACTCGTCGACGCGACGGCCAGCGTCAACGGCTCCATCATCGGCATTCCGTTCGACATCCCGATCTTCATCATGATGTATCGCAGGGACATCTTCGAGGCACTGCACCTCGCCGTCCCAAAGACGATGACGGAGTATCTCGCCGCCGTACGAACCATTCATGAGGCAAAGCATCGCGACGGCATCTTCGGCACGGCAGGGCAATGGAAATCGGGGCACTACGCGCTGCAGTCCGAGGCCACTGCGTGGCTGTGGTCACATGGCGGCCATCACTTCGATAAGGATGGCAAGCCCGACTACCTGACCGATGGCAACAGGAAGGGGCTGCAGTACATGATGGAGCTCGGCCAATATCTCGATCCGGAGAGCACGGGCTGGGATTGGGGCGGGCAGTTCAATGCATTCGCGGGAGGAAGGGCAGGTCTCGTGATCTCGTGGAGCGAGTTCTTCCCCGGCTTCGACGATCCTGCGCAGAGCAAGGTTGTCGGCCTGGTCGAAGCAGCGGACTGCCCCAACGAAGACGCGAAGCTGACGCGTGAAGAGTGCGGCTATGGAGAAATCCCCGGCATCAGCCGCCAGGGCGGATCGTGTCTCGCGCTCAGCCGTCACGCACCGAATCCCGACGCTGCATGGATCTTCATGCAGTGGGCGACCAGCGCCGACGTCACCGCGCGCGCGAACGCCCTCGGCTCCAACACGCCGACGCGCGCCAGCAACTTCGCCGACGCACGGGTGAAGGAGAAGGAACAACATGGAGTGGGAACGACACGCCACTTCGAAGTGACCCGGCGTGCGATCGAAACGCGCATGGGCACCGGACCCAGGCTGCCGGAATGGCCGGCCATGGCAACCGAGATCAATGCCACCGAGTATGGCCGCATGACGAGCAAGGAACAGTCGGTCGAGCAGACGCTCGAAGCGATTCAGCGGCGAACGAAGGATGCGCTGACCGCAAAGAAGTCGTGACTCACTTGCGATCGAGTGCGGCGCGAAAATCACGCACCGCCTCGGTGAGTGTCTCGCGATCGAGCATCGACGTGAGCAACTCCAGATCGAGCTCGGGCAGCAGGCGGCTCTGCGACGCTTGCGCGTACTTCCGCTCTTCGAGCAAATACACCTCGATCACACCTTTGCGCCAGAACCACACTTCGCCGACACCGAGCTTCTCGTAGATCGAGAGTTTGTCGATCCCGCCGTCCGTCCATTCGACTTCGATCGCAAGATGCGGACGGTCCCGCTTTTCTCTGCCGAAGATGTAGCACTCATCCGCTTCCGCTCCGCGCCGCGATCGCTTCTGCTTCAGCGTCCAACTGCCTGCCGGAGTGACGTCGATCCCGCGTCGATGCACCAGGTCTCCAGCAGGGGTCCGATGAAGGACTTGATCACTTCGTGATCTTTCGAAGGGCTGATGATCTCGACTTCCCCCTCGAGGTAGCTGATTCGCGGGGCGGAGTGGTCGCCGCGCATCGCCAGCAGGCGTTCGTAGTCTTCCCACGACACATCGTGCAGCACGACGATGGAATCAGCGTCCGTCGTCCCGTCATGCGCGCGCAGCGCGGCGGCTCTGCCCATGGGAAAAGTATAGTGCTCAGAATCCCCGATAGATGAACGTCGAGTCGAAGGATGCGAACAGAAACAGCGCGACGATCAACGCCGCGACCGCCAGCGACACGAGCACGTCCTTGAGCAGCGCCCTCATCGCTTCACCCCGAACATCAGCATCCAGAAGTTCATCGCCTTCGCCATCGGCAGAAAGAACGGCACCCAGCCGATCGTCACGAAGAGAAACGTCGTCGCGATTCCCGCGAGCCTCATCGGCCGGCCGTGATACCACGCACGATCCGTGATCGCAGCCGGCATCTTCAGATTCACGACGTGATACGCGGCGAGCAGCGCGCCGTGGTACACGCCCCACAACACGAACGCCGGCGTCAGCCCATGCCACGCACCGACGATTGCGAACGTGAAGAGGTAGCTGATCGTTGCGATCACCGCCGGATACGGCCGCAGCCGCGTGCCAAACAGGAATCGTCCGCACGGCGTGAAGACGTAGTCACGCACCCACTGCGACAGCGTGATGTGCCACCGCTCCCAGAACTCGCGAATGTTCGCCGCGAGATATGGCCAGTTGAAATTCTCCGGCAGCCGGATGCCGAGCATCTGTGCGAAGCCGATCGCGAGATCCGAGTACGCACTGAAGTCGAAGAAGATGCGGAACGAGTACGCGATCACGATCACCCATGCGTGCCGCATCGTATCGACGTAAAGCGACTCGTCCACCGTCAGCGCGAGAAGATCCGCGAGGATGTACTTCTTCGCAAGTCCCAGCAGCACGCGCAGAAAGCCGCGATACACGCTCTCCGCCGACAGCTCCGCGGCCTCGACCATCGCGACGAACGGCACGAACCGTTTGATCGGGCCTGCAACGCGCGCCGGCATGAAGAAGACGAACGCGAGCATCTTCCCGAGCGACAGCTCGCGCAGCTTTCCGCGTTTGCGCTCGATCGCCACATGCAGCAGCTCGAACGCGAGATAGGAAATGCCGAGGGGAACGATGGCGGGCGTGAGCTTGACGTAGACGAGCACGCCGACGATCGCCAGCCCCGCGACGAACGGCACGGCATACAACGCCGCGATCGTCAACGCGAGCGCCACGGCGAGGAACCATCCGGCAAACAGCGCATAGAACGCCATTCCCCAGACCGCCAGCACCGCCATCCTCATCTTCCTCGGCACCGCGAAGAACGAGATCCAGCAGCCGAGGAATAGCAGCGCGAAGCGCAGCTCGGTGAAAATCAACGCAGCCTCTCGTGTGCGGCGAGTGCGGCGGCAACGGATGCTGCACCATCCGGCGTCAGATGCAGGCCATCGAAGTAAAGCGCGCGAGGCGCCTGCACGCTGACCAGCTCCGCATAGGGCGAGAATCGCGCATTGAACGAAGCGATGATTTGCTCGTGCAGGATGTCGCGCGGGTGCTGAAAGTGCACGAACACGACGTGCCTCTTGTGCGCCACCGCAATCTCCGCGAGCTCGACCATCGCACGCGAGATCACTCTCGGATCGACGGAAGCCCCCGCACGGCACGGCGCAAGAATCGTCACCGGCGTGATGCGATGAGGAGTCTCCGGCGCGACGACGTGCCTCGAGAACAGTTCGCGCTTGTGCAGGTAGAGAAACTGACGCGTCGAGGTTCCGAACCACGCCGCCTGCAGGCGGTCGTTGAACGCATACAGGCGCCACACACGCGCCAGCATCGAGCGCCACCGCGCTTCGAGCGGGTCGAATTCGAGGTGATAACGATTTGCATCGTCGCCGCTCACCGGGAGGAGCTTTCCAAGAACCGGCCGCGCTCCGTCGTGGCGCGGAATCACCTGCACATAGAGACGGTCGACGGAGTCGATGATCGACTTCCCGACGAGAAGCGCGTCGCCCATCTCCTGACCATTCGTTGCAGCATTGAACACGCGCCGACCGAGGACGCACTTCTCGAACTGCGCCGGCAACGCATCGCGCGTATCGATCCAGTAGCCGAAGAACACGGAGTTGCCGAGAAACACATCGCGTGGACGCTCGCCGTGCGGATGTTCGCGAACGTAACGGACGAGCGGCCCAAGCGAAAAGAGATCGGAATTCTCGAACCGGAATGGGCCGCCGCGCTCGTAACGCCCCTGCTCCGCGCGATCCAGCAGCGGCTGCACGAAGACGTCCGCCACGGCGAGCCAGAGGATGACCAGCAGCAGCCTTCTCGCGTACCTGTTCATCGCTTCTTGATCGCCTCGGAAAGACAGATCATCGCCCCATCTTCCTCGCGTGTGATGCGATAGCGGAACGCGAGGCTCGCTTCATCGCGAAAGACATCGACATGGATCGTGATGGTGTCGGAGACGTCGGCGTTGCCGTAATACGCGACGCGGCGTCTGCGCAGCGAGCGTGCCGGCGCCTCGATGCCGAGGGAACGAAGGGCGAGCCGCTCGGCGGTGTCCATGAACGCGATGTAGTTCGCGAAGTAGACGAGTCCCGCGCCATTCGTATCGCGATCCTCATCGATCGCGTAGCGGTGGCCGAAGCTGCCCGCGTGCTCCCATCCGTCGCCGATGACATCGAGCACGCCGCTCTCCTCCGCGGCGCGCGTGATCTGAAACGGGTTCTCCTCATTCGGCAGCAGCGGCAGCGAGGAGAAGTCCGCCTGCGCAGGCGGCGCGACACGGAGGCGGCTGTTGCCCTTCTCCGGCGTGATGAAGATGTTCGCGAAGTGGATGGTTGGACAGGCGAGGGCGCCTGTCCCCCCACGGGAGACCGTCACTCTGCCTTCGATCGCGACGTTCTTGAACGCGCGCAACGCGATCGAGAAATGCACCGAGTCGTCGAGCTCGAACGACTCCAGCGGCGCGTCATCCGGCCCGAGCACCTCGATGTAATAGAAGCTCGCATACACCTCGGCTCCCGCCGTCGTGCGCAGCGACGACAGCGGCAGCCCCGCCGCGCTCGCGATCGCGTTCCACTGATCGTGACCCGCGAACTTCAGCAGGTGATGCTCGGAGAACGCGCGATGGCTCGTATGCGGAAGTCCGAGAACGAGGTCGTACTCGTATGTGGCGCTCACGGATTCGCAACCAGCGCGGCGATGCTGTCGACGGTCTCGAACTCCGTCACATCATGCGCATTGGGATCGATGGTGATCGAGAACGTGTCCTCGAGGAAGGCCATCACTTCGAGGACACCGAACGAGTCGATCACCCCGCCGGAGATCAGCGGAGCATCAAAGGCGAGCGCGCCTCCGCGGATCTTCGAGCGGAAACGCGTTAATAGAAATGATCGGATCGTCTCTCGGGGATCCATCGAGCGGCGATCTTATACGAGGTTCCGCGGGCTCGCGGGCTCGCGGTGTTCGTCATCCCGAGCGAAGTCGAGGGACCCGGGTGGGCGGGCGGTACGAAGATCATGTCGCGCGCCTCCCACACACCCGGGTCCCTCGACTTCGCTCGGGATGACGGGAGCTCAGCGGCGCGAGGGCACCGCGAGCCCGCGAATCCGCGGGCCCGCGTACCCAAGACTAAATCTTGTTCGCGCTCTCGATCATCAACTTCTCGCCGCCGCCGCAGTGGACGAGCTTTCCCTTCACCTTGACGGACTTGCCGTCGCTGCCCGTCTTCAGTGCAGTCTCATTCGACTTCTCGCAGACGTCGTAGGTCTTGTCGCTGTTCGCGACGTGGAAGACGTTGTCGGCGATCGTGCCGGTCAGCTCGACGCTCTTACCGGACGTCTTCATGTCGCACGACTTTCCATCGTGCGCGAAGAGCGGCATCGCCGCGAGCAGCAGGACAACCAGGGCCAGTGCAGTTCGTTTCATCGTTCAGTCTCCTTTTCGACGATGAGAGCTTACTCACACCGGTCACCGGAGTCTTGTCGGATCGGAGAACGATCTGGAGAGAACTGTGACAGGAGAGCGGGCGTCCCGCCCGCTCTCCTACGACACGATTGCGGTCTCGCCCGTCACGGCTTCGAGCTCAGCCTCTTCGGACACCCACTCCTGCGATCGGAACGCCCCCTCGCTTCGCGCGATCACGACCGTCGCGAGACAGTTGCCGATCACGTTCACGCACGTGCGCGCCATGTCCATCAACTCATCGACGCCGAGAATGACGAGCACGCCTTCCGCCGGCAGATGGAACGTTGCCAGCGTGCCGAGGAGAATCACGAGCGAGGCGCGCGGAACGCCGGCGACACCTTTCGACGTCAGCATCAGCGTCAACAGCATGAAGACCTGCTGCGAGACCGTGAGCTCGACGCCGGCCGCCTGCGCGACGAAGATCGATGCGAGTGACAGATACAACGTCGTTCCGTCGAGATTGAACGAGTAGCCGGTGGGCAGCACGAAGCCGACGATGCGACGCGGAACGCCGAGGCGCTCCATGTTCTCCATCGCCTTGGGAAGCGCGGACTCCGACGAGGTCGTCGCGAAGGCGATCGTCGCCGGCTCTTTCACCGCATTGAAGAAATCGCGCAGCGGCACGCGGAAGATGAACGCGACCGGCAGCAGAATCAGCACGACGAACACGAGCAGCGCACCGTACAGCGTGCCGACGAGCATGCCGAGGTTCTTGAGAACCTTGAGACCGGAGTGACCGATCGTGTTGGCCATCGCGGCGCCGACACCGATCGGTGCGAACTTCATCACGAACTCGGTGAAGCGAAACATGATATCGGCCAGCGACTCGCACCAGCCGACGACGTGCTTCGCCTTTTCTCCGATACTCGTCACAGCGAGCGCGAAGAGCACGGAGAAGATCACGATCTGCAGCACATCGCCATCGGCCATCGCCTTGATGATCGAAGCCGGCGAGAGGTGCGCGATGATCTCGCCGAACGATTGTGCCTTCGCCGGCGGATCGGGCGCCGTGAGTCCCTTGGCAGCAGCATCGGCGGCCTGCGATGCCTTCAGCGTCGCTGTCGCCGAGTCGCCTTTCTTCAGCGCCTCGCTCGCCTCGGCCGAGAGCTTCTTTGCCCTCTCTGCAAGCACAGCCTTGTCGTCGGTCTTCGTCACACCCGCGAGGGAAACGCCGATGCCCGGCTTCGTGATGTTCACCGCGGCCAGTCCGATCACGAGCGCGAATGTCGTGACGACTTCGAAGTAGAGCAGCGACTTGAATCCGATTCGCCCAACCTGCTTGATGTCGCCCGTCCCCGCGATCCCGATCACCAGCGTCGAGAAGATCAGCGGTGCAATGACCGACTTGATCAGATTCAGGAACAGCATCGACAACGGGCGCAATGCGATGCCGGCCTCCGGCCAAAGCCAGCCGACCAGAATGCCGAGCGCAAGGCCGATGAAGATCTTCGTTGTAAGCGAGATTTTGGGCATCCGTACACGATAGCAGAGGCCGGTCGGACGACTGATATTCTTCGCCTCCGAATGCGCTTCAAGAAATCCCGCTTCGGTCCCCGCCTCGCCTCCGCGGCCCGCTCCGGCGAGCACCATCGAGATGTTCACGTCTTCGTCGGCGGCACCGGCGCCGTCGGGGGCGCCGCCGTGCTGCAGATGCTCGCGATGTTCGAAGAGATGTTCGCGATTGCGCCGCCGCGCGATCCGAACGACGTTCCCGTGCTCCTCGTCACGGGACGCGGCAAGGAAGACATCGATGCCTTCGTCGGACGGCTCGTGAAGTTCACGCAGTCGCGCTGGGGCAATGACGCGAAGCCGCGGCGGTTCGAGTCGGGCTATCTAACGCCGGGCGGCATCTACATCGCGATCTCACCGTTCCAACTGAAACCTGTGCCCGGCCTCGAGCTCGTAACCGAGGCCGATCCGGCCCAACGCCAAGCTGCCGTCCATGATGTCCTCGCGATCGCGAAGGCCAGCCGCGCGATGGAGACGCGGGCGATCGAGGCGGGGCTCGTGCAGCACGTGCGCGAAGCGCATCCGATCACGAGCTTCCTCGCCGAGCGGCAGATGCGTCTTCGCGACTACGGCCCCAAGCCGTTCCGCTCGATCCTTCTCGGCTTCCCGCTGCCGAGCATCCTCGCGTATCAGGTCGGCGGACTAGACATCGTCGCGCGCTCGCTCGGACTCGGCGACACGTTCATCGAACATCTGAAGGCGGAGTTCAAACATGCGTTCGCTGACGATCTCGCGGCCGTGAGCTCGGAGCTCGGCGCGCGCGTCCTCGTCGCGCACACGACCGGCGTCGGCGGGATGTACGACGAGTCTCTCGATGGCCGCACGACGCCGCGCCTCGGCTTCGCGCATGCGTCGAAGGATGCGGCGCTGCTGCAGAAGCACATCGAGGCCGAGGATTTGACGCGCGAGTATGCGAAGCGCGGAATCCTGATGCTCGTCACCGCGGCGGCGATCGGCATCGATGAAGTGCGCGTGCGGCAGACCGTGCCGCTGCATCGCGACATCATGCGCAAGCTGCGCGAAGCGCCGCATGAGATCTTCCGCGGCTGCCGCTCACGTCACGAACAACGTAACGCGGAAGGATCGTCGACGTTCATTCCGAATCGCCAGTTCCTGCACGTCTTCCGGCCGAAGACACTGCCGTTCGAAGGGGGATCGGCGCAGCCGCTCTACTTCGAGCCAGGCGAGGAGTTGCTACCGGAGTATTCGATTCGCAGCGGCGAGAACGGCTTCTTCAGCGTATCGAATGCGGATGCCCTGTATCGCGTGATGAAAGTCGCAACGGCGAGCGAGCTCGGACACGTTCTCGCCAGCACCGCGCTCCTCGGCGACGATCCGAACGTGCCGTGGTTCCACGAGTGCATCTGCTTCTACACCGAGACGGCGAATTCGCGGCAGGCCTTCGATTTTCTCTATCAGCCGCACCTGCTCCAGACGCAACTCAGCGGCGTCGAGCCCCTGGCCTTGCAAGATCTCGGATCAGCGAAGCATCAGGCGGAGCTGCACACGATCGCGCTGCTCATCCTGCTGCATCGGCTGCGCACGGCGGATTTCGACGCGCTCGATCCGTATGAACCGGAGACGTTCGACGCGCGGCGCTTCCTCATCGAGAACTCGCGGGCGCTGACGTTCCGGGATCTCGAGTCCTGGGATGTCGCGACGACCGCGCGCGACCTGAAAACGCTGGTCATCGCGAACCGCGGCGAGGATCTGCTCGCGCTGCAGCCGCTTCACGATGCGGGCGTGTTTCCGATGCGCGACCGCGCGCATCTCGCCGCGCTCGAGTGCGTGCTGCGCGGCGTCTGGAACGTGACCTCGCTCGGATCGCCGATCGTGTTCGACGAGGGCGTGCGCTGCGGCTATTACGTCGCGCCATTCGGCGACATCCTCACGAGCGAAGACTCGCTGCGCCTGATGTTCTCGTCGCGCAATCGCGACTATGAGCTCGCTGTGAATGGCTTCATCGATCTCCGGCCGCATGCAATCGTCTGCCGCGCGAAGACGACGGCGGACATTCGCGAAGGCTCGATCACGATCGCTCACTCCGACGATGATTTGCGCGCGCAGCTCGCGACGATCGAGCCGTACTCGTTCTTCGCAACGTGCGGACTCGTCGCGGTTCTCTATCGCCTGAGAGCACTCGGCCGCATGCTGCGCGAAGCGCGCATCGACCTCGGCACGATGCAGGATTTCGAGTGGCAGGTCGCGCGCGATGATCGCGGACACACGATCGTCGTGCCGGGCGCCGTCGAAGCGTTCCGGATGATCGCGGAAGGCCAGGAGAAGACCACGGGCACCGAGTGGCTCGACGGAATCTGGGGGTACGAGCGGAGGAAGCCGATGATGCGAATCGATGAGGTGATTGCGGCGGTGAAGTCGTGAAGCGTTTCCTGGCGCTCCTCCTTTTCGCAGCTTGTTCGAAGCCTGCGCCGCCGGCGCCACCCGCCAAGCCGGCATTGCCCGCCCAACTAAGCGTTGCAGCAGCGCAGTCGCTGATCGAAAACGCGCCGGAGCTCGGCGACTATCAATTCACGAACGCCTCGTTCACGATCGCGCAGAAGAAGTCGGCGATGAATCCGCTGATGCTCGAGGGTGCGAAGAAGCTCGCCGCGGCGAAATGGATTCGCATCGAAGGCGACCGCGTGGAGCTGACGCCGAAGGCGCAGGCCGACAAACGATTCCTTGTGCGATCGAATGGCTTCATCGACCTCGTGCCACTGGCGAAGAAGGAGCTCATCGCGGTCACCGCCGTTCGGCAGGACGCCGCCGACTTCACCTGGAAGTGGGTGCCGAACGAATTGGGTGCAACGCTCGGTCAGCCGCCCGCGGGCGAGCAGAAAGCGACCGCGAAGCTGATGTGGGACGGGAGCTCGTGGACGGTGCTTGGCATGAGTTCATCCTGAGCGCAGCGAAGGATCAACCAAGGAGCCGGGAGCACGACATATTACGGGTAACGCCTGAAGAACGCGCGGCGCGGCGATTTCTTCACATCTTCTGAGCGAAGCAAAGGACGACGAAGCCTGAGGAATGCTGCCTCGAGTTTCCCCTTGACGAGCGCGCAGCGCGGCGCCTTGGTTGATCCTTCGCTGCGCTCAGGATGAACTACGGATGAACTACGGATGAACGACAAGAGAAGCTACTTCTTCTTGATCGCGAGTCGCGTCGCGGCGTCCGGGATCTCGGCAAACACCGGCAGCCCTTTTGCCGCAGCGCCTCGGCGGCCCTTCTGAATCGGGAGCCTCATGTAGACCTGCGTCGAGAGGATCGAGGCGTGGCCGAGGATTTCCTGAACTTCGCGGATGTCGGTGCCGTTGGAGACGAGCATCGCGGCCATCGTGTGGCGCAGCGCGTGCGGCGTGATGTGGCGCTTGATCTCCGCCAGACGGACGTGCTTCTTGAAGATGTTCTC
>CAZKID010000157.1:0-11245 GCA_964552405.1 uncultured Thermoanaerobaculia bacterium
ATATCATCGCCCGGGATCGCGTTTTCCTTTCGAATGTCGTCCTCGAATCGAACGATCACCATACGCGGCGCGCGCACGCACAACCTCAAGAACGTCGACGTCGAGATCCCGCAGCGCCAGCTGACGGTGCTCAGCGGGCCGTCGGGCTCGGGGAAGTCGTCGCTCGCATTCAATACCCTCTATGCGGAGGGGCAGCGGCGGTTCGTGGAGTCGATGTCGACGTATGTGCGGCAGTTCCTCGAACGGATCGATCGCCCCGACGTTGATGAGATCGATGGGATTCTTCCGGCGATCGCGATCGAACAGAAGAACTCGGTCAAGAATGCGCGCTCGACGGTTGCAACGGCCACGGAGCTCGCCGATCACATCCGCCTTTTCATGACGTACTGCGGCGAGACGTGGTGCGCCGAGTGCCAGACGAAAGTGCGCAAGGAGTCGCCAGACTCGATCACGCGCGAGATCCTCGACAGCATCGCGGGCAAACGCGTGGTCGTGCTCGCTCCGATCTTCTTCGATCCCGCGAACCGCAGCGAAGTGCTCGTGCAGCTCATCAAGGCCGGCTATTTCCGCGCCTGGATCGATGGTGCCGTCGCCGATCTGAAGGAAGTCGACACCGAAGGTTCCACGTCGCTCGAGATCGTCATCAACCGCCTTCGCATCGAAGACGCGCGCCGCACGCAGATCACGGAAGCGATCGAGCAGGCATTCGAGATCTCGAAAGGATCGGTGAACGTCCTCGAGGAATCCGAAGACGGGTGGATCTCGCATCGGTTCACGTCGCGCTTCGCGTGCAATCGCTGCGGAAACGAGTTCATCGAGCCGACACCGCATCTCTTCTCGTTCAACTCACCGCTCGGCGCTTGCACGAAGTGCCAGGGCTACGGCCGGATCATCGGCATCGACATGGAGAAAGTGATTCCTAACCGTTCGCTGCGCCTCGACGAGCAGCCGGTCACGCCGTGGAACTCGCCCGGTTATGAAGACTGCTACGAAGATCTCGCGCGCGCCGCGACGAAATATGGACTTCGGCTCGATGTCCCGATCGATCAGCTCACACCGGCCGAATGGGATCTCGTCTACAACGGTCGCGGGAAGTGGTACGGCATCAAAGGATTCTTCGACTGGCTGGAGACGAAGAAATACAAGATTCATGTGCGCGTGAAGCTCGCCAAGTACCGCAGCTATGAGCCATGCCCCGAGTGTCACGGCTCGCGCCTCAAGAACGCCGCGAACAACGTGAAGTTTCGCGATCTGTCGATCGCCGATCTCTTCGCGATGGATGTGAAGACCGCGCGCCGGTTCTGGGAGTACCTGCCAATGGACCGGCAGGAGGAGGCAATGGCCGGACACCTCCGCCGCGAGATCGTCAATAGGTTGACTTATCTCGACGAAGTCGGGCTTTCGTATCTCACGCTCGATCGCCAGACCCGCACGCTCTCCGGCGGAGAATCACAGCGCATCAATCTCGCTGCGGCGCTCGGCTCGTCACTCACCGAGACGATGTACGTCATCGATGAGCCGACGGTCGGGCTGCATGCGCGCGACAGCGAACGGCTGCTCGCCGTGCTGCGCCGTCTGCGCAACGCGGGGAACACCGTCATCGTCGTCGAGCACGACCCGACGATCATCGCGGGCGCCGATCACAACATCGAGATCGGGCCGGGAGCAGGGGAGTTGGGCGGCGAGATTCAGTACGCCGGAAAGCCCCGTGTAGGACAGGCGCCCCCGCCTGTCCCTCCGCCCTCCGAAGAGTCAGGACAGGCGGGGGCGCCTGTCCTACACGTTCGTAATGCACGCGAGCACAACCTCAAAGGGATCGACGTTTCGATTCCGCTCGGAAAGCTCGTCGCGATCACCGGCGTCTCGGGCTCGGGCAAGTCGACGCTCATCCGCAACTGTCTCTTCAACCGCTATCGCCGCGATGTGCGCGGAGACAACGGCCTCGAGACCGGCAAGATCGACGCGCTCCTGGGAACGGAGTTGATCTACGACATGGAGTTCGTCGATCAGTCGCCGATCGGCCGTTCGTCGCGCTCCAATCCCGCGACCTACACGAAGGCGTGGGACGACATCCGCAAGCTGCTGTCGGAGACGACTGGCGCGAAGCTCAACGGCGTCACCGCCGGCATGTTCTCGTTCAACACGGAAGGCGGCCGCTGCGAAACCTGCCAGGGCGCAGGCACCGTCACGATCGACATGCAGTTCCTCGCCGATGTCGAAGTGATCTGCGAGAAATGCGATGGCCGCCGCTTCGGCGAGCAGGTGATGAAGGTCCGCTACAAAGGCAAAGACGTCGATCAGATCCTGAATCTCACCGTCGACGAGGCGATGAAGTTCTTCGTCGACAAACGCGCGGTGTTGAAGAAGCTCTCCGCGCTTCGCGCCGTCGGCCTCGGATACCTGCGGCTTGGCCAATCGACCGACTCGCTCTCCGGCGGCGAAGCGCAGCGTCTCAAGCTCGCGTCGTTTCTCGCGGAGTCTTCCGCGAAGAATGAGCACGGCGGACGACTCTTCCTGTTCGACGAGCCGACGACCGGTCTTCATTGGAGCGATGTCGCGCAGCTCATCCGTACGTTCCGCGATCTCATCGAGCGCGGCAACTCCGTGCTCGTGATCGAGCACAACCTGCAGCTCATCGAAGCCGCCGATCATGTGATCGATCTCGGCCCCGAAGGCGGGAGCGGCGGCGGTGAGCTCGTGGCAACGGGAACGCCCAGTGAGATCGCTGCGAACGAGCGGTCGATCACGGGGCGGTACCTGCGCGCCGGTGAAGTTCATCCCGAGCGCAGCGAGGGATCACGGAACGGCGCCGAGCGGATTGTGCTGTAGAGGCTGATCGTGCCGGGCTCGGGATAAACTCAGGCAACTTTCGACCGCTCATTCCTCCTGATCACCGCTCGTGCGTTCCGCGAGAAAAGTGCACATTTCGCGGTGCTAAAATGACGCGCCCCACCAGCTAGTTTCAGGAGAACTGAATGAGCGTTACGGAAAAAGAGTATCCAGACGTCATCGGCGCGGTACCGGACGTCCCGGAATCGGCCAGCTTCGAGCCATACATTCCGGCGAATCGAGTGATGCGGGAATTGACGTTCCTGCCACTGCTCGCCGGCACTGTCCTCGGCATGATCTTCGGCGCGTCATCGCTGTACCTGGTGCTCAAGGTCGGTCTGACTGTGAGCGCGTCAATCCCGGTTGCGGTCATCTCAATCACGTTCTTCCGCCTCCTGTCCAAGATGGGGATGCGGGACGCGACGATCCTCGAGAACAATGTGGTGCAGACAGCCGGCTCGGCGGGCGAATCGATCGCCTTCGGCGTCGGCGTCACGATGCCCGCGATCATGATTCTCGGGTTCAACCTCGAGATCACTCGCGTGATGCTCGTTGCCGTGCTCGGCGGATTGCTGGGCATCCTCATGATGATTCCGCTGCGCCGCGCGCTCATCGTGCAGCAACACGGCATCCTGAAATATCCCGAAGGTACGGCATGCGCCGAGGTGCTCAAGGCGGGCGCATCGGAGGAATCGATCGCTGCTGCATCTGAGACTGCCAAGCGCGAGATGGAAGCGCTCGGCGGCGCGACGACCAGTGCGAAGACGATCTTCACCGGCTTCGGCATCGGACTTCTTTACAAGGCCCTCAATGTCGCATTCAAAGGTTGGAAGGACACACCGGAGAAAGTGTTCGGACCGCCGTTCGCCGCTGGCTCGATCTCGGCGGAGATTTCTCCGGAGCTGCTGGGCGTTGGCTACATCATCGGTCCTCAGATCGCGTCGATCATGTGCGCTGGCGGTGTGCTCGCGTATCTCGTGCTCATTCCTGCGATCAAGTTCTTCGGTTCCGCGATTCCGGGACCGCTGGCTCCCGGAACGATCCCTATCAGTCAGATGTCACCGTCCGCGATCCGCAGTGCCTACATTCTTTACATCGGCGCCGGCGCCGTCGCCGCAGGCGGCATCATCAGCATGGCGCGTTCGCTCCCGACGATCTGGAACGGGATGAAAGAAGGGATCAAGGACTTCCGCAGCGGCACCTCTGCGACGGCAACGAAGAGCCGTACCGACGTCGACCTTCCGATGAAGACAGTGCTCATCGGAAGCTTTCTGCTCGTTGCTCTCATCGCTTCGGCCAGCTCTCTCTATACGGGTGGTACCGGATTCATGGCACGTCTCATGGCCGCGCTGCTCATCGTCGTCCTTGGCTTCCTCTTCGTGACGGTTTCGTCGCGCCTCACCGGCGAGATCGGTTCGTCCTCGAATCCGATCTCAGGAATGACGGTCGCGACACTCCTCATTACGTGTCTCGTTTTCCTGGTGATCGGCTGGACGGGCTCTGCGTATTACGTAACCGCGCTCTCGATCGGCGCGATCGTCTGTATCGCATCCTCCAACGGCGGCACGACGTCACAGGATCTCAAGACCGGCTATCTCGTCGGCGCGACGCCGCGCAACCAGCAGATCGCGATTCTCGTCGGCGCGCTCGCTTCCGCCGTGATTCTTGGGCCGATTCTTCTCGTATTGAACGGCTCGTCGACCGTGTACCTGACGCGCGTAAGCCAGGAGCCCGTCAGCGATGAAGCCAACGCGGCGCTGCACCAGGTTGAAAACTGGCCAGCTGCTCTGCATGCGGACATGTCGCAGGTCACCGAGCAGGAGTCGTATCAAGGGCAGAACTACGGCGTTTGGCACAAGACGACGACCGAAGGCGGCCCGGCTGCAAAATACCTTGTCGACGCGAACGGCACGCCGCAACTGCTCGTCGATCCCGGCATCAACGGTACGCACCTCTACACGAGCGACGGACATCGCAAGGTTCGCAAGTTCGACGCACCGAAGGCGACGCTGATGTCCTACATCATCAAGGGCATCCTGAATCGCCAGCTGCCGTGGGGCCTCGTGCTCCTCGGTGTGATGATCGCGCTGACGCTCGAGATGTCGGGCATCCCTTCGCTTGCATTCGCGGTCGGCGTCTACCTGCCACTCTCCAGCTCGAGCCCGATCTTCATCGGCGGCATGATCCGCTGGTTGTCCGATCGCTACGTGCGGCGGAAGCACGCTGGCAAGAAGCTGACTGAGGAGCAACTCACGGCGGAGGGCGACAAGAGCCCGGGCGTGCTCATGGCGTCGGGTTACATCGCTGGCGGAGCGATTGCGGGCATCATCATCGCGATCATCAACGGCGTTCCGTCGCTGGAGTCGTTCAATCAGAAACTCGACGCGATCGCAGCCAAGAATCCGTTCGTCTCGAGCTCGTCGGCCGACATCCTGTCGTGTATTCCGTTCGTCGTGCTGATGTTGCTTCTGTACATGGTCGGCCGGGAGATGATCCTCGCGGCGAAACCTGCCAAGCAATAGACCTTCCGCGTCTCGTTCGAACGGCCCGCCTTTTGGCGGGCCGTTTTGTTTCGGCGTATGCTCGGCGGCACATCCATCACTTATGGCATTTGTCGGCTGGCTATTCGTCGCTGCGTTTGGCTTCGTAGCCTTCATCCTCGCGAACAGTGCACAGAAGAAGGCGGCGCGGGCGGAGGAGGAGATCCGCCAGCTTCGCTTCGCGCTGGAGAATCTCGGCAGGCGTGTGGCAGAGCTGCGGAAGATGGTCGCCTCGGAGCCGGCACCTCAACCCGCAGCTGCACCCGCTCCTGTTGCTACGGTGGTTTCCGAAGTACCCCAACCAGTCGTTGCACCTCCTCCTCCATCTTCAGCACCTGAACCACCGCTCGTGGTGCCGCACCGAGCGGACGAGGCTTCCGCTCCCCTTCGGGAGGAGGCTCCCCAACCATCTGCTGCACCACCGCCACCACCGCCGCCTGTCCAGGAACCGCCGGCTGCCGCGCCACCGCACAAACCGCCGAAGCCTCCCTTCGACTGGGAGAGCCTGATCGGCGTGAAGCTGTTCGCCGGAATCGCCGGCGTGGCTCTCGTGCTCGCTGCGATCTTCCTGATTCGCTATTCGGTCGAGCAGGGATGGCTGCGGCCCGTGGTCCGCGCGGCGATCGGCATCCTCACCGGCTCGATCCTCATCTGGGTCTGCGAGCTGCGCATCGCGCGCGGCTACAAGTACACGGCCAACGCGATGCATGGCGCCGCGATTGCGATCCTCTACGCCACGCTCTTCGCGATGTACGCCCGGTGGCATCTCCTCGAGGCGACCCTCGCGTTCGGGATGATGGTGCTCGTCACCGCTGTCGCCGTCTGGCTTTCGATTCGCCGGGAATCCGTGTTCATCGCCTTACTTGGTCTGCTCGGCGGCTTCGCCACCCCGGCGCTCGTTTCAACCGGCGAGAACAAGCCGATCGGACTCTTCACCTATCTGTTGGTGCTGAACATCGGACTCGCATGGATCGCGATGAAACGGCGCTGGACGATTCTCAGCATCGTCAGTCTCGTCTTCACCGCAATCTATCAATGGGCATGGGTCGGCAAGTTCCTGACGGAGCGTCAGCTCCCGCTTGCCGCGGCGATCTTTCTGGTGTTCGGACTCAGTGGCGCGGTCACGCTCTGGCTGCGACGCCACGACGATACGAAACAACCGACGTTCGATCGGCTCGCCGTTGCCGGCGCCGCGTTGCCGCTCGTGTTTGCACTCTTCACCGCCGCGGTTCCTGAGTATGGGAGTCACTACAACGTTCTCTTTGGATTCCTGCTGTTGGTCGCCGCAGGCCTCGCCGCAATCGCGATCACGCGTGCGCTGCCCTGGCTTCATCTCCTCGGCGGCGTAACGACCCTGCTCGTGTTCGCGGTCTGGCGTGCTGCTTCGTTCACACCCGCGGCGTGGCCTGTCGTGCTCGCATGGATCGTTGCCTTCTTCGGTCTCTACCTCGGCGCTGGCATTCGCTTCCGCACTCCAGCGGTCTACGTGGCCGCGTTGCTCTTGTTCCTCTTTCCGACATTCGTTGCAACGGGTGACTTCGCCGCATCACCAGGTCTGATCTTCTCGCTGCTCTTCCTGCTCGCGGCCGCCGCGGCAGCCTTCGCGATCTTCTTTGAAGCAGGGCCGCTGTACTTTGCCTCCGCGTTTGCGGTCGTGGCGACCGAGGGCATTTGGTCGGGGCGGTTTCTGACGCACGACCGGCTGCTCCCGGCGCTCGTGTTGTACGCAGTGTTCGCGCTGCTTTTCCTCGGCGTGCCGATTCTTGCGCGCCGGTTCGGACGCAAGCTCCAACCTCAGCGAGCGTTGACCGTGCTCGTGCTTCTGAGCATCGCGATCCTCTTCTTCCTCGATGGAGGGACGATCGCCGATGCATCGCTGTGGGGACTCGCGCTGATGCTCGCGGTGCTGAACGCGGGTGCGATCATGGAAGCGCGCGTCATCGGCACGCCTGTGTTGTCGATCATTGCGGCCGTGCTTTCCTGGATCGTGATCGGAGTCTGGTGGGGCGCGGCAACCGTCTCTTCATCTCTCGTTCCCGCGTTGATGGTCGTAGGCCTCTTCGGCGTGCTCGTCATCGGCGGCAACGTTCTTGCCGGCCGCAACTCCGCGAATGCCGGCGCGTTCGAAGGAAGCACGTTCCTCGCGCTCGCCGGTCATCTTTTCCTGCTCGTTGTTGCGTCACAGGAGTCGCTCGCATTTCCGCCGTTGCCACTGTTCCCGATTCTCTCGCTGCTCGATCTCGCCTTAGGAAACCCCGCGATCTATGTGAAACGCAGTTCACTGATGACCGCTGCGATGGCCGCATCACAAGCGGTGCTTTTCGTCTGGGCGACGAACACGCACGCTACGTTCTTCCCGAATGTGGGCCTTGCTGCCGCAATCGTCGTCGTGCTGATGGCGATGTTCTGGTTCCGTCTGGACCGGCGTTTCGCGACGAGTGCGCTCACCGCGGGATTTCTCGCGCAGGCCGTTTGTATGTGTGCGGGAGCGAATGCGCGTCCGCACCTGTTTGCGACGCTGCTCGCCGCGCACGTCTTTGTGCTGTTGATGCTGTCCGTTACCGCATGGATTACGGAGCGGCACGGCGCAATTGCACTCGCTGCGTTGACTTCGATTCTGTGCGTCGTCGTCGCGCGAAATGATGAGCCTTCGCGAGATCTGCTCTTTGCCGGTGTGATCTACGCGTTGTTCCTCGCGTATCCTCTACTGCTCGGCCAGAGAGCGAAAGCGTCGTTGTATCCATACCTCGCTCCCGTGATTGCGAGCGTGCTGTTTTTCGGCTGCGCGCGCGAGTCGCTCGTACAGGCCGGCTTCAAACCATACATCGGTGCGCTGCCGCTGGTTCAGGCGGGGCTGCTGCTCGTGCTTCTCCGGCGTCTGCTGAAACTCGAACGCGATGTCGAACGAATGCTTTCGCGACTGGCGCTGGTGGCAGGCAGCGCGCTCGCGTTCATCACGATTGCGATTCCGCTTCAGTTGGACAAAGAGTGGATCACGATCGGTTGGGCGCTAGAAGGTGCTGCGCTCATCTGGTTGTATCGCCGCATTCCGCATCGCGGTCTCCTCCTCTGGGGAGGAGCTTTGCTCTCGATCGTCTTCACGCGGCTCGTCTTCAATCCCGCGGTGTTCACGTACCACGAGCGCTCCTCGACGCGGATCTTGAACTGGTATCTGTACACGTATCTCGTCTGTGCTGCTGCGATGTTCATCGCCACCTGGGTTGCGCCGCGCGTGCGCGTCGCGCTCGGTGCGCTTTGCACCGCGGGCACTGTTCTACTCTTCCTACTTCTCAATATCGAGATCGCGGACTACTACGCGGCTGGCTCGTCGGTCACGTTCAACTTTTTCTCCGCACCGCTCGCCCAGATGTTGTTCTACACGGTGGGCTGGGCGCTGTTCGCGATCGGAATGCTCATCGCAGGCATCATTGCGAACGAGCGCGTCGTGCGCGTCTCCGCGATTCTGCTGCTCTCAGTGACCATCCTGAAGTGCTTTCTGCTCGACCTCTCGCATCTCGGCGGTCTCTATCGCGTCGGGTCGCTGCTCGGTCTTGCGATTTCACTGGTGCTCGTCGGATTGCTGCTGCAGAAGTTCGTCATCCGTAAGACAGAGGCCACGCCAGCATGATCGCGGCCCTGTTTCTCGCGGCGATCTTCGAGCGCCCTCTCGTTCCCGTACAAAAGGGACCAAATCGTATTGACCCCGACCTCGACATGCTCGTGCATGCGAAACCTGATCTGTCGGATGTGCGCATCGTCGACAGCTCCGGTCATGAAGTCCCGTATCTCGTGATTCCACCGGTCTCACACGAGGCGCGATGGATTGACGGCGAGCTCCTGCCCATTGCGAAGACGAAGCAGACGAGCGGCCTGGAGATTGATCTGGGTTCGTTGCAATCGATCGATCGCGTTCGCCTCGAGGGCATCTCATCGCCATTTCTGAAGCGCGCGAGTCTCGAAGGAAGCGGCGACCGCTCACATTGGACGATGCTTTCGCAGGCTTCGACGTTGTTCGATCTGCCCGATGAGAAGCTGAAGAACCTCGAGATTCGGTTTCAACATGGCTCGTATCGCTACCTTCGCGTCACATGGGATGACCGCAACAGCGCGGTCGTCACAGCAGTAGGACGGGTGAGCGCACGGGTACAAGACTCCGCAACCGCACAGGACGGACACTTGTTCATCGAGCTCGTTTATCGGAAGGTGGGCAGCGAACCGAATCGGAGCCGTTATCGCGCAACGCTTCTGGCAGCACATCTGCCGGTCGAGGCGATCCAATTCGAGGTAACCAATGGCGATGTGTTTCGCACCGCGACCGTGTTCGAGCCGCGACTCGAGAATGCGCAGATCGTTCCGGAGTCACTCGGCACAGGCACGCTGAAGCGAACCGTCCGCCTCGGTGCGGTCGCTGAGGAAATGTTCGTTCCGATCACGCAACCGCACTCGCGAGATCTCGAGATCGTCGTCGACGACGCGAACAATCCGCCGCTTGCGATCAGATACATTTTCGCGAAACTCGCGCCGCAGCCCTGGCTCGTCTTCGACAGTCCTGACGGGTTGCCCGTCACGATCCGCTGCGGCGACTGGCAACTCGCAGCGCCACACTACGATCTCGAAGCATCCCGCGCGGTGCTGTCCAAGAAAGCTCCACCGGAGGCGCAATTCAAGGGATCGTTCTCGCCGCCGGCGCCAGTCGCGGCCGAAACGACGTCGATCGCATCTCTGCGGGGTGCGGTGGTGGATCGGAAGGACTTCCGCTTCGAGCGGACCATGCCGCTATCACCGCCCGGCGTTACGCGGCTTCAACTGGATGCTGACGTTCTTGCGCGTACGCACAATGCCGCGGATGTGCGGCTCGTCAATGAGCGTGGCGAGCAGATCCCGTACATCGTCGAGAACGGCTCTGCTCCGCTGACGTTGAAGCTCGAGCTGCCTTTGCGCGCCGCCGAAGGGTCGAAGTCCCGCTATGCATTCACCCTTCCGTACGACACGCTGCCAGAGGGATCGCGGATCGTCATCACAACCTCCGCGCACGTGTTCGACCGTTCCGTCGCGTTCGAGCGCGCCGCCGATGACCGACACGGCCGCGACGCCTGGCAGCTCGAGTCCACGGAATGGCGAAGCAGCGTGCCTGATGCCGAGCCGCCGGCATTGGCATTCGCGCTGCCGCGCGCGAAGCGTGTCGATCTCGTCATCGACGAGCGCGACAACGCGCCACTTCCACTGGCGAGCGCCGCGATCGAGATTCCCTCCGTCGCTTTGCGTTTCTATCACCCCGGCACTCCGCTCACGCTGTTGTACGGAAACGCGAAGGGGTTGCCGCCACAGTATGACCTGGCCTTGCTTGCGCCGCGTGTAATCAACGAGCCTGCCGCCGAGCTGATGCTTGGTCCCGTCTCGGCAGCGGCGCACGATCAGACCAGCACGGACGCTCGAATTTTTTGGGTCGCCCTCGCGGTCACCGCGATCATCCTGCTGACGACGCTCGCGCGTCTTGTTCGCTCACCGCGAACGTAGACGATTTCGCTCTGCGGAACACCACGTCGATGCGATGCGCCGCGCGGACCATTTCGGAAATGCCCGTGTCAGCCAGACGAACATGACCATCATGGCATTGATCGCGAAGACCACCGCGATCGAGTCGTAGCGCGTGAGAAACGGGACATGCGCGGAAGGCCAGCGGAGCATCATCACATCGACCGTCGCCACCAGAGTGAGCTGCGCGCAATCAGCGAGCAGCGCACGGCGGCGCGCACGACGAACTGCGGGCCGCGGATCACAAACAACTCGCGGAGCCCAATTTCGTTCCCGTACCCCGGGGAAAAGATCCGCGTGTTGCCACCGCCTCAACGCAAAGAAAGCGAAATCCTTGCATT
>CAZKID010000158.1:0-11221 GCA_964552405.1 uncultured Thermoanaerobaculia bacterium
TCTGCCCGATGTAGGCACCGTGTCGCGCACGGGCAATGGCTGGTCCGTGAACCCGGCGACGAACGTGGCCGTCGTCGACACGGTCCCGCAGACAGACGCGGGGGGAACGGACTACACCTATGAATACAAGGTCAGGGCGTATCAGTGCACGCTCCCTGGCGGTTATAGCCCAACAAGGACGTACCCTTGCACTTTCGACAGTGCCGCGACACCGTTGACCGTCACGATTTCACCATCTTTCCAGGGCAATGGAACATCACTCAACCCGTATTACTTCGACGCCCCCGCCACAATCACGGCCACGGCCACCGCGAATGTTCAATCCGCGCACGGGTTCCTCTATTCGTGGGACTCGGCCACCAGCACTTTCGTCAATCCTGTCGATCTTGGGACGAACACGGGACCGTTTACTTCCACGACGTTCCCCGTCCCGGCCTCGATGGTGAGCGTCGGTACTCGCTACCGGGCAGAAGTCATCTTTACCGACACGGCAGGCTGTACCTCGCGTGTCCGCGCGGAAGGCATCATGGAAGCATCAAATTGCTGCCTCAAACAGTTGGCTGACGATCCGCTGCAGCCGAGCAGTTCGGCGACGACTGGGGTCATTCGTGGCTTCACCGCGGGTACTTCGACTTCGATCGATGTCTTCTTCGAGAACATCTGCACCAGCGACCTCGTCGTGCAGCCGAACGGCATCGTGATGGTATGGAGCAACTCCGCTCTCAGCGGCAGCCCCGCGCCAAAGATTTCGTCCATTGAGTTCCCGACGCAGGCTTCGAGCGGTTCAGGTGTAGGAACCTGTAGCTTCGATTCAAGTATCAAGTGCTACACCTACAACATCAGTCCCAATGGAGGATCGGGAACCTATACGGCGCCAACGACGTCCAGCGGGACCACTCAGGCTTCGAACGTGCTGGCGGGTACGACGACATACCGAGTCCGTTACACTTTCACAAAGGCACTATCGCAACAGCCAATCTCGTCGGTGCAGATGCTCTATCGCCGCGCAACGGACATCTCCACAGTTACCTGCGGAGTAATCCCATGAGACGCAACGGAACACAAGGAAGCCAAACCATGAAGACGATTACCAAGAGATTCTTCCTTGCGGCAGGGCGGCAGTACCGCGAAAAGGGGTCAGCTCTGTTGGTCAGCCTCATGATCATGGTCGGGCTGTCGTTGCTCGGGCTCAGCTTCGTCGCGATTTCCGAGACGGAGTCCGCAATCGCAGTTCATGAGCGCGATTCTGATCAGACGTTGGACGCCGCAGAGGCGGGCGCAAAGATGGTCGTCGAGTGGTTCCAGGATCCAACCTGGGCCAGCGCGTCAGCGAATGACTTCCTGCCGGGAAATCTCGCAACGCTCAAGACCCAGCGCCGATTCACCAGCCAGGGACAGACCCTGACAAACTACTATAAGGAAGATCTCACCCTACTGCTGTTTGACCGGCCGTTCGCCCAGGTGACCGACCGCTTTTTCGGCACAGAGACGCTGCCCGACGTCGTCATCAACTACTCGACCGCCGATGGCCTCGCGTTCCTGAACAAGCTCAACGGGAAGATGTTCACCGCGACGAGCGCTGTGACCAGTGGTGCGCCCGAACAGATCGAAGGCGGTGGCGTGCGCATTACGGATATTCGCGTATTCGCACCCCCGATCATCGGTGGAACGATCAACGCCAATGGCTTCTGGGACGACAGTGGTACTCCTTATGGGCTGGCCACGATCAGAGTCACTGCACAGAAGTTCGGCCCCTCGGATATCTCGAAGACGAATCTCTCACAGGGCAAGCCGCTCTCAACACGGTTCGTAAAGATCATCGTGGCTCCGTGGCCATTCCCCGGACCTCAGGGGCCCATTCAGTCCAACGCGAACATCTCCACGGGCGGTGCGGTCGGCGTGCATTGGGGCAAGATGACGGCCGAAGGAACGATGTACATCAAGAACCCATGGGTCTCCTTCAACTGGTTCGACGCATGGGACCGTCCGCATTTCGAACGGGGCTGGGATTCATCCGAAGCATGGCAAGCCGCCCATGCTTACACTCTGGGTGAGACTGTCCATCCCACGACCGGCGCTGGCGTCTACAAGACCGACTATTCGTACGAATGCACGACGGCCGGTACCAGCGGAGCTACAGAACCCAACTGGGGTGGCGGCGCCGGGCCCTATAACGAAGGTGTTGGCAAGCCAACATGGACCCGACGTCCCATCAAGATGTACCCGCTCAACACGAGCAGTTCCCCAACACAAATCGACCAATACAACTGGCTCTACCAGGTCCTCAATAAGACGTATGAGGATCCCTGGTTCGAGGCTCGGGCCCGCGGCACGATCATCAACGCGCAGAACGTCGGGGCCACGGGCAACATGCCCTATCCTTATGATCAACCCACCAAAGATCCGGTAAACAACCCGGACGCAGGATATTCGTGCTGGTTCCAGAACCAGACGACGACCTTCCCCAAGTCCAGCCAGATGCGTCAAGTCGTTTTCCCGAAGATCGACTACAACTTCTGGAAAGACATCGCGCTCAGCGGAGCTGGCACACAAGGCGTCTACTACTTGCAATGGGTGAGCGCCGACACCTTCAGTGATGGAGTCACCACGAAGAAGATGGCCAAGTGGGTGAATACCGTTACAGGCGCCCCCCCCGGATTTTATTTCTTCGATACGCAGAACAAGCAAAATCCGCAGGGACCCGGCGCGGCCGGAATCCTTACTCCTGCGATCGGCCTCAATTCCAGCGATGACGGCAACACGTTTCAGATGCAGGGCTTCGTCTATCTCAATTGCACCTTCGGTACGCAGGGTATCGGTGGACCCGCCGGCTACCAGAGCTATCCCGGTGAACCATACCGCGACGTCGGCTACTTCCGCGCTTCACTGACGACCATTTCGTCGCCGCCGCCCGGACAACCAGCTCAAACAAAGGGTGCTTGGGAAGTCGATTCCTCCAACAAGCCCGTGCTCGAAGGAGCGGGTGACGGCACCTGGGGCTGGGAAGAGATCGAGTGGAGTAACTCGGGCACGGATGGAACGACTGCCTATACGACGGTCAACAATGGGAAGCCGGATATTTTTCTCAAGCAACGAACCGTGCACCTGGCAGACGGCACAACGACAAGTTTGTGGCTTCCCGTTGCCTGGTATCCCGGTTGTCACCCTGGGGACAATGCCACGCTGGGAGCGGACGCTCTCGGATGCAGCGAGCCTCAGGAACCATTCATTAATCTCCAGTACTACCAGACGGGTTCGATCTCAAAAGCTTACGGAACTGGCGGACGGCCTCGATCCGTTACCACCGGATGGTATGCGCCTGGCTCAGAAGTTCTTGTCTCGAAGAAACTCAATGGCAGTACGCCCGAAACATGCAGTTCCAGCGACCCTCTGCTTTGGACCAAGTGCACCTCCAACATGTATGACCGCGACGGGCCGCTCGTCGACGACATCACCCCAATTCTCAATGGGGTGCTCTATCTCGAAGGCGACATGAACTCCACTGGTAACGCCGCGTACTACGGTTCCGTTCTCATCAACGGAAGCGTGGACGACAAAGGTACTCCCGATGTCTGGTTCGATGAGAACCTCATCAAAAATACCTGGCCGCCGGCTTCGATGAAATTCCCCCGCGTTTACGTCAGCGCCATCCAGACTGCCCAGCAGTAGCTTCCAGCCGAGGAGTGCGGATGATGAATCCGCACTCCTCGATCCTAACGGATGGTTGCACCAAGTTGCTGAGGTTCATCAGACAGGTAGTTCTCGAAATCGCTGGCTGCTTGACGAGCAAGTGCGTCTTGGTTCTGTGCATAGCAGCGGGCACGCGCCTCGAGATAATCACGCTGCCAGGGTACGTTCGGTTCCCAGGTCTTCACTAGCAGGTACTGAGCCGGACTGCATTCACCTTCACCAGCCTCTTGTTGTGCCAACAGGAGCAGCGCTGACCTCCGATACTCATCAAACACTTTGACTGGAAAAGGCTGCGCCAACGCATTCATTAGCCGGGACAGGACTGGCACGCCGCTCGGATCGCGGGCGATCTCGAGAACTAGTGTCAGTCCCCTTCTCACGGCGATCGGAAGCGGCCACGGCGTCGTCCTGTAGATCCGAAAGCCGCGTTCAAGCGCCGCTGCTGCATCCTCGGCCCTCCGTTGCCGCCAGCGCAGGCGTGCCAGAATCATCTCAGCCTCCACCGGCGCCACACTGCGAAGTCTGTCGATAAGAGGTAAGGCATGCTCGTCGCCACGCTGAGCCAACGCCTCTGCGTAGGTGAGAACCTCGAGAGGAGTCTCCACCGGGCCACCTGATTGCCATGCTGTCCACACTCGAGCGTAATCGCCCGAGACATACCCATTCTGCGCCGCGCCTGCGGCATAGAGCTCCGGGCCGGTACCGGAAAGGTCGAAGAAGGTATTGTCCGTGATGCCAATCGACAGCCTGCGGCGTTGAATTCTGGCGGGCAGTGATCCAACCAACACCTGTCCAGGCAGATCGTCTCCATGCGCTCTGGCCAGCAATCTCAATCCGCCTGCATTGAAGCTATCACCGCGTCCGACCGTGCGCGCAAATCCATATTCAACGATTGTGCGGTCATCGGTGTTGATTCGTCTGCGTGTGCTCAATGCTCGGGCGGTCGCATTTCCACATACATAGCGTGCCAGTATGTCTTCCGGCTCGCTCGCCCACCAGACGTTCCACACCCCTTCGCGTATGGCAGGGATCTTCAGGCGCTCTGTAAGACTGTCATAGTCATAATTCAGGCGTTGCCGTGAACTGACGAGCATCAGATCGCCCGACTGCGAGTGCCAGGTCTCCACGCTAGGGAAGACGGATGTCATTGTGGCGTAGACCGTCTCGATCACCGGGGCGTCGACCTCATAGGCGGGCACAAACTGGATGAAGATTCCTCCGTCTTCCAGCCTGGACTCGCAGGCCTGATAAAACTCTCTCGTGAAGAGGCTCGCAATGCCGGCGCGATACGGATTGGAAGGCTCTGAAGAAATGAC
Source organism: uncultured Thermoanaerobaculia bacterium (assembly GCA_964552405.1). Classification (GTDB taxonomy): domain Bacteria; phylum Acidobacteriota; class Thermoanaerobaculia; order Gp7-AA8; family Gp7-AA8; genus JAJPHC01. Next base: position 5,007 of record CAZKID010000158.1, read on the forward strand.
ATCGTACTTGCGCCCCGACGACAACAGAAACTCGCGGCCATCCCCGGCAATGACGTGAACCTTCCTGTTATGCAGAGGATCGCGGTTTACTGCGGCGCACATCTCGGCAACATGTTTGACGGATGGTTCGATCTCGAGCACGTCTACCTGCTCGATGGATGGGAGTTCCGCAAGCCAGCCGGCCGTCGTCCCCGTGCCCAATCCTACGACCATCGCATGGCGCGGATGTGGATGCAGGAGGCCCGGCAGGAGACCCATCATGACCTGCGTTCCTCCGTCATTGCGAGCGTGACCATCTCCTTTGCCGTTTACGATGAACGCGTAGCCTTCGTCGTCCACCACGGAAATGCTGCTCTCGACGCCGTCGGTCTCCCAAAGCGTGTTCCGTCTCCGCGCCGCCTCGAGATCGCGCAGTTTGTTTGGGGTCATCCCGGTGATGCTCAGGCGTCCCGCGCCGATCGGGGTGTGGCGCCAGAACGCAGTGGGTCCGTCGCTTCTTGCGATCAACCACATCGCAGAACAGGAGATTAGAAGCGCAGCTGCGCGTACCGGCATGCGATCCCTGGAAGCAAGTACGAATGCGATCGCCAACATCGCCGCCATGACGACGGCGAGACGCCAGACGCCGGGAGCGGTCATCAGCGGCAGCAAGCCGAACCCTCCCGCCAAAGAGCCCACGATGGCACCCGCCGTATTGGACGCGTAGGCTTCACCTGTCTCACGGGCAACCCCATACCGTCCCCGGCCCAGCAGCGAAATGAGCAATGGAAACTGGATACCGGCGATGAAAGCCGGTAGCAGAACCACGATCACCATCAGGATGGTCCAGCCAAATACATACCCCGAAAATCCCACCAGCCCGACGGGTCTGAGCAGGAGCGCGAGCGTCGCGATTCTGTCGCCGAGCGCGAAGGGAATCGCGAGGAAGAGCGCCTCGAGTCCACAAGTCAGTGCAAACCCCGCTACTGTCCCACGCGAAGCTCTCGCAATCGAATAGAGACAGCTTCCCGCGCCAATCCCAAACAACGCGACGGCCAGGATGAGGCCGAACGTGAACGTCGTTCCGCCCAGAATCGGCGTCAGCATCCGGTACCAGACGAGCTCCATGAGAAAAAAGAGAAAGCCGCTCATTCCTGCGGCTGAAAGAATCCACCGGCGATTGAGCAGCTCTTCATGTAATGACGCGGAGCCGCCTTCTGGTTCTTCAATCTCATCGCGGCGGTCTCCATCTCGCGTGAGCGGCTTTCGGGCAGTGCTCGACATCAGGAGCGCGGAGAGCCCGATCAGCACGTTGACAAGTGCCGCGCCAATCAAGGTCCGAATGTTCCCGATTTTCTCGATGAGGAAAAAGGTTGTCGCAACAACTCCAAGGAGTGCACCAAGCGTGTTCAGACCGTATGCGATCGCAACGCCTCTGCGGCTCTCGTCCCGCGTAGATTCGATTGCGCGTGCGGCGGCCGAAAACGCGCCTCCCATGAGAGTCGTCGGTACACCGAGAATCAGCGCAGCGAACACCAGCCTTACGAGTGTCGAGACCGGAGCGGGAAACACGAATGACCCGCCCGCCGCCAGATAGAGTTTCCGCACAATGAGCAGGATCACGTAACTTGAGGCTGCCGATAGAGCGACACCGATCTCGAGCAATCCGTAGAGGCCGAGCGGATTCCGCGACTTCTCCGCACGACGGCCGATGCGCAATCCTCCAGCACCGAGTCCGGCCATGAAAACCGCAAGAACTGCTGCTGATGCGGCAGTCGAGATTCCGAAGACCAACCGCAACTGCCGAAGCCAGACGGTCTCATAGGTCAGCGCACAGAAGCCCGACGCGAACAGTAGCGGCGCGACGCGGTACATCGATCGTTCCATGGTTTCGAATGATAGCGGCAGCTATACTCAACGAAGTCCAATGGCACTCTTCACTTCGGAAACGAGGGAAGCGCTCAAGAAGCTCGCGGCGAAGAGCTACGCGACTCCTGAAGAGCGCGATGTCCTCCTCGGCAAAGTTGCGAGTGCCGATGGGCTGAAAGCCAACGACATCGTCTGGATGCTGTTCCGGCCCGATCGTGCGCTGCGCGACTGGGGAACGGCGTGGCTGAAACGACAGAATCAACCGGATCTGCTCGACGCATTCCTCGTCGAATCCAAGGGCAAGCCCGAACAGGCATTCCGCGCCGCAGCTGTTGCGCTCAATGGGATGAATGTCCCGAACATCGAGACACGGCTGATGCAGCTCATCTCAGCGCCGGTTCCAAACAAGGAGTTCGGCGAGATTCAAGAGCTGGGACGCAAACTCGTTGCGGAGTTCACTCCCACCCCTGCACTGCAACCCGTCATCTGGCAGCTTTTATCCAACGCCAAATCCGACGAGGTGATGAAGTACCTCAACCTCCTCGGCGGGCTCGAGCTCGATGACAAGAGTCTCGTCCGCTGGCAGAACCTGGTGAAGAGCGAGGAGGGTGCAGTGCGCGATAAGGCACTGGAAGTTCTCGCCGACCGCGCTCCCCTCTCCTCACTCGATCTCTTCATCCAGCACCTCGGTACCGCCGGATACACGGTGCAGCAGAAAATGGCAGTTGCGCTCTCGCAGGCCGCGGAGCAACGTCCCGGAGAAGTCGTCACCCGGCTGCTGCCGTTCGTGGCTTCCAACAATCCTGCGACGCGCAACGCGGTGCTCGGGATTCTTGCCCGCACACCGGACCGTCACGCGGTCGCGCGTCAATACATCGCGTTCTCCCGCACTCTCGCCGGATTCGCCCGCGATCGCGCACTCGATGCGCTCCGGACTTTCGGCGACTCCTTCATCGAACCTGTGATCTCGCTGCTCGATGACGAAGATCAGGACGTCCGTGCTGCCGCCGTGCAAATCGCGAGTCTCATCGGCGATCCGCGCGCCGTTCCCGGCACGATCCGGTTGTTGCAGGACCCCGACTGGTGGGTACGCATCGCAGCAGCCGACATGCTCGGTCACATGAAGGACTCGCGAGCGGTCGAGCCCCTGATCAACGCAATTGCCGATCCCGAGATGAAGTGGGCCGCGATCGAAGCATTGGGACGTCTCGCGGACCCGCGTGCTTTGAATGCGCTCGGGCGCATGCTCGCCGACCCGCTGCCCGACGTCAGGATCGAGGTCATGCTCGCGCTGCGAAATTTTCAACATCCGAGCATCCCGCAGATTCTCGCGAAAATCGCACAGACGGATCCCGAGCGCGCCGTGCGGCAGAAAGCGCTCGATATTCTCGAGTCGCAGACAGCGGCAGCACAGGACACGGACCTCGCAGCGGTACGCAGCGCAGCGCTCCAGGCACGATCCGAAGCGGGAGAGCCGAAGCTGCACACGCTGCTGATTGCGACGCGCAATCAGGGCGGCTCCGATTTTCACTTGAGCGTCAGTCAGCCGCCGATCGTCCGCCTCGCTTCGGAACTGCTGCGCGTCAATGCGCCGCCGTTCACCGCGGAAGAAACCGAGGCGATGGTCCGCGAGGTGCTGACGGAAAAACAGTGGGAACTACTGCAACAGCACTATCAACTCGACTTCTCCTACTACATCCCGAACGCGGGCCGCTATCGCGCGAACGTGTTCTACGACCATCGCGGCTATCACGGTGTCTTCCGCGTGATTCCCGAACGGCCGCCGACGATTACCGATCTCGGCCTCCCTTCGCATCTTTCCGAGATCTCCGATTACCACCAGGGACTCGTGATCGTCTGCGGCCCCTCGGGCTCGGGAAAATCGACGACGCTCGCTGCACTCGTGAATCTGTTCAACGAGACGCGCAGCGATCACGTCATCACGCTCGAAGATCCGATCGAGTTCGTTCATCCGTTCAAGAACTGCCTCATCAATCAGCGCGAAGTCGGCACACATACCGTCAGCTATGCTCGCGCGCTGCGCGCGGCATTGCGCGAAGATCCTGACGTGATCGTCATCGGCGAGCTCCGCGACAATGAGTCGGTCTCGCTCGCACTCACCGCTGCTGAGACCGGCCACATCGTCCTCGGCACGCTCAACTCGACGAGCGCGCCGAAGGCCATCGACCGCGTGATCTCCAGCTTCACGATCGACGAGCAGCCGCAGATTCGCGCCTCGATCTCGGAGTCGCTCAAGTACGTCATCGCCCAGCGGCTGCTCCCATCGAGAGAGGGCCGCAAACAGGTCGCAGCATTCGAAGTGCTGAAGGGAACGATGAACATCGCGAACATGATCCGCGACGAGAAGACGTTCCAGATCTATTCGGCGATGCAGATCGGCAAGTCTCTCGGCATGGTCACCTTTGACGATGCGCTGAAGGACCTCCTTCGCCGGAACGAGATCACGGCGGAGACGGCCTATCTCGCGGCGCAGAAGAAGGAAGACTTCGAGAGCATGGTGTCGGCGGAGTTCATTCAGGGGGCGCTGAGATAGGACGGATGGGACCGACGGGTGGGACCGATGGGAGTCTCATCCGCCGATCGGTCCCATTCGGAATCCAACCGTACTATCCTCCGTTGTACCCGGCGCTCCGGAACCGTCCGAAAATGCAGAACTTTCGGGCGCGTGGCACCGTCCCACCACCGGAGCCCGAACTTAACTGAATGCCCGAATTCATCGTACGAGTCGGAACGCCCGACGGGGAGATCGTCGAACGCACCGTGCAGGCAAGCTCGGCCCGCGCCGCTCAGGAAGAGCTGCAGCGGCAGGGCTTGCATGTTTTCGAGGCGAAACGCGGCGTTTTCTCCCTCCGCGATCTGCTGCCGCGCGGCAGACGGGTGATCTCCACGGAGCGCTTTCTCCTCTTCAATCAGGAGCTGCTCGCGCTCGTCAAAGCGGGCCTCCCGATCATCCATTCATTCGACATCATGCTCGAGCGGCAGAAGGATCCGCGCTTCCGCGAAGTCCTCACCGAGATCCGCGAGCAGATCAAGTCGGGCGTCGCACTCTCCGATGCGTTCTCGTCCTTCGGCGACATGTTCCCGCCGATCTACTCGACCTCGCTGCGCGCCGGTGAGCGCTCGGGCGATCTCGAAGGCGTGCTCCGCCGTTTTCTCCGCTACCAGAAGATCATCGTCAACTTGCGCAAGCGCGTGGTCGGCGCGCTGATCTATCCCGCGGTGCTGATCTCGCTCTCGATCGGAATGATCGTCATCATGTTGACGAAAGTCATTCCGAAGTTCGTCGAGTTCTTCGCCGGTTTCGACGCGGAGCTTCCGCCGGTCACGCGCTTCGCCATCGCGGCGACCTCACTGCTGAACGATCATCTCTTCATCATCACCATCACGCTCATCGTGCTGGCCGTCTCACTCCGAAAGTGGATTACGTCGACGGGCCGCATGGCATGGGACAAGTTCAAGCTCCGCATTCCGATGGTCGGCGGCATCCTGCACCGCTTCGCCATCATGCAGTTCACGCAGTCGCTCGGGACGCTGCTGAGCGGCGGTACACCAATGGTCCCGGCGATCGAGATCGCCTCGCAGTCCGTCACGAATCAGGACATCTCGGCGAAAATCTTCTCTGTGGTCCAGAACGTCCGGGAAGGCGAACCGTTGTGGCGCTCGCTCGAGACGACCGGTGCCATGAGCGACCTCGCCGTCGAGATGATCAAGGTCGGGGAATCGACCGGCGCGCTGACGGAAATGCTCAACAATGTGAGCGAGTTTTACGACGAAGAAATCGAATCAAGACTGTCGCGTCTGGTGGCTGCGATCGAGCCGATCATCCTCGTGGTGATGGGCATCGTCATCGCCATTCTCCTGTATGCGTTTTATCTGCCGTTGTTCCAGTTGTCGACCGTGGGGCAGCAATGACATGTGAGTGACGAGTGACGAGTGGTGAGTGACGAGTTAGAGCAAGTCACTCCCGACTCGTCACTCATCACTCGTCACTCGTAACTATGACTACTGATCCTCGCGCCCTTCTGAAGAATGCCGATGTGACCGGCGAAGCCGCTCGCGCTCAGCGCATCGCGGAGCAGTACGGCTTTCCCTTCGTCGACCTGGAGCACTTCCAGGTCGATCATCAGTTGTTCCACGACGTTCCACTCGACCTGATGATCCGTTATCAGTTTCTGCCGGAGCGGCGCGAGAACGGCTACATCCACGTCGTCGTCGGCGATCCGACCGACGTGTTGCGTCTCGACGAGCTCGAGCTGCTGCTCGGTGCGCCGCTCAAGGTGAAAGTCGCGTCGCCGGCTGCCATTCGCGACAAGCTGCAGAAATCGGAATCGACGCAGCGTGTGCTC
>CAZKID010000159.1:0-790 GCA_964552405.1 uncultured Thermoanaerobaculia bacterium
TTCTCTTCGAGATTGCGCTTGCCGACGTACTTGCCTGTGTTCACGTCGCTCGCCACCAGCTCTTCGGTTTGGTTGATGACGATGTAGCCGCCAGACTTCAGCCAGACCTTCGACTTGAGCGCCTTCGCGATCTCCGGCTCGATCCCGAACTCGTCGAAGATCGGCTCTTCGCGCCGGAAAAGGCGAACGCGGGAGACGAGATTCGGCTGGATCTGGTCGAGGAACTCGACGATGCGTTGATACTGATCGACCGAATCGACCCAGACACTCTTGAACTCCGGCGAGAGTACGTCGCGAATCGTACGAAGCACCAGATCGAGATCGTGATGAATCGCTGTCGGTGCGGACGCCTTCTCACCCTTGCGTCGAATCTGTTCCCAAAGGTCGGTGAGGTACTTGAGATCGGAACGGAACTCTTCTTCGTTACGTTCTTCACCAGCTGTGCGGACGATGAAGCCACCCATGCCGGGGTGGCGAATCGCCTCGAGAATGTCCTTCAGCCGCTGTCGCTCGTCTTCATGTTCGATCCGCCGCGAGACACCGATGTGATTCACCGTCGGCATGTAGACGAGGAACCGGCCAGGCAACGTGATGTGGCTCGTGATGCGTGCGCCTTTGCCGGCGATCGTGTCCTTCGATACCTGAACGACGATTTCCTGCCCTTCGCGCAGCAGGTCGCTAATCTCCGGCCGTCCGGCGGGCTGCCCCATGGCGTCGTCGAAGGTCATCTCTTCCGACGACTCGTGCTCGAAGTCCTCGAGGTCTTCGATGACGTCGGAGACGTAGAGGA
>CAZKID010000159.1:800-2661 GCA_964552405.1 uncultured Thermoanaerobaculia bacterium
GCACTTTGCCGGGGTTGGGGTCCTTTGAGCCCCGAACGACGATTTCCTGCCCTTGGCGCAAAAGATCCGGGATCGAGGTCTCAGGGCGCGGCTGCGGAACTTCATCAATGTGCAGTTCGTCGGACGATTCGGTGTCGTACTCCTCGAAGTCCTCGAGAACATCGGAGACATAGAGGAACGCATCGCGCTCGAGGCCGAGGTCGACAAAGGCGGACTGCATGCCGGGCAGCACTTTGGTCACCCGGCCTTTGTAGATGTTGCCGACGATCGTCCGGTGGCGTGTGCGCTCGACCCAGAGCTCGACGACCTGTCCCTCATCCAAAACAGCGATGCGCGACTCGTGCTTCGTTGCGTTGATCACGATTTCGCGCGACATGTGGTCGGGATTGTAGACCGCCGGGGATGGCTCGACACATGGCTCGTCGTATAGCCCGTGAATAAACTGGCGGTCGTCCCGGTTTGGAGCCGATGCCTGCCTTGACGGGTGTGCGCTGCAGTGCTATTTTGCGGCGCCTTTCGAGCAGTACTCCGGCATAGCTCAGTCGGTAGAGCAACGGACTGTTAATCCGTGGGTCGTAGGTTCGAGTCCTACTGCCGGAGCCATTCCCCAATAATCAAAGCGATGCCGTCGGCGCATACGCGGGCGACTTGAGCGCGAGGCGATCGGGAAACCCCACTCGCTGGAGCATCGTCTGCCATCGCCGGTCCTCCCGAAGTGCCTTGTACCGCGGACCCGACACGAGATCGACGATTTCCCCGCGCATCTTGAAAAACTCTTCCGCATACTTCATGGCCCTCGCAACGTTACCAATTGCGAGATGCACTTCTGCAAGGAACGAGGGGGCGACGAACTGCGTTCTGCCAAGCTCGATCAGCTCATCGAGAATGCGCTTCGCTTCCTCTGTTTTCCCCAGCCGCCCATAGGCGTGTGCCAGCGTCGCAAGAAGCTCGGGATATCTCCCTTCCATCGCGATGCTTCGTTGAATCGAGGCGACAGCTTCCTCGTGACGCCCTTGTTCGAGATAGATCCGGCCGATGAGGAGATGAGCCAGAAAGTAGTTTTCGATCTCGAGCGATTTCTTCACATGCTCCAGCGCTTCGTCGTAGCGACCGTCGAAGTAGAGGATGTCCGCGTAGTGACAATTCATCAGGAGCGAAAGAGGCTCCAACTCGATTGCAGTGCGAGCCTCGCGAAGAGCATCTTCGCGGCGATCCATGCAGTTGAGGAAAAGTGAGTACCAGTGATGTGCGGTTGCGTAGTTCGGGTCGAGCGTGATCGCCCGCTTGAACTCGGAATCGGCCTCCGTCCAGTTCCATTTGTAGAAGAGCGCAATGACCGCCAGCGTCGCATGCGGTTCGGCAAGATCGGGATCGAGCTCGATTGCTTTCGCGGCCACGGCAGCTGCGTGGGGGTAGGCTTCGTCCGGCGGTGCGAGAAAGCGCCCAGCCAGAATCGTGTAGCAATCCGCCAGACCAGAGTAGGCCAGTGCGTAGTTCGGATCGACTTCGATCGCCTTCTCGAATTCTCGAATCGCACGTTCCAGTCCCTGGATCGTTCGCTTGTTCGCGTGGAACCGGCCCTTGAGATAGAGCTCGTATGCCTCGCTCTTCTTCGTGGCGCGGTGGACGAGACGCTTCTTTTCGGACGGCGAAAGCTGGAGGCGGAGCTGATCGGAGATCTGCGCTGCGATCTCGTCCTGAACATCGAAAATGTTCGAGAACTCGGTACGGAACCGGCTGCCCCACAGCTGCGAGCCATCGCGCGTGTTGACGAGCTCGATATTGATCACCAACGTCGTGCCGAGCGTTTGCACGCGGCCCGTGACCACGGAAGTCACGCCCAGTTCCGTGGCCAGCTGCT
>CAZKID010000159.1:2671-11203 GCA_964552405.1 uncultured Thermoanaerobaculia bacterium
GAGTTGTCGATTCCGATTCGCACGCTGCGCAAAGTCGGGCCGAGTCTTTGCAAGCGGCCCGGGACCACGCACGTCACGCCCAGTTCCGTGGCGAGCTGCTGGGGTGACGGAGACTTCCCCGTATAGGTAAAGACGGTCGTTCTCGCCATCACTCGAAGACGCTTTCCGACTCGAGACATCGAGTGAATCACGCTCTCCGTGAGGCCGTCGCTCAGGTACTCCATCTCAGGATCGGTCGTGGCATTGACGAACGGAAGTACGGCAAGTGATTTGATTCGCGACGAGCCGCGGCTGCTCACCGCCTTCGTCTTCTTCGTCGCTGGGCGCAGCGTGCCATCGTAGTCACGCATCGCTTCGCGAATCGCGGAAGCGACGGAACGCATCGAATCAAAACGACCGTCGATCTCTTTTGCGAGACACTTGTCGACGATCCGGCGGAGCTCGGCCGTGATCTGCGATGGAAGCGTCGGCGCCGGCGAATGAAGGATGTGGTGCAGTGTATCGACCACGCCATCCGCCTCGAATGCCCGTTTTCCGGAAAGCAATTCATAGAGGATGCAGCCGAAAGAAAAAATGTCGGATCGATGGTCGAGCGGACGGCCTTGCACCTGCTCGGGTGACATGTAGCCCAGGGTGCCGATCACGATGCCGCGCTGTGGTTGAAACTTCCCGGCACGCTCCTCGTCTTACGCGCTTGTTCCGACGAGCGACCCTACGACTTTGGCCAAGCCGAAATCGAGGACTTTGGCATATCCATCCGAAGAAACCATGATGTTCTCCGGCTTGAGATCGCGATGGACGACTCCGGCGCCATGCGCCTTCTGCAGTGCGTCCGCGACCTGAGCCATGTAGTCGACGAGTTTGCGGCCATCCGCCTCATTCATCATCAACTCGCGCAAAGTCGAGCCAACGATCAGTTCGGTCACCATGTAGTGCGTCGCTCGCCAGTCACCTCGTACGCGAACCTTTCCGACCTCGTGAATCGTCAGGATGTGTGGATGATTGAGTCCTGAGATCACTTTCGCTTCGCGTTCAAAGCGAGCGAGCGCATCTTCATCCTGTTGAAGGTGGCGGGGGAGAACCTTGATCGCAACCTCGCGGCCGAGTTTCGTGTCTTTGGCTCGATAGACGTCGCCCATCCCGCCCGACCCGAGTGGCGCAATCACTTCGTAGTGCCCTAGACGGGTTCCCGTTCGAATGGAAGACACGTTGCGCTCAGATTGGGGTGACTAGACCGCGAGGTGATTATGGTTTGCGATCCGCGCTCAGTGCAAGGTGGGCCAGGCGTCCTCGATCGGACCCTGGCCCGCGGGCGGTTAGTCCTGACCGTTGAGAATTTCGGCCTTGGGGGCCTTTTTCTTGGCCGGCTTCTTCTTGGCGGCCTTCTTCTTTGCTGGAGCTTTCTTGGCCGCTTTCTTGGCGACGACCTTCTTCGTGGTCTTCTTGGCGGCGGACTTCTTTCCTGCTTTCTTCTTGGTAGCCATAACGTTCATCTCCTTTCGACAGGTCAGCGGATGAAGAGATACGAGCCTTCGACTTTGAATTGGGGAGTCGAACTTGAAAGCGTTTTCAGTCGCGGAAAACGGCTGGTGCGGCGCCGGTGCGCCGCTGCACCGCGAATCGGAACCGCGACGCCATCATTCGTTGGGACACCGATCCGGCGAATGACATCGCGGAATTGATCGACGATGAGCTCACCTGGCGCGTAGTCCCCGAGGGGAACGGCGAGTGCGAGGTAACGCGTCCCATCCTGAATGATCAACTGTTCTTCGACCATGTTGAGCAGCGAGGATTCAATCTCAGTCGCATTTCGATCGCTGCCGAGTGCCCCGAGTGTCGTCACAATCTGCCGCAGGTCGGTCACTGCGTCGCAGGCCTTGTACAAGAGGCGATCCGATCCGCTCAAGACCGTCAGCGCGCGCCGCGCAATCGGACGGAGATCCCAGATCAACAGATGGTCTCCATCATCGATCGAGAAAAGAGCGCTCCGTTCGGCGCACCCCTTCCAGTCGCGAATGGCAAAAGCAAGCGGCCGCGCATACGCGGCGATGTCCTGTGGCCGTTGATACTCGAACGTGAAGTGATAGGCGAGATTGTGCAACGCCTCCGGCGGCAAATCCCGATAAACGTAGCGGTACGCCTCGAACGGCTGTACGTTCGCGAGGCCCTGACGTTCGCTGTCGAAGAAATTCGGGCTGTAGCGATCGAGACGAATCAACGAGACCCAACCAGGCGGCGGCAGATGGCTGATCAGCGGAACGCGTCTCGTCATCTCGTCATAGGCAGCCGGCGATTCGTCTGGAAATCCGACCAGAATGTTCCACAACGGAGTGACGCCGAGCTCTTTGCACCATTTGAGCAGTTGAATGTTCTGCAGCGCGGAAACGCCCTTGCGCATCTGCTTGAGCACGGAATCGTGAAGACTCTCGATGCCGGGTTGCACGCTGCGAATTCCGGCGTCCCGCATCATGCGGATCTGCTCTTTGCGCAGGTTCGCTTTCGTCTCGTAGAAGATTCCAAGCTCGGTCTTCCTGCGCGCGAGCTCCGGGATGAAATCCTTGAAGTAGCTGAGGTCGAGGATGTTGTCCGTCATCTCGACATCGCAGCCGGGATGACGGTCCGTGAGATGGGTCAACTCGTCGAGGGCACGGCCCGCTGACTTGCTGCGAAACTGCATTGTCGTTCCGTTGAGTCCGCAGAACGTGCAATGCATCTTCTCGCCCCACCAGCAGCCACGGGAGGTCTCGAAGAAGATGCGAGGCTGCCAGCTCCGCTGGAAACGGCTGCGGCGGAACTGAGCGAAGTAATCCTCGTAGTCGGGGGAGGGAAGATCATCCATCTGATATACGGTCGGAGCGTTCGTGAACGATCTATTCTCGAACTCGCGCGCCACGCCCTTTTGCGTACGAACGCCGGGCATCCCTTCGATCGATTGTCCTTCCAGGATGCGCCGGACGAGCGGCGTGATGATGAGATCCCCTTCGCCGGAGACCGCGGCATCGACGAATGCGAATTGGCGAACGGTTTCGGCACCCATCACGCCTTCGACGTTCGCGCCGCCGAAGAGAATGAACGTTTCGGGACGCAGTGACTTGATGCGCTTCGCCAGCGCGAGCGACGCTGCCTGTTGTTGAAACACACTCGTCATCGCGACGATCGCAGGGTTGGTCGCGAGCACCTCATCCGCGCACGCCGCAACGAACTCGCGCGCGAGACTCCGCGCGCGAACGATCTTCGCAATTGCTTCGCGGCTGGTGGCGCGCGAATGGATCGTCGTGACAGGAGGCTTGCGGCGAAGAACGTGCTCGATGTAATCGGCATCCTCGCTCGAGGATGACTCCGACAACGCACCGCTGAAGATCCACTCACCCGCGAGCTTTGTCGATGATGGTCTGATCCCGCCGGCAATGCCGTTATAGAAATGCGAACCGACGAGCTCCGCGAAGCGAATCGTGTAGTAATGGATTTCGGATTCGATGCCCGCGTTGTGCAGCGCGGATTTCAGGAGAGAGAGACCGATCGATGGAGAGAAGAGTGGACCGAAGGGCATTGAAACCAGTCCGACGCTCCTCACCCGCACTCGCCTCCGAAAAACACGCTCAATGTATCGATACTCGCAATTGTGCCACGGAAGAGAACGCTGTCAACGCACGAAGAGCCGTTGCAGCGCGCGATCACCATGCGATGAAAACAGAATCGCGCGGCTCGCGCGCTCGCGTCGCGCCCAGCGCAGTGCAAAGATGCGATCGAGAATCGCGGCACCGAGCGCGCCGCCGAGATGATGGCGCCGCTCGCTCCAATCGAGACAGGTGCGCGCGAAGGTCCGTCGTGAACGCGACAACTCTTCGATGTCGATTTCGAAACGCGCGAAGAACGCTTCTCCATCGGGCGATACGGTGCAGCCGTCGCGACCCGTGAGGAGCTTGCGGCTGCGAAGTGCCTCGAGCAGCCACACGCCACGCTCTCCCGCAAGATGGTCATAGCAGACGCGCGCGACGCGCAGCGCTGGATCGGCAGGACCGGTTCGCACCCGCGAGCTTCGCGATGCGACGAGATCGAGTTGCTCCAGCAGCGATGCGATCTCGTGATCGAAGAGACGGAAGTAGCGATGACGTCCCTGCTTCTCCATCGTGATCACTCCGCCACTTCCAAGCTTTGCGAGATGAGAGCTCGCCGTCGACGGCGAGACGTTCGCCTCGAGAGCAAGCTCCGTCGCCGTCAGTGCGGCACCGTGCATCAGCGCGCTGAGCATGCGCGCGCGCGCAGGATCGGCGATCAGCGCCGCGACGTGTGAAAAGTCAGGACGCCTGCGCATCCGCCATCCACTGTTCGGACACGAGACGGCCGCGCTGGTCGTCGTCGACGACGAGAATGAGATTGTGATCGTGATCGCTGTACTGCACCTCGATGTTCACTCCCGCATCGGCCATGCGCCGCGCGATCTTTCCCAATTGTCCAGGCTCACCCTGCCGCAGCTTCGGCACGAGCACGTCGCGTTCGGCGACGACGTTAATTCCCGCAGCATCGAGCGCGGCACGAGCGGCGTACCCGTCGCGAAAGAGAAAGTGTGCGCCGCTTTCGAACACACCGCCTCCTTCGATGGAGATCCCGGCGCGGCCCAGTGCTTCTCCCATCTCGGCCAGCGCGCCTGGCCGATTGTCGAGTGCGATGAACAAATCCTTCATGCGCGCACCTCGGCCACATGGTGGATGGGGACGCTGCACGAGGCAGCGATGAAGCACTGTTCGTGCGCGCGATCGTGCAGCTGTGTCGCACGCTCGATGTGCTCGGCATTCGCAACAACGACGGAAGGATGCAGTGTCACTTCCACGAATCGCCCACCGTCCCTGCCGTCCTCGCGCATCACGCCTGTTGCGCGATCCTCGTACGACAACACGTTGATCTTGTACTTCGCGCACAACGCGAGATACGAGAGCATGTGGCACGAGCTGATCGCTGCAAGAAAGAGATCCTCCGGATTGTGCTTCTGCGCATCGCCGCGAAACGCGGGATCCGCTGTCGCGTGGATCGGAGGTTTGCCTTCGATGACGACGCGATGCTCACGACCGTACGTCGTGTAGTCCGTCGTGCCATCGCCATGATTACCGTCCCAGATCAACTGCGCGCTGTAGTGATGCTCGCTGTTCTTCATGCGAGCATCGTAGCGGCTGGGGCACGACCACACTTCGATCGCCGTCGAAGTGTCACAACGCCGTTGCCAGCCAGACGGTCTTGATGTTTACGAACTCTCGAATGCCGTGGACGCCGAGCTCGCGGCCGAAGCCGGAGTGTTTGACGCCGCCGAACGGGAGTCGCGGATCCGACGCCACCATCGCGTTGACGAACACCTGACCTGACTCGATGGCGTCAACGAAGCGCATCGCCTCGTCGCGATCGTTCGTCCAGACACTCGAGCCAAGGCCGAACGCGGTTGCATTCGCGAGGCGAATCGCTTCCGCTTCATTCTTGATGACGAACAACGATGCGACGGGACCGAAGATCTCTTCGGCGTACGCCGGGGCGTGTTCGGGGATATCCGCGAGGATCGTCGGCGCGTAGTAGTTGCCGCCGAGGCGTTTTCCGCCGGTGACGAGGCGGGCACCGCACTCGAGCGACTTCCGAATCTGCTCGTCGATGTCGTTGACGATCTGCGGCATTGCAAGAGGGCCGATATCGGTCGACTCGTCCAACGGATCGCCGACGCGTAACGCTTCCATCGCGGCCTTGAATCGTCTCTCGAACTCGGGAGCGATCTGCTCGTGGACGATGAATCGCTTTGCTGCGATACACGACTGGCCATTGTTGACGATGCGCGCTTTGACTGCCGTCGCGACGGCAACGCCGAGATCGGCGCTCGGCATGACGATGAACGGATCGCTGCCGCCCAGCTCGAGCACGCTCTTCTTGATGACTTTCGCAGCGATCGAAGCGACGCTCGCACCGGCCGGTTCGCTGCCCGTCAGAGTGGCAGCTTTCACGCGCTCATCCTCGAGAATCTTTCCAACCTTCTCCGCTCCGATGAGCAGCGTCTGAAATTCGGCGGCGTCGAATCCTGCGTCGCGGAGGATCTCTTCGATCGCCAGAGCGGACTGCGGGACATTCGACGCGTGCTTCAACAGTCCGGTGTTGCCCGCCATCAATGCGGGTGCCGCAAATCGAAAGACCTGCCAGAACGGAAAGTTCCACGGCATCACCGCAAGCAGGGGACCGAGCGGCTCATAGCGGATGAATGACTCCGCCGCGTCGGTCTTTACCTGCTCATCGGCGAGATGACGTTCGGCGTGGTCCGCGTAGTAGCGGCAGACGAGAGCACACTTCTGCACTTCTGCGATCGCAGCCTTGATGGGTTTTCCCATCTCGGTCGTGATCAGTTTCCCGAGAACGTCTTTTCGCTCCTCGAGGATCGTTGCAGCGGCGTTGATGCGAAGCGCGCGTTCGGAAAAGGAACGAGCGCGATTGATGACGAAGGCTTCGACTGCGCGGCGCAGTTTCACCTCGATCTCACCATCACTCAAAGCAGTGAAGGTCCGCACTGTTTCGCCGGTCGCCGGGTTTACCGTTGAGATCGTCATCGTGATTTACCCCATGCTATTCTTCGCGACATTCCGTCCGATTCGTCAACCCTGTAGTTCCCTGCAAGGAGATCGCATGAATTACCTCAAACTCGCCGTACTCGCGCTTTTGATCGCGCTCGTACCGGTCGCACTATTCGCGCAAAGCTCGAACGGCGCGATCGCAGGCACGGTCGCCGATGATTCCGGCTCGCCGGTACCTGGTGTCACTGTCACCGCGACCAACACCGCAACGGGTGTTGCCCGCACCGCCGTCAGCAATGCGACGGGCCAGTATGCTCTGGCGCTCCTTCCGCCGGCGACGTACACCGTCACCGCGGAACTCTCTGGTTTCCAGCCGGTCAAGCGCGAAAAGATCGTAGTCAACGTCGGCACCGACGTCACGCTGAACATCAAGATGAAGGTCGGCGTTGCGGAAGAGCTCACGGTCACGGCGGCAGCGCCTGTGATCGAGACGTCGAAGTCGGAAGTGAGCTCGGTCGTGAATGAGAAGGCGATCCAGAACCTTCCGACGAACGGCCGCAACTTCATCGACTTCGTGCTCACGACGCCTGGCGTTGTCCGTGATGTGCGTTTGGGCGACATCAGTTTCGCCGGACAGCGCGGCACATTGAACTCGCTCGTCGTCGATGGCGCGAACAACGACAACACGTTCTTCGGACAGACGGTTGGCCGCACCGGATCGGGCCGCGCTCCGTATCAATTCTCGCAGGATGCGGTGAAGGAGTTCCAGGTCAACAACAATGCCTATTCGGCCGAATACGGCCGCGCGGGCGGTGCTGTGATCAACGTCGTCACGAAGTCGGGAACGAACGAGTACCACGGCTCTGTGTTCGATTACTACCGCGACAAGAGCCTGAACGCGAACAACTACATCAACGTCCTGAACAACCGCGCCAAGAGCCCGTACCACTTCGATCAGTACGGCTTCAGCCTCGGCGGCCCGATCGTCAAGGACAAGCATTTCTTCTTCGTGAACTGGGATCGCCAGCGTAACTCGACGCCGAACATCGTCGTGTTGGGCGGCGGCCGTATCAGCTCGTTCCCGACGGATGCGGCGAGCCAGACCGCACTGCAGACGCTGACTGCGCTGGCTGGCACATACAACCAGCAGCAGAATCAGGACGTCTACCTCATCAAGACGGACCATGAGCTGCTGACGAACAATCATCTTTCGCTGCGCTTCAACCGTCAGCGTTTTCATGGTCTCAACTTCGAGAACAGCGGCATTACTAACGCCTCACAGCACTCCGGCAACTCGAACGTGTTCACCGATTCGATCTCGGGAGTATGGGACACGGTGGCGACGAGCTCGTTCTTCAACGAAGTGCGTGCGCAGTATCTGAAGGATCGCGAGCCGGGCGAAGCGAACAGCAACCTGCCGGAAGCGACGATTCTCCAGGGCGGCAACACGGTGCTCGTCATCGGCCGCAACTCGTTCTCGCCGCGCGAGACGACGATCAAGCGCCACCAGATCGCCGACACCGCGACGTACGTGATGTCGAACCACACGATCAAGGGTGGCTTCGACTACAGCAAGGACGACATCCTCAACTTCTTCCCTGGAAACTTCTTCGGTGTGTATCGCTTCAACAGCCTCGCTGATTTCGCGAACAACAAGCCGGCGTCGTATTCGCAGGCGTTCGCAGGGCCAGGAACGTCGGGACCGACGACGCATCCGAACATCAAGGAGTCGGCGCTCTTTCTCCAGGACGAGTGGCACGTGATGCCGACGCTGACACTGAACGGCGGCATTCGCTGGGACAAGCAGGAAGTCGCGCAGCCCTCGACATTGAATCCGGACACGCAGCTTGCGGCGGCCGGGTATGCGACGAACAGCATTCCGGTTGCGCACAATGAATATGGTCCGCCCCTTGGCTTTTCCTGGACGCCCAATAAAGACAATCGCACCATCCACCATTGACGCAAACGCCGTTTCTACGCCCTCCACACCACCGAA
>CAZKID010000160.1:0-9542 GCA_964552405.1 uncultured Thermoanaerobaculia bacterium
GCTGCCGGGAAAGGGGGAACTGCCGAGGCAGCTGGCGACCGACCCCGAACCGCTCGATCTTCAAGCCCGCGCGACGAAGACACTCGTGATGCGGCTTCCGGTGGCGGAGCGGCACTGGCTCGTCGAGGCGGATGCGTATCTGCTGGTTGCGCTTCTCATCGAAGGGCGCCTCGCGGGTCTCATGGTGCTCGGCGAGCGAATGTCGGAGGAGCCATACAGCAGTGAAGACCGCACGCTGCTGCGCACGATCGCCGCGCAACTCGCGCTGACGTTCGATTACGCCCGGTTGAAGGGCTCGCCTTCGTTTGTCTGGTCTCCGCTCGCAGAGGCGGCGCCGCAGCCGATTCTCGATGAGCTGCGCTCGTGTCCCGCATGCGGCCGTTGCTATGGAGCGGATCAAAGTACGTGCGAGGTCGATCATCAGACGCTGGTGCAGGAGCACGGCGTGCCACGCATGATCGAAGACAAGTACCTCGTCACGAGGATTCTCGGCCGCGGCGGAATGGGCTCGGTGTATCTCGCAACGCAGAAGCGCCTCAATCGTCCGGTGGCCGTGAAGGTGCTGCTCGCGCATCTCGTCAGCAGTCCGAGTATGCGAAGCCGCTTCGAGCGAGAGGCGAGAATCGTGGCGCGGCTCAAACATCCGGCGATCGTGACGGTGCACGACTTCGGCGTACTCTCCGGCGGTCACGCCTATCTCGTGATGGAACATCTCGAGGGACAGACGTTGCGGAAGACGATCAGTGCCGGCGCACAGACGATCGAACGAACGCTCGAGATCATGAGGCCAGTGTGTGAGGCGGTCGACACCGCGCATCGTGCCGGCGTCATCCATCGCGATCTGAAACCGGAGAACATCATGATTGTGAGCGAGAGCGGAGTGCTTTCGCCGCGCGTGCTCGATTTTGGCCTTGCCAAGTTGAGCGGTCCAATCGGTGATCACGAAGCGACGGTCGTGCAGTCTGGTCAGAGTGTCGGAGTCGTCGGCACGCTGATGTATCTCGCGCCGGAGCTACTCAGCGGACGAGGTGCCGATGCGCGCTCGGATCAATATGCGCTGGGCCTCATCGCGTATGAGTTGCTGACCGGCGAGCATCCCTTCGGGCATGCGACGGACCTCGCGTCGATCGTGAAGAGTCATACGGAGGAGAGTGTGCCGGCGCTCCGGCAACGCGCGCCCGAAGTCCCCGTGCATGTCGCGGAGGCGGTGCACCGTGCGCTCTCCAAAGATGCAATGGAGCGATTCGATTCGGTCGTCGAGTTTTTCGAAGCGATGACGCGGTGACTAAAGAACGCGGTCCATCCCGCGAACCAACCCGACGAACTCCCGCACTCTTCGGATCGCGAGCAACGTTCCGGCGATGTACGGCGCTGCGCCCGTCCCACCGTCGTACTGCAGCGTGAGGCGCTCGTCCTGTTGTCCGAAACGAACCTCGATGCCGATCGTGTAGCCGGGAACTCGAAGCGAGTGGACGCGCGAGCCATTCACGTCCGCGCCGCGAGCCTCGCGTTGTCCCACCGTCTGATCGAGCGCGACTTCAAGCTCCGGCTTACGCACTTCCGACATCCGCCAGGCGAGCTCGCGGGCCGTGCCACTCGGCGCATCGATCTTGCCTGCGTATGCCGTATCGATGATTTCCCAGACCGGGAAGTATTTCGCCGCTTCGACCGCGAAGCGCTGAAGCAAGGCTGCGGAGATCGCGAAGTTTCCGACCGCGACGACACCGACATTCGCCGCGACGGCCGCGCGATGGATCCCATCGAAGTCGTCGTTCGTAAGGCCGGAGCTGCCGATGACCACGTGCAATCCCGCATCGATCGCTGCGCGCACGTTGTCGCGAACAGCGGCGGCGCTCGTGTAGTCGACGAAGACGTCGGCAGGAGTCTGAAGGGCATCGTGGATCGAGGCGGAGATGGAAACGTTGCCGATACGCTCGCCTGCCGCGCGACGCGCGATCGCGCCAGCGAGCTCGAGATCTTCTGCGTTCCCGATTGCCTCGGCAAGGGGCCGACCAACCCATCCCGTGACGCCGCCTACCATGACGCGAATCATCACGGCATCATATCGATTGCGATGCATCGGATCGTCAATCCGGCTCGTAGTGAAAGGTACAGATGCTCAACGAATACTTCTTCGTGACGCGTTGGCGCGTCCGCGGCGAGCTTGGCGAAATCATGAAGATTCTCGGCGACGCCGAGGACCTGAAGCGATGGTGGCCTTCGGTGTATCTCGATGTGAAGAGGCGCGACGATGGCGTGGTGGAGCTGTTCACGAAGGGTTGGCTTCCTTACACGCTGCGCTGGTCGTTCCGCGTGACGGAGCAGCGGCCCGACGGCTTTGCGCTCGATGCCTTCGGCGATTTCGTGGGTCATGGCGACTGGCATCTCGTACAGGATGGCGAATTCACGGACATCACGTACGAGTGGCGAATCCGCGCGGAGAAAGCGCTGCTGCGCGTGCTGTCACCAATTCTGAAGCCGCTGTTCGGCGCGAACCATCGCTGGGCCATGGCGCGCGGTGAGGAGAGTCTGCAAATCGAGCTCGACCGGCGCCACGGGTTGGCGGCGAGGAAGCCTCCGGCTCCGACGTTTTGGAAGAGTTGACCGCGGGATTAAACTCTCCTGCTCGAATGACGGTCCGGCGCCTCCTTTTCGCAAGTGCGATCGTGCTGCTTGCCGTTCCGGCATTCGCCGGCATCACCCTCCTTGCGCCGCGAACAGGAGACCGCCTCGAAGGCGGCTCGGATGCCACGCTGAAATGGGCAGCGGACGTACTGCCGCCGGATGCAGCGGAGTGGGAAGCGTTTCTTTCAGTGAACGGCGGCGGCTACTACGCGGTCCGCATCACACCGCATCTCGATGCGGATATTCGCTCGTTCACGTGGCATGTGCCGAACATCGCGACGACGCGCGCGCGTCTCATGCTGCGCATCGGCGATGAAACTCACGAACGAATCATCGCCTTGCCGGAAACGTTCACCATCGAGGCGACATCCGCGCCGATCGAGCCCTCATTTGCCGAATCGGAGGCGGGCGAATCCGCAACGCCAGGCAGCGAGCCGGCGATCGAGTGGGTGTCTGCAGACCTGGTGACTCATCGCCGCGCGCACGCGGCGGTGTCCGGCGAGCCATCCATCGCTCCCATGCGTGGCGTCGATGCGGCTGTCACGCCGGCGCACGCACCTCGACTCGCGGGCCGGGTCGCGAATACCCAACTACTCTCTCGCGACGCACAGCAGCGCGCGCAGCCGGCGATCGTGTTGCGGCCGCTGCTCCTTCTCGCAATGCGTCTCAACATTTGATACGCCGCAGTCTCCCTGTCGACGCTTGCGACAACAAGAAGGAGAAACCCCTTGAAACGAACACTGCTAGCTGCGGTGTGCGCGCTCGCGTGCACCGTGAGTGCGTTTGCCCAGAGTCAGCAAAAGCAAAACATCAATGAGACGATCGAAGTAACCGCCGACAAGATTGCCGAGGACGTTCTCGACGTGCCGGCTCATGTGACGGTCATCAGTGGGGATGAGCTTCGAGCGCGCAACGCGGTCGATTTGCAGTCGGCGCTCGCACTCACCGCGGGCGTTTCGATCGCGCCGGGTGGCGAAGGTGGCCCTGCCGGTTCGGTTCCCGAGATGTGGGGACTGCGCGAGTTCGACGCGTTTCTGCTCGTCGTCGATGGTGTGCCCTGGGGCGGTGCATTCAATCCCGATTTGCCATCACTCGATCTCACCGACGTCGATCGCATCGAAGTGATTCGCGGTTCCTCGCCCGTCATGTACGGAGCGACCTCGTTCGTCGGAGTCATTCACGTCATCCATCGCGAAGCAGGCACGCCGGGCGGAATCGCGCGCGTGTCGGGAGGCTCGTACGGCAGCGTCTCGGCCGCAGCGTCGATGCCGCTGTCGCAGTCGGATGACTTCCGCTCGTCGATTGTCATCAATGCGGATCGCAAGGGATTCCGTGATGACGACACAGGCTTCGATCGTCTGCATGGTCTCTATCGCAGTGCAGGCAAGACGGCGCACGGCGCGTGGGGACTCGACGCCGATCTGACGTGGCTGCAGCAGGACCCGAACACGCCGCACATTCGCGAGGGACGCAAGCTGTCTTCGACGACTCCGATCGATGCGAACTACAACCCGGCGAATGCGCACATCGACCAGAACCGTTTTCACATCGTTGGCGGATACGACGCAACCCTGGGCGGTTCGCCGTGGACGACGACTCTCGCCATTTCCCGTTCGAACTTCGACATCAAGCGCGGATTTCTCGTCGACGTTGCCGAGAGCGATCCCAACGCCTTTGGCTTCACGCAGGACCGCGATGTGACCGACGTCTATTTTGATACGCACGTCGTTCGCTCGATCTCACCGGCACTGCGCATGATCGCGGGGGTCGATCACCTCTACGGCAACGGCGACGCGAAGAGCGCGACGTTAGATTACTTCGTGCCGCTTGCGGGAGGACGTGGAGAACGTGCGAGCGAAGAGCCGGCGGAGGAATTCGACGCGCGAACGAAGAGAAATTTTTCGGGCGTGTACGCGACGTCACAATGGACGGCGTCACCGAACCTGCGGATCGAGCTCGGGCTGCGTCTCAATCACACGCGCGAATCGCGCGACAACGATGGGCCGGACGGACCGGAGCAGGAGTCGCGTTCGTTCGACAAGCTGTCCGGCAGCATCGGTGCGGACTACACGATCTTCAAGAATGGACAGGACACGACGGCACTGTTTGCGGACTATCGCAACACGTTCAAACCCGCAGCGATCGACTTCGGGCCTGAGGCCGAGGTGGAGATCCTGAAGCCGGAAACGGCACAGAGCTACGAGCTCGGAGTGAAAGGGCGGTTGGATGAAGGGCGGTTGGAGTGGACCGCGTCGCTCTTCCAGATGGATTTTCGCAATCTGGTCACGGCTGCAACCGTCGACAACACACCAGTTCTTCAGAACGCCGGACGCGAGCGCTTCAAAGGCGGCGAGCTCGAACTGGAGTATGTATGGCAGCCATCGCTGCGCGCGCAGTTCGGCTACAGCTATCACGATGCGCGCTTCCGCGATTTCGTACAGGAGTTCGATCCGGGTGTGCCGACGCAGCTCGCCGGAAAGAGGCTCGAGATGTCGCCGCATGACCTGGCCAATGCGGGGTTCCTCTACGCCCCGGAGCGCGGATTCAATGTGAATGCGCTCTTCAACTACGTCGGCAAGCGCTGGCTCAACAAGCGCAATACCGCGCCTGCTGATTCCTACACGACATGGTCGGCGGGCATCGGCTATCGGATGGCAAAGTCGGAGTTGCGGATCGACGGGCGGAATCTCAGCAACAAACGCGCTCCGATTGCGGAGAGCGAGCTTGGTGACGCGCAGTACTACTTGATGCCAGCGCGAAGCGTCGAAGTCTCGTATCGTTGGTTTTTCCATTGACGGAGTAGGGTCATTTCCCAGGTGCGGTGGATGCGTTTCCGCCGCACCTGACGAGGTCGGGCATGAGTCATCCGCTGGTGTCGATTGCGATCACGAGCTATCAACACGCCGGTTTCATCGGCGCTGCGCTGGATAGTGTTCTCGCTCAGACGTACCCGAATATCGAGATCATCGTCGGAGATGACGGATCGACTGACGGGACTGCGGAAATCCTGGATGACTATGCGCGGCGCTATCCCGATCGCATCACGGTATTGCCGCGCGTAGAGAACGGCGGAATTCCAGGTATCCGGCCCAATGGCGATCGCGTTCATCGTGCATGCCGTGGAAAGTACGTCTGCCTGCTGGATGGCGACGACATGTACCTTCCCGGCAAGATCGCAAAACAGGTGGCCTGGCTGGAGGAGGATGAGCGGCGCGTTATCTGTACGCACGACGTCGAGATCTTCGATTCCGATACGGACGCACACCTTCATTACTCGAGCGAGTTCCATCCGTTGAGCTCGGGCGTCGGAGCCGAGAGGATCGTACGACGCGATTTCGGGTTTTGGACGGTGTCCGTCATGTTCCGCGCATCGGCCGCGCCGATGGCGGAATTGGAGCCGAGGATGTTTCTGCTTCTGGACTGGTGGATCTGGACCGAGTGCCTTGCCAAGGGTGGTCACTACGGCTACGTCGACGGCGTGCTTGCTCGTTATCGAAGGCATGGGAGCAACGCAACACGATCTCCTCGGTTCGAACAAGTCCGGCTCGAAGATTCCGTGACGATGCTCGCACTGGTTCAGGTTCGGCATCCGCATCTCAGCCGCGCATGCCGTATTGCGCGAGCTGGTGTGCTGTATTGGTACGCGCTCGATCAGATGCAGGCTGGGAAGATCGAAGCGGCGCGGCAAATGTCTTACGAAGCTGTTTGTGAACGATTTGGCATCATGAGACTTCTCTTTGCACTCTTTACGCGCTTGCCGGAAAGGTTTTCGAAAGCCGTGATACGACTGTATCTGGCACGACCGAAAGGCTTCAGAACGTTCACCGTCAGATAGGTGAGGGCCGGGCTGTCTCCTGGACTGACCGGACGTGTCTGGCTTATCGTTCGTTGCATCCAGGTTCGGCAGGGAGACTCGATGGCAAATGTGATTGTCTTCGGAATAGGTCAATGGGCGGAACTTGCTCACTTCTATCTCACCAATGATTCGCCCCATGACGTAGTAGCTTTCACAGTGGACCGCGATTACATCGAGGGTTCCAGCTACCTGGGTCTGCCGGTCGTGGCATTCGACGAAATCGAACGGCACTTCTCACCCGCTGACTTCAGGATGTTCATTCCGATCAGCTTCAAGAAGATGAATCACATTCGCGCCGACAGGTATTTCGAGGCCAAGGCCAAGGGCTATGAACTGATCAGCTATGTCAGTTCCAGGGCTACGACCTTTCCCGGCTTTGACTGCGGGGACAATTGCTTCATTCTCGAAGACAATACGATCCAGCCGTTCGTTCGTATCGGCAACAATGTCGTATTGTGGAGCGGCAATCACATCGGTCATGGAACGGTCATCAAGGACCATGTCATGGTCACGTCGCAGGTCGTCATCTCAGGTTGTTGCACGATAGGCGAGTATTCATTTCTTGGAGTGAACGCTACCGTGCGTGACTAAACGGTGATTGCACCAGAGACTCTGGTTGGGATGGGTGTCAGTATCTTGACCGACACGAAAGATTTCGACGTCTACAAGTCGTCGGGCACTCCGCCGGCGGGCTGTCGAAGTGATCAGCTCCTGAGTCTGAGCCGTAAGACGACCGGTTCTTCTCAGAAACGACAATGAGTCAACCGAGCAACAGTTGCCCCGCGAACCGCGAGGTCAATCGTCATGAGTAAGGCGCCTACGCAGGACGAGCTCAACGCCTTCAAGAACAGGATGGAGTCAGCCGGCTGGTTTCTGTTCGAAGACGTAGTCGACGAGACACTGGTCGGGCAGCTGATCGTCGATCTCGAACGGTCTTATGACGTTCGCCGAAAGATTCAGATCAAGAACGGTGTCGATGCAGACACGGAAGGAACTGCCCATCACGTACTGGCCGACGGAGGCAGTTTTCTCGAGCTATTGGGGCGCGCTTATATCCATGAATATCTGAAAACATTGTTCGGCGGGCAATATATCCTCAATGCATTTGGCGGAAACCTCAATCGAAGCGGTCAGCGCACGTATGCCAGTAACGTTCATCGCGACGTGAGGACATACACGCGGGAACTTCGCCTTCTCGTGAACACGATCGTCATGCTGGACGACTTCACACTGACGAACGGGGCGACGCATTTGCTCGCCGGCTCCCATCTCGATAAGAGCAAGCCGAGCGATGAAGTTTTCTTCAAGACGGCTGACCGGGCTGTTGGCAGGCGCGGAAGCATTGTCGTTTGGGACTCCAATGTCTGGCACGCTGCTGGTGTCAACCATTCCGGTCATCCCCGCCGTTCTCTCAGCATCCTGTATTCGCAGCCGTTCATGAAGCAACAGCTCGACTATCCAAGAGCCATTGGCTATGACCAGCGGGAAACACTGACGGAGCAATGTCAGCAGATCGTCGGGTTCCGTGCGCGCGTTCCGGCTACGCTGGACGAGTGGTATCAGCCGCCGGATCAGCGTTTCTACAAGGGAGATCAGGGCTGATGGGCATTCGAGATTTCGACGCGGAGTATAAGGACAATACGAGGCAGTACGCGTACCAATCCGATTACATCCTGCGCGAATACATGATGCAGTCATTTGGACCGTTTCTGGTTCCCGGTCATGCGCTCGAACTGGGTTGTTACAAGGGAGAGTTCACAAATCTGCTGTTGAAGGCGTTTCCGCGCGTCACAGTGGTCGAAGGATCGCGCGAATTGGTGGCGGAGGGCCGCTCACGCTTCGGAGCCGCAGTCGAGTTCATTCATTCGACGTTCGAAACGGTAACTCTCGATACGCAGTTCGAT
Source organism: uncultured Thermoanaerobaculia bacterium (assembly GCA_964552405.1). Taxonomy (GTDB): domain Bacteria; phylum Acidobacteriota; class Thermoanaerobaculia; order Gp7-AA8; family Gp7-AA8; genus JAJPHC01. Next base: position 8,386 of record CAZKID010000160.1, read on the forward strand.
TCGATCTTTCTGATACACACATTGGAACATCTGGATGATCCCATTTTCGTGCTCGAGCGGATCAATGGGTGGTTGAGCGCTCGAGGAAAACTATTCCTCGTGGTCCCGAATGCGAATGCTCCATCTCGACAAATCGCGGTGAAGATGGGACTGGTTCCCTACAATGCGGCGGTGCTCGAATCGGAACGGCTGCATGGACACAGAAGAACGTATTCCATGGATACGCTGGAGCACGATGCATTGGCGGCAGGATTGAGGGTGATCCACCGGGGCGGTGTGTTTTTCAAGGCGCTCGCTGGCTCACAACTCGATCAGGCGCTGGAAGCGGGGATCATCTCCAGAGAGTACATGGACGGCTGCTATAAGCTGGGAATGATCTACCCTGACCTCTGCGCTAGCGTGTTCGTCGTATGTGAAAAGGGACCCTGAGAACGCTCCGTCCGCCAATTCGATGCTGTGCCGTGTACAACAGGGGTGTCATGATCAGAAAACAGGGTTTATCTTCAATGTCGATGGCCGGCATTCGTGGGGGCAGTCACACGCACAGGTTCCTTCGGTTGACGTTCTTCCCGACGACCGCCTGCGCGTCTACTACAGTGCTCGAGATGCGCAAAACCGTTCTCGCACTTCGTTCGTCGAATTAAGCGCAGAAAATCCGCAAACGATCCTGTATCAACACGAGCAGCCCATTCTCGACCTCGGGAAATTGGGGTGTTTCGACGATTCGGGTGTCATGCCGTCCTGTGTCATTACGCAGAACGGGATCAAGTATCTCTACTACTGTGGCTGGAACACCAGCACGACTGTTCGTTACCGGAACTGCATCGGACTCGCGATCAGGGACGACGGTGGTAAGCCGTTACGCCGTGCGTTTGAAGGTCCAATCCTGGATCGAACGAAGGACGAGCCGCATCTCGTCGTAACTCCCCATGTCTTGATCGAAGAAGGAATCTGGAAGATGTGGTATTGCGGCTGCACGGAATGGAAGGTCGTCAATGGAGTAACGGAGCCTCAGTACCTGATCAAGTACGCTTGGTCTGAGGATGGGATCAACTGGCATCGTGACAACCGGACCGTCATTCCTTACAAGAATGATGAGGAAGCGATCGGCCGTGCCTACGCAGTTCCTGAGCGTGGGATCTGTAAGATGTGGTTAA
>CAZKID010000160.1:9552-11119 GCA_964552405.1 uncultured Thermoanaerobaculia bacterium
AGATGAGTGGGGAGGGGACTGGCGGGCCCTTGGGGGTTCAAGTTCGTGGGATCTATAAGATGGGGTACAGCCCCCGCAGCATCGATTCCTATCGCAGCAATCGTGAGAGAAGTTATCGAATCGGCTACGCTGAATCGGAAGATGGGATTACATGGGAAAGAAGGGACGAAGAATCGGGAATCGGAGTCGCTGAAGCAGGCTGGGATTCGGAGATGATCGCCTACCCGTATGTCGTCGACTATAAGGACCGCCGCTACATGTTTTACAACGGCAACGGCTTCGGAAGATCCGGTTTTGGCTACGCTCTGATCACATAGGAGTTTGATCACACAATGATCGACAGGGAGCAATACAAGCAGCATGGTTTCACGCTCGTGAAAAACCTGCTCGATCCGGACGCGCTGGATTCGATCCGCAGTGAGGCCAGAAGAATTTTTCTCATCCAGCTGCGTAGAGCGGGCTTGATCAACTCTCTGGAAATCGACGAACGAGAGTTCGAGGCGGCGCTCTATGCCCTCTTTGCCCGGGACCTGAAGCAGATCGTCTATTGTGGGAAACAGTTACAGCACTTGATCTCACTGCATCGGCTTTCGCTGGATGAACGAATCCTGAGCGTCGTTCGGGAGCTGGGGGTCCAGTTTCCACTGATCAACGTCCGGCCCACGATGTTTTTCAACAGCCCTCATCTGGCCGTTCGCGACGTGGACTGGAAGAAGCCTGCGCATCAGGACTGGCGAACGACTCAAGGTTCCCTCGATTCGATGGTCACGTGGATTCCACTGATCGATATCGACAAATCGCTGGGAGCGCTCGAAATCGTTCCCGGAAGCCATCGCATGGGACTGCTCGCTTACGAGAAGGAATCGGACTATCACACGCTCGTCGAAGACTCAGCAAGGCCGTTCGAATTCGTGCCGATGGAAGTGAGCAAGGGGGATGTGCTCTTCTTTTCGACCCTGCTGGTTCACCGATCAGGCGAGAACACCTCGGGCTCGATCCGCTGGTCATGCCACTTCCGCTACAACAACCTTTACGAGCCTACGTTCATCGAACGAGGATTCCCGCATTCTTACGTCTACAAGCCTCAGGACGAGTTGATCAGTCCGGGATTTCCGACAGCGGAAGACGTCGAGCCGGTGTTTCGCACGACACCGGCGAAGCGGTTGTGACGAGCGCAACCATCTCGCGATCAAGCAGAAGTGAGCAGCACGGAGTGCTGAAACAAGAGCGTTTCGGTGATCGGGACGCTGATCCGTGTTTCGTCTTGGATACACTAGTCCGCTCATGTGTGGTCTGGCCGGCTTTGTTACGACGGCGCTATCGAACGACTCCATTCGCACTCTTCGCGGGATGTCCGGCGCCCTTGTTCATCGCGGGCCGGATGATGCTGGTGAATGGATCGACGCCGCATGCGGTGTCGCGCTGGGGTTCCGCCGGCTCGCGATTCTCGATCTCTCTTCCGCTGGCCATCAGCCGATGACATCGGCCTCGGGACGCTTTGTGGCGATCCTGAACGGAGAGATTTACAACTTCGAGGAATTGCGTCGCGCACTGCGCGAGAGCGGAG
>CAZKID010000161.1:0-409 GCA_964552405.1 uncultured Thermoanaerobaculia bacterium
AGCGATGCGGCGCGGAATCCTGCAACTCGCGAAAGAGAACGCGCAAGTGAGGATCGCGGAGTTGTTGCATGCGGCGGGAGTGCAGCGGGTGGTGTTTGAGGATGGGACGAATGGGACGGACAGGTAGACCACCCATACGTCCCTATCGTGCTACTACCCTCGCCATCGCGATCGCCTTCCTCAGCGCCGCGCTCTTGTTCTCGCTCTCCTCGTACTCCTTCGCCGGATCCGAGTCGTACACGATCCCCGCGCCCGCCTGCACGTACGCGCGATCGTTCGCGAGCACGATCGTGCGGATCGTGATGCACGAATCGAAATTGCCGGAGAAGCCTGCATACCCAACCGCCCCCGCATACGGGCCGGCCCGCGTCGGCTAGAAGCGATCGGACCATCCCATCGACCGGATCCT
>CAZKID010000161.1:419-11077 GCA_964552405.1 uncultured Thermoanaerobaculia bacterium
CGGGGATGGGCGGCGCCGGCGTCGAGGCCGGCCCCGAGAGTGGTCCCGAGGCCAGCCCTCGCCCGATCGTGCCCGACGCCGCGATCCCCGACACGGCGCCGGCCGGCTGCTCCCCCACCCAGCACCGCTGCGCCGGCCCCTGCGTCGAGAACGCCTCCGTCGATCACTGCGGCCCGCCTGTTGACAGGTGCCCCGGCCCCGCCTGCACGTACGCGGGTTGGTTCGCGGGCACGATCGTGCGGTCCGGGTTGCACGAATCGAGCTTGCCGGAGAAGCCTGCATACGCAACCGCCCCCGCATACGGGCCGCGCCGCGTCGGCTCGAAGCGATCGATCAACTCCATCGCACGGATCTTCGGCGCCCCGCTGACCGTACCGGCGGGAAACGCGGAGAGGAATGCGTCAACCGGCGAGCACTCCTCGCGTAACGACCCCTGCACATTCGTCACGATGTGAATGACGTGGCTGTAACGCTCGATATGTGCGAAGTCGCTGACTTCGACCGTTCCACTCGCGCAGACGCGTCCCAGATCGTTGCGCCCAAGGTCGACGAGCATCAGATGTTCGGCACGCTCTTTCGGATCGGCGAGCAGTCCGGCTTCGAGCTCCGCATCCTCTTCCCTCGTCGCTCCCCTCCTTCTCGTCCCTGCAATCGGCCGCACCTCGGCCACTCCATGCGTGACACGCACGAGCATCTCCGGCGACGCGCCGACGAGCGTGCAATCGTTCGTGCGCAACAGGAACATGTACGGCGACGGATTCACGGAGCGAAGCGTGCGATAGAGCGTCAGTGCTTCGCTGGTCGGATACTCGGCCTCCCAACGCTGCGAGACGACGATCTGGAAGATCTCGCCGGCGACGATCTCCTCCTTCGCCTCGCGCACCATCGCCTCGAACTGCTCGCGCGTCATGTTCGACTGCATCGCTTCCGGCGCCAGGTCCGGAGGAAACTCCAGGAGGTCGACACTCGCGCCGCGCAGCCGCTCGAGCGCGCGGTCGATGCGCGCGTTCGCGCTCTCGATCGTCGATGCCTCATCGCTCGCGAAGATGTTCGCGATCACGTAGAGCTTCTGCTTCACGTGGTCGAACACGACGACGTTGTCGAAGAAGAGCAGCGTCGCATCAGGGACGTGGAGGTCATCCGGATGGGTATCGGGGATGCGCTCGGACCAGCGGCCGGCGCCATAGCCGAAGTAGCCCACTGCTCCGCCGAAGAACGGCGGGAGCTTTTCCTCTGCATAGACGCGCAGCGGGTGCAGCTCCTGGTTGAGGAGCTCCGCGGGATTCGGCGTATCGCGATCGAATCGAAGCGTGCGGCGCGGATCGAATCCGACGAACGAGTAGCGTCCGAGATTCTCTCCTCGCTCCACACTCTCGAACAGAAACGCCTCGGTCCCTGCCGGTGAAAGCGCCGAGAAGGCGGCGAGCGGCGTGAGTGCGTCGGCGCTCAACTCGCGAACCACTGGAATGACGTCGTACTGCTTGCGCAATTCAGCGAGATTCATCGGATAGCCTCGAGGAAGATCTGATTCTGGCGTACGGCCTGGGCGCGCAGAAGCGCTTCGCCTCCGCCGGGATAGCGTGCAGTAATCGTCGGACGGTTCGGCAGCTCGATCGCGACAGGCAGCGTGTCGATGATGAGATCGCCGTCGAAACTATGAATCGATTCGAGCGGCTCACTTGGAATCCCCCGGCGGCTCCGATTGAAGACGCGCACCTCGGCACCGATTCGCTTGCAGGCGACGAGCGCCGCACGCGCGGTCCCGCCGGCACCTACGATGGCGACACGCCGCAGCTTGCCGATGATGGCGAGAAACCCGTCGACGTCGGTGTTGTCGCCGAACGTCGTGCCGTCGCTCGAGCGGACGAGTGTATTGATCGCGCCCGCGTCGCGCGCGTTGTCGCCGATGCGATCGGCATATTGCATCGCGATCTCCTTGAACGGAGCGGTGACGCTGAGTCCGCGAAGATCTCCGCGCCGCAGTGCAGCGCCGATCTCCTCGAATGTCTCGAATGACGCGATCGTGTACGCGGCATCGGCTCCATGTGCGCGGAACAACGGGTTGTGAATCGACGGCGAGAGACTGTGGCCCGCCGGATTGCCGGCGATCGCAAAGAGGTGCGACGCGTGCAGCTCGTCGCGCTGCTCGCCGTAGATCGCGAGCGCGCGCTCCAGCGTCAACTGGCCGGGCGCTGCACTCGTCCCGGCCGCGACGAACGTCAGTTGCGAACCGAGGAACGGCGCGAGGATGCGCGAATAGAGTCCACGCTCGCCCATCCCGATCACGCTGATCCCACGCAGGCTCAGCAACCGGAGGTTGTCTTCCAGCGTCCGCGGCGTCACGGCGATTTTCGTATGCGCGCACTCGAACGCGAGCATGCGCTCTGCGATCTCTTCCAGCTCGCGCATCGACTCGTAGTCGTGGTGCGAGAGAACGACGCGCTCGCGCGGAATCGCGATCTCGAGCTCCGGCTGCCACTCGATGTCGACGAAGTCGATGCCCGCCTCGAGCGCGCGTTGCGGTTCGGGTGCGCACGAGCCGCGATACGTGAGGATCACCGGCCTCTTCGTCGCTGCACGGACGGCATCGAGATCGATCACGCCGAAACGCTCAGCGCGCAGCTCGATCATGTCGCAGCCGCCGCAACTCCGCATCGCGGCGAGCGCCGCATCGAACGTCTCTTCGTAGATGGTTGCGACCAGTTTCATATGCGTCAAAAATGAAAAACCCCTTCCCGTTCGGGAAGGGGTCGTGTCAGTTTCGATCGTGATCGCGCGCCCCTTCCATCCCGGGGCGCAGCTCGCGCTCCGAGTCTATCGGCAGTACCACCACCAGCTGGAAGTCGCGCGCATCGCGGCGAGAGAGTAGCACAGGGATGGGTGATTCGCCTTACCGCCGCGGTTTCGACCAGTCCAGCAGTCGCAGGTCGATCGCTGCGGCATCTCGAAGTGCTATGAAGTCGCGCTGGTTTCTGGTGACCAGCGGCAGCTGACGCGAGGCGGCAATCGAGGCAATGAGAATGTCTCCGAGACTATGCCGCAATCGTCTCGGAGCAGCGGCCCACAACTCGGCGGCAATGATCGCCGCACCCTCGTCGAACGGCAACACGATCGAGCTGCCAACGAACACGACGAAGGCCTGCAGTTGTGATTCGAACGGCCGGTCGCGGCGAATCGCGCTCCGATATCCTCGCAGCCGTTCGAAGACAGTGACGGCCGTGATCGTCAACCGTCCAAATCGATCCAGATACTCGCGAGCACGGCCGTTGACGTTGGCGTTCCCGCGGCTGAGCTCAGACAACGTATCCGTGTCCAGAACAACAGGCTCGCCGGTCATTTGCGCGAATGACGAGGCTCTTCGAGTCTCATGCTGAGCGCCCGCAGGTCAGCAGCCGAGAAGTCTGCGACGCTGGATGCCGCCAGGGCGAGAATCTCCGATGAGGTCGGGGCGATATCGACGTCTTCGCCGTAGTGTCGCCGCAGCAGCGCGATGACTTGCGCCTCGAAGCTCCTCCCGCATCGCTCAGCGTCGGCAGTAATCCTGTCCCGGAGTCCAGCCGGAAAGCGAATCGTGCGCGCAACGGTCGAGCGTACTGCAGAGCGGACAGTTCTGCTCATCACCGTAAGGATACCAGATTGGTACGCAATCGAATCAGGGATGGGGTCAGGTCGAAAGTCGAAACTTCGCTCTACGGAGTGTTGAATCGATCCACGATGCGTGGAGCGAAGTTTCGACTTTCGACCTGACCCCATCTCATGGCTGGAGAATCGCGATTCGCTCCGCCGCTGCGCGTGCCTTTCTCGCATCGCCGGCGCGGCTCCACATATTCTCCAGATTCGCGAGCAGCCGGACCAGCGTTTGCCGCGCGCTCCATGCGCGCAGATGCTCGGGCGCGAGCCGCACCTTCCCGCCCGATAATCCGGCGAGCAGCTCATCGATCTCGTTCATGGTCAATGTCGCGCCTCCGTTGAACGGATCGACGTAGACCTCGTTCAACTCGAAGCGCACCTTCACGATGTAATGTCCCGGCAAGCCGACCCCGGCGGCATGGAGTCCGGCGCGCTGCGCCACGTGCAGAAAAATGATCGACAGCGCGATCGGAATCCCAATCTTTCGATGGATCACCTCGTTGAGATAGGCGTTCCGCGGGTCGTAGTAGTTCGCCTCGTCGCCGCGATACCGATCGCGATCGAACATCTCCGCGTGCAGGTGACCGAGGCGGAAGATCGGCGGCTCGCCGTGAACGGAATGGCGCTCGACGCGCTCCGCCAGCTCATCGAGCCGGCGCAAGTACGCTTCGACGTCGAGTTGCCGGTAGTCCTCCAGCGCGATGAGCAGCGCGCCGCGCGCGAGCTGCTCATTTCCGAAGTCGCTCTCCGCCAGCTCGCGAAACTGCCTCCGCGCTTCAGCCGGATGGATGAAGACGGGATCGGACATTCGCCTCAGTGTACGCTGTGATGGTGAAGCCGGAGAGAACCGAAGCGATCATTCTGCAGACGTTCGCTGCACGCGAGCGGGACAAGATGGTGGTTTTCATCACCCCTGACCACGGCAAGCGCAAGGGCTGGGCCTATGGCGCGCGAAGCCTCCGCTGGCGCTTCGGCGCGGCCCTCGAGCCGCTGGCGAAAGTGCGCATCGGCTTCATCGAACGCGAAGGCGACGAAGTCGTGCGCATCGAGTCGATCGATCTGATCCGGTCGCTGTTTCCGGCGCAGCAGGACCTGCTGCGCAGCGTGTCGGCAACCTACATCGCCGAGATGGTCGATACGTTTGCGCAAGCCGGCGATCCTGCGGAGCTGCTGTATCGCCTGCTCGATCGCACGACCGAAGCGTTGCTCGAAGGGGCGTCACCCATCGCAGTGGTCGCCTATGCCGAGATCTGGATCCTTCGCCTGGCCGGCATCTTTCCCTCCACCAGGAACTGCATCGAGTGCCACGAGCCGCTCGAACGGCCGCTGCGATTCGATACGCGTGTGCAGGGCTTCGTTTGCTCGCAGTGCGCGGGGCGCGACACCTTCGTCGTTCCGAACGAAGTGGCCGGGACGTTGGACGCGATCGCGCAGCTGTCCGTCACGGAGCTCGCGGCACGCGCGATCAAGAAGGACACGCTGTTCGAAGTGCGCTCCCTTGCCGGCACTCTTCGCCGCAACTTCCTGGGCCACGAGCTGAAGTCGTTCGAGATCCTCGCGCAGATCGCACGTTAAACCGGCACGCCGCCTTTGGCTTCGGCGATCAGCTCGCGCGAGTGGAAGTGGAACTCGTTGCTGGCATCGAGCAGCAGCGTACGGCGCTCGATCCGCTCCTCCCCGGCGCGCGTGTAGACCGTCGCGTGCAGCGCGGACGTCCCGTCGTCACGCCAGTCGACGGCAGGGAGAAGAACGCCCGGAATCGCACGCACGATCTGCGGCCCGCGCATGCGGCGCAGCGCGTCATCGTACTCGCCGGGCTGCGTGATCAGTTTCGTCATCGCCCACCCTGGCGAGGCCAGCATCTCGGAGACGATGAGCCAATACTCGAAGATCGCAGCGGGCGTTTTTCGAATCGTGAAGTGCGGAAAAATCGGCTCGCCATCGATGACGAACGGAGTGACCGTGCGGTCCTCGCGCACGTGATAGCGGATGCGGCCGTCACGCAGATGGACGCCCTCGGCGGTTTCGAGCAGCGCGGATGCCTGGATCTCGAGATGCACGCGGATGCGGTCGTTCGGCTCGACATCGATCTGACGATCGAATACTTCGTGAAAACGGCCAGCGGCGAGTGCATGGGCTTTCGCCACACTCGTCCGGACTCGTTTCACATCATCTGGGGAGAGGGTCTGCATACAATCGTTCGCATGCGAATGATTCTGCTTGCGTCGTGCCTCCTGGCGATCTCCTGTGCGACGGTCAACGTACAACAGGAGACGTCATCCGTAAACCGCGTCGTCGATGACTGGCATCGCGCGGCCTCTGCCGCCGACGAGGAACGCTACTTCGGCGCCATGGCGCCCGAGTTCGTCTTTCTCGGGACCGACGCGACGGAGCGATGGGACCTCGCCTCGTTTCGCACCTTCGCCCATCCCTACTTCTCGAAGGGAAAAGGGTGGACCTTCACCCCGCGCCATCGCAACGTCATCGTGCATGGAGATGTCGCGTGGTTCGATGAAGCGCTCGATTCGGCGAGCTACGGCACATGCCGCGGAACGGGCGTGCTGCGGCGGATCGGCGGCGCCTGGAAACTCGCGCACTACAACCTGACGATTCCGATTCCGAACGATCTGGCGAAAGAGTTCGTGGCGAGGATTCGGGCTACTGCGCCCAGCCCGAAATGAGCTCCGCCAGCTCCGGCTCCTTTCCGCCGAAGCCGTGATCGGCGTCCTCCATGATCACGATCTCGGCACTCGGCCCGACGTGTTCCGAAAGAATCGCGGCACAGCGCGGAACATCGTCGTAGCAATACTCGTCGTGCTCGCCGTAGATGTAGAGCGACGGTTTGCGGATCGCGCGGACGTAGCGAAAGAGTGGCTTTCGCGAGAGTCGCTTGCGCCGGATGATCTCGCCGAACGGGAACACGTTGTAGTCTCCGTCAGGGTTGTTCATGTCGTAGAACGAGCGCCAGCTCATCGGCAGCGGCGAGAACCTCACAGGGACGAGCTCCTCGCTGTTTTTCCGATCGCGCGCGAGCGTGAGCACGTGCTCGAATCTCCTGCCGAGCATCGCGGCCGTTGCACCCGTGTCGTCGCCGCCGGCGAGCAGCACGTAGCGCTTCACGTGATTACGCGGCTTGCGATGATCATAGACTGCGATCTTGTTCGCACCGGTGGAGTGGCCGGCGAGTGTGATGTCGCGATAGCCGCGCCGGCGGATCTCGCGCAATGCGCCGTCGATGTCATGCACGCAGTCGCGAATGCGCTCGTAAGCCATCCCTCCATTGCGCCGCATCAGATGGGCACCGCGATTGTTGAACGGGAAATACGCGAAACCGCGCGCCGTGAATTCTGCGCCGAGGATGTTCGTGCGGCGTGAGTCGAAGATGGAAGCGCCGCCGGTGCCGTGCAGCCAGACGATCGCGCGCTTCGTGCGGCGCACCGGCTCGTAGAGCAACCCCGACAGTGCGTAGTCGTCGGTAGCCTCGAAACGAACTAGCCTGCAAAGCGCCTCCATTTTCACGGTCGCCATCGCAATCCTCCCCACCACCGAGTCTTCCCCTCGACACGAGCTCCGCCGAGCGTGTACTCGAATCCCGGCGCCTTCACCCACGGAACAGGCGGCGACTTCATCGCAACTTCGAATCCCGTGACAGCGAGCCGCTGGCCGGCAAGTCGATGTTGCTGACGAAAGAGTGTGACGAAGCCCATCCCTGCCTCGATACGAGCTCCCGTGTAGTCACGCGAGGATCTATCGGCGGCCAGCACAGGATCCAGCACACGTTGTTCGAGCAGCGAGTCAGGCGATAACGTCGTCGCGATTCCTCCGAGTGTGACGCCGTTCGCCGCGCGATCGAACTGTGCCGCGAATCGATACGCGCCGAATCTCGCGTTGCCGCGCGCGATTGCGCGACGCAGATGCTCCTGCCAGATGAGCTTCACATCCTCGCTGAACCTTGCTGTCCCTCGATTCTGATTCGCAATCCCGCGCACGGTCGCGAATGGAACGTGGTCATGACGAAGAGTCAGATATCCCGAATCCGCACGAAGCGCGAACAGCGGCCATTGGGCCCTCCACGTCGCACGCAGCTCGCCGCCGCGCTCATGGTTCATCCTGAAGAGATGGCCGCCGAGGTCGACCGGCCAGCCCCGCCACACCGACGCGAACGCGGCGCCTTCGACATCGCCCGCCGAACCCACGAGAATCGTATCGAGCCGGCCGATGACATCGCCAATGCGCACGCCACCCTCGATTGCATGAAAGGACTTCGCCACCGCTCCGCCGAAGACCGGCTCGAGCTCCTGCAGTCCGATTCCATATGCCTGCGGTGACGACGCCTCGTGCTCCGCGATCGCGATCGGAGTTGGCGCAGGAGAGAGAGTCGATGCCGGATCGCTTGCGATGCTCGTCGACGGAATGACGCGGACGACATAGCCTTCCGGCTCGAGCGACATGAAGAAGATGCGGCCATCCGGCGAAGGCGCCGGCTCGAACGCGCCGCCAGGCGCGCGCGTCACTCGGGCAAGCGTCTCTTCATCGGAGCTCGCAATCCGAAGGAGATCGGCGAACCCACCTTGCAAGGCCGTCGCGAAGATGGTCGAGCCACTCCATTCCGGCGTCACGGAAGCACTCCGAGAAACGGGTGAGGTCGAGACGCGAAGCCGCCACGCTCCGTCGATGTGTGCGACGTAGGCGACAGTGCCGTCGCTCGCCACGCGTGGATGCGTAAAGACCACATCCAGCGCAGGCGGCTCCTTCGGCGAAACATCACCCGTCAACAAGTTGACGATCACGAGTTGCGAGAAGCCGAACCGGTTGCGCACCGCGATGGCCGACTTCCCATCCGGCATCGGATCGGCGTCGCCCAGATCCGCGAGATGCGTGACGCGAACATTCGCACCCGTCTCCGGCGTCCAGAGAAAGAGATCGCGATGAAGGAATCCATCTCGATCCGGCTGCCGGTGTGTGTAGAGAATCGCCCGCCCATCGCGAGTCCAGCGTGGCGACTCGATGTCGCCGCCATCCGGGCTAACCAGCGAATGCAGCGGCTTGCGCGGCAGCGGTTTCGTCCGTACGGGCGCGACATCTTCTGGATCGAGCTTCAGGATCTTCTCGAGCCGCTTTTGAAACCTCTCCTCTTCTTCCGTCGCGGGACCCGTCGACCAGACGACCAGCGTCGACGGCTTCGAGCGCGCGCGCAGCACGACGGCGATCGACTTGCCATCCGGTGACACGGCCGGATTCCCCGACGCGCCCGCCGTGACCTGCCACAGCTCTCCTTCGATCGCCGGATTCTCCTCTTCGATCCTCATCGAGCGCTGCGTGAGCTCCGCGGTAAAGAGTCCATAGAGCCGTGACGGTGAATCGCCGAACACTCCTGTGAATGCTTCGTCGAACGTGCGTCGATGACGCGCCGTCATTCGCGCCCACAGTTTGCGCAGACTTCCCTCGCCCGCGCGCTGTTCGAGCCATTCGAGATAGGCGGAACCGGCGAGATACGCCATCGACATCCCGAGGAAGCGGGAGTTGCCGTTGAGTTGCGAGTAGGTCGGGAGCGTGCCTGTCGTGGCCCAGCGGCGCAGGATCAATGCGCGGATCGTGCTGTTCGGGCGCCCCGAACCGGTGATCCTGCCTTCGATCACCGTCGCGTAACCTTCGGTGACCCAGCGCGGCGCGCCGAGGGCGATCGGGTTGAGTGGGAGGAACCGCTCGGCGAATCGCTCCAGCAGATTGCGCGACGGACGCGTCAGATGGAGAAGATGCGTGACCTCGTGAACCGTCAGCACATCGAGCCAATCGTTGTAGTTGCCGATCACATCCGCGGGGTCTGGAGGTTCGGTATAGAGAACGATGCGGGGTGTATCGAGCAGCGGCAGCGTGATGCCATTCGCTTCGGCGACCGGATTCTCGATGACGACATCGGTGATCGTGTCCGGAGCAAAGCCCGTCTCTGCCGCGACCGCGTCGCGTACGGACTCGAGCCGCGAGGCCGCGCGAAGACTCCAGGCTTCATAGCCAGAGGGATAGTGCACTCGAAAGTGCTTCGTGGTGACGGTGCGCCATTCGGCATCGGGCCCCTGAGCCGCGAGCGTCGTTGCGAAGAGGAGAACTGACCACGCGATGAGAGAACGCATGCTGACGTAATGTACGACAGGCATCAAAGTCTCAACACCGCGAGCAGCAGAGCAGCAAGAATCGTGATGACGGCGCCGGCGATGAGCCGCGGCGGGAAGTAGCGGCGCTCGATGATGTGTCTTCCGGCCGGCACAGGGACTGCGCTGTACGCATACCGCGACCGGTACGCGCGGGTCTCACGTCCATCGATCGTCGTCTGCCACCCGTCATAGAACGTCTCGGACAAATGCAGCGTCCCTGCACATGGCGCCACCACTTCATACGTCACGCTGTTCATCGTTCTCCGAAGGAGGTCAGCACGCTCTGCATTACACGGCCCGACGAATCGTGCCGCGCTTGCACCGTGATTGACATAGAGATGCAGCTTTTCATCACGTTGCGAAGCGACTTCTTCCACATTCGAAAGCGTTAGCCGTTCGCCCGCGGAGAAGACCGAGACGTTCGCCGTATTCATCAACTGGATCCGCTGCGGCCATGGCAAGCGATTCATCGCTTCGCTGATCCGAGCGATTGCCAGGGGAGCGAGCCCGTCGTAGTCGATGTGAAAGATGACGGGAATGCCGAACGTCGCGGCCGAGTAGTCACTGAGCAAAGCGAGATGCCAACGCGCGCGCCAGATCCTCTCATTCGTCGGGGCGTGAAGGACCATCGGGGTCGACGCGGCATAGAATCGCCCGTTGCCCACCAACGAACGCACGGTTCGAGCGATTGGCGGTTCATCGTAGAACGAACGCGAAGCGAACGAATTTACGCTGGCACCCGCGATCACGAGATCCAGCGCGACGATGGCTGCGATCGCCTGTTCTCTTCGGCGCGGGAGAAATGCAGCGACAAACAACGCGATCGAGACGATGACGACGTGAGCCAGTCCGCGCGTTAGAGGGACCGGAGCGAGT
>CAZKID010000162.1:0-650 GCA_964552405.1 uncultured Thermoanaerobaculia bacterium
AAAGAGCCCAAGCGGATTCCAGTGATGCGTTGATCAAGTCCGGCACACAACCCGGCGTCAGGAATGGTGAGCGCCGATTTCGACGGAGACGGGAATCTCGATGTCGCGTTCACCATCTTCGATACGCGCGAGATCGTCATTCTTCTTGGTGACGGTAAGGGCGGCTTCAAGAAAGCAGAGGTCTCGGGACTCAAGCTCGACCCGAATCCTTTCTACGACCTTCGCGTGGCGGATGTAAACGGTGATGGACGGCCCGAACTCATCATGGCGTATGAATCGGCGGGAAACACGCTTGGTGAGCGTGATGGGTCGATTCGCGTTTATCTGAACCAGGGCGCATCACCATCGCCGCAGACAACTGCGAAGTAGCAAGAACCAAAGATTCAACCCAACCAAAGAGGCCCGAAAGGGCCTCTTTTTTCGTGGCTAAAGAAATGTTGCTTTGCGTATGATCATGTCTCGTTCGACCAGATTTCCGATTGCCCCAAATTCCAAGGATGTGTAGGAGAAAACTGATGAAAAGACGTTTCGCATGCGTCACGGCGGCCATCCTCCTGATGGCAGGTTCTGCGTTCGCGTCGGGCTTCAAGGTTGTCTCGAACGCGACGGCTGGCGCGCCGTTCATGACGGGCACTGGGCCGTCGACGACG
>CAZKID010000162.1:750-11038 GCA_964552405.1 uncultured Thermoanaerobaculia bacterium
AGACTCCGTAGTCTTCGGTTTCATCGCAGTTGCCTCACAGAGGCGGGCCGGTTTTTCCGGCCCGCCTTTTTTGTTTGCAGCTGGCATTGAAGTGGCTTGGCGGGCTTTGGAGCGATAAGCGGTTGCGTCAAGCTGGGCTTTCTGTATAATCGGCGCGTTTTTCGGACAGGATCGTATGGTGTAACCCCATAAAATCTTCTTTCGAGTATTGACTTCCTGTTTTTTTGGCCATACTGTTACCGCAATTCAAAACCGATCTCTTCAAATCGAAGTGCTCATTCTGCATCCGGAGGTGATCGTATCGTCGAGAGAGGGTGAATGCAGACACCGCAACGAACGCAACTTCAAAACATTGATGTGTAGGAGAAAATGATGAAAAAACTTTTCGTATGGGCCATGGTGGCCACCCTCCTGATGGCGGGTTCTGCGTTCGCGTCGGGCTTCAAGGTTGCCTCGAACGCGACGGCTGGCGCGCCGTTCATGACGGGCACTGGGCCGTCGACGACGAACAACGACGATAGCTGCGATATCGCCTCGGCTGCACCGGCGGCGACGCTGCTTCTGCCGTATTTCGAAGTCGACATCAACGCGCCGCAGACGACCGCGCAGACGACCCTGTTCACGATCACGAACGTGACGCAGATCCCCCAGATCGCGCACGTCACGGTCTGGACGGACCTGTCGTTCCCGGTCCTCGACTTCAACATCTTCCTCACGGGTTATGACGTCCAGGGCATCAACCTCTATGACGTCATCGCGCGCGGCTTCGTCGCGTCGACCACGGGTACGTCGATTCAGTCATCGATCAGCCCGGTCGGCGACCGTTCGCTCGTGAACATCGCCAACCCGAACTTCGGACCGAACGTGGTGAGCGACTGCTCGATCCTCCCGGGCCCGATCCCCAGCAACATTCTTGCTGACGTCCGCACGGCGCTGACCACCGGCCGTACTGTTGCTTGCGGCAGCAGTGCAGTTGGTCTCACGCACACGAACGCCATTGGTTACGTGACGATCGACGTTGCGGCGACCTGCTCGGTTGCACTCCCGATCGAATCGACCTACTACTCGTCGGAACTTCTGTTCGACAACACCCTCATCGGTGATTATCAGCAGATCAATCCGAACCCGGCGACCGGCAACTACGCTGGTGGCAACCCGCTCGTTCACATCCGCGCCATCCCTGAGGGTGGTCCGGCGGGCGTTGCGGTTCTGACGAACCTTTCGTACACCTTCTACGATCGTTACACGGTCGGCCAGGTGGTTCGTACGATCGATCGTCGCCAGCCGCTGCCTGTTGCTTGGGCTGCCCGCTTCATCCAGGGCGGTACGGGCGCATTCAACACCAACTTCAAGATCTGGCGTGAAGGCGTGACGGGACCGGCTCCGGTTTCGTGCACCGCGTATCAGCGCAACGGCCTCACCGGTACGGAAATGCAGGTTCGCGACATCGTCCGCTTCGACGAGCACGAGAACCCGACGGTCAACGCGTCGGCAGTTCGCGTGTCGCCGGTTCAGACGACCACAGTCGTTCTGCCCGAGACCTCGAGCACCTCGACGTCCAACGCGATCTACCCGCCGCTTTCGGCTTCGGGTGATGTCGGCGGCTGGATGTACCTGAACCTGAACAACGGTGGTTCGACCGCGTACAGCGTCACGACGGCTGGTGTGAGCCAGACGACTCCGCCGACCACGCGCGACTTCCGCACGGGTACGTCGACCACGAACACTGGTGCAGTTCGCCAGAACCAGGACTGGGCAATCGTCTCGATGTTCGCAGAAGGCCGTTACTCGGTCGACTTCGACGCGGCGTGGCTCGGCAACGGCTGCTCGCCGGCGCCGGCAGTCACGACCAACACGACGACGCCGCCGGTCATCGGACCGTCGCCGAACCAGACTCCGTAGTCTTCGGTTTCATCGCAGTTGCCTCACAGAGGCGGGCCGGTTTTCCGGCCCGCCTTTTTTTGTTTGCTAGTGGTCCCTATGTTTTGGTAAAATAATTATTCGATTGCAGGCTGTCATCCGTGTCGTGTATTCATCCGGCCAGGATGCCTGTGTCGGCCAATTTCATCGATCCAGACCAACGAGTTGGGGAGAAAAAGTGAGACGATTTCCGATTCACGTCGCGCTGCTGTTCATGCTATTCGTCGCGATTGCGCCGCTTGTGAGTGCCGCTACCGCGACCGCGACCTATACCGGGCCGCTGCTGTTTACGCTGCCGTCGAAGACCCCGAAGACTGAGGTGGCTTGCAGTACCTGTGATTCGACGAACATGGGAAAGAAATCCGTCGGCTATCAGGGAGCCATCAGCACCTTCACCGGCCGCTACAATGACTCGGCGCTGGACAGTGAAGGATTTTCACTCCCTCGCCCATTGCGCGCGTGGCAGATGAAGTACGACAGCGTTCACGATCGCCTTTACATGCGCGTTGGCAGCTATGTCGTCGCCTATGACGTTCCAACGCTGCTCACCCGCTTGCAGTCGAATGAATCGCTCATCACAATCGATCGTCCCGGTGATGTCGGTCCTGCTGGCAGCTATCTGAGCTGGGACAAGAGCTTCAATGTTGAAGATGGCTGGCCCCAGTCCGGCCTTGATGGTGGCGATTGGCTGCCTGATTTTGATTTCGATGATCGTGGCCTCGTCTGGCTCACGGAAGGTGTTGCCTGGGGCAACGTGAAGGACGATTATCAGCGCGGCTATTTTCAGGACGGATTCCACTTTCCCGCCGGCAGCGGCAGCGCGCGTTCGATCGTTACCATCAAGACGAGCGACGGACGCTATTGGGTCGGCGTCAGTCCGGAGACTGGCACCACTGCCATCTACGACGTGACCGATCGCGCCAATCCACTTGCTGGCACTGTACTGCAGCGCGCGTTCAACAAGACCTCGATCGCGAAGACCGCAGACAATCACTGGATTGCCATGGTCAACTCCGGGACGAATGCCCTGGAGATCTTCACGGCCGGGG
The DNA here is from genome assembly GCA_964552405.1 of uncultured Thermoanaerobaculia bacterium. Lineage (GTDB taxonomy): Bacteria > Acidobacteriota > Thermoanaerobaculia > Gp7-AA8 > Gp7-AA8 > JAJPHC01. The sequence continues at coordinate 3,720 of CAZKID010000162.1, forward strand.
ACTTCGTCTGCGGCAGAAGCCCGACATTCACGGCTGGAGGGGGACGCACGTTCAAGGGCGTTGCGACCGACGGAACCAACTTCTATTCGGCCGAGGTTCTGAACGGACGGCTCTCCATTTCTCAGTTCACCCAGGGTGCTGGACGCTTCACCGAGACGAGCACTCTGACATCGCATAGCTTCATTCCGGAGCGCGTGAAATATGGGTCCGGCTACCTCAGCGTCAGCGGTCTCAATCCGTCGAACTCCACGAATGACATCTTCGTGTTCCGCGCCGGCAACGGCTCGATGAGCGAGCTCGATCTCACCGCGTTTGCGTCGTCGGCATCGTTGAAGACCGATCGCTACTTCCCATCGTTCTACTCGACCAATGGTGTTCCGAGCGGTTTTCTCAGCACGATTTACAGTCTCATCTTCGATACGATGGTCCTCCAGAAGAACGGCCATACGTATCTCTTCGTCAATGCCAAGGGCTTCGGTGATGTCTACGAGATCAAAGGGACCGACTCGATTACCGCGACGAACAAGGGAATCAGCGGTACGACGAATAGCAACTCCAGGCAGACCAGCGCCGGACCTTTCTATGGTGACAAGGTCGTCTTCGGCAGCACGACATCCGCGCCTGCGGCAATGAATGTGATCTGGAACTTCGGAAATCCGGAGTCTACGGACAACACGTTCCCGACGACGACGGGTGTCGATGTGATGCACCAGTTCTCCGGTCTCACATCCACCTCGCAGTTGACGGCACGCACGATCACTGTGACCAATGCCGCCGACAGCTCGATCTTCGACTTGCAGACGCTGACACCCGGTACACCTTCGCCGCGAATCGGAATTGCCGGACAGCCGGCGCTTCTTTTCACCGCTCCGAATGCGTCCTCCTCCGCGCCAATCGTGACGAGCGATCAGTGGCTGGATGCCTCTGACGGCACGGTCGAAGGGCACTACGGCGCGTGGAGCATCGACAGCGCGACGACCAAGACGCTTCCGAGTGCCACGGTTCCAGTCGGCACGTGCGGAGCGCACTCCTTGACCTTCACGGCCAACTATGGTCCGTACACCGGCAGCGGCAGTACTCTTGCGTCCACTAACGGTTCGTTGCAGCAATCGATCTCCGGCTTCAATTACCTGTCGCGGCCATTCGTGGCCGCGGTCAATGCTCCGACGTCCGATTCGACGAACGTCACATTCACCAGCGCCTCGCGCGGGACGACTGACACGGCTGTATTGCCCGGCGGCGCGACCTTCACCTGGCAGTGGGATCTGTTGAACTCCTCGGGAGCTTCGGTGCAGACCGCAACCGGAACATCGACGCTTGCGCAGGTTCCGGCGTTCATCGTGCCGCGTTCGAATTTCAACGGCTTGCTCGGTGCGAAAGTACGTCTGATCCTCAGCACCACCGCCGCCCTCAGCACTCCCTGCGCCAGTTACAACTCATCGACCGGTACGACTGGCTCGCTGAGCGCGCCGGATCCGGTCCTCAATGTCATCAGTGGCTGCCAGTACGCGGGCGCAGCATGTTCGCTGAACGTCACGTCCGCGTCGGGTGCAGATACCACGGGATGGAATGTGACCTGGTCCTTCAATCCGGCCGGTCCGCTCGGCGGATCGGGGATGTCGTTCTCGCCCTCATTCTCGACGAGCTATAACGGCACGGTCATCGCGAGCGTTTCAAATGCGATCGGCACCGGCACGGCGTCGAAGTCGCTCACGATTGCTCAACCTCCTTGCACTCCAATACCGACACAGGGTGACATCGCGATCCAGGGTGGCGGCACGGGCAACTGCACGCTCAACGGCACCTGCTCGCCGAACCAGTCCATCTCGTTCGGAGCCACCTCGTTCACGTACACCTGGAAGCCGGGCAGCTGTGACACGTATCTTTGGACGTTCGGTGACGGTGCCACAGCGTCGACTCGTTCAGCAACCCACGCCTATACCAGCAATGGCTCGTATCACGGCTCCTTCCAGCTAACGGTGGGCAGCACCACGCTGACGTATCCGTTCACGATCACCGTTGGTTCTACCTGTACCTCCTGCTGCACCCCCGGTTCGTGCAACAACACCTGCCCGCAGATCAACGATCAGTCGGTCTTTGGTACCTTCACGGGTCCGACCAGCGGCTGTTCATATGTCAACACGACTCCCTGTCAGGTGGGTGAGGCAGTTCAACTGACTGCTGCCCCAAACTCCTTCTCGGGTTTCAATTTCACCTGCGCGAGCTCGTTCTCGTGGACGTTCGGTGACGGCCAGTCCGGGACAGGACAACAGGTCACGCATACGTACGCTGCGGCGAACACCTACATCGCGACCGTAACCGTGAGCACCACGACAGGCACGCTCTCGTATCCGGTGTCGATCGTCGTCGGCGGCGGCAATACCTGTGTCGCTCCCTCGACGGGCAACATGGGTGTCACGCTGAGCGCGCCGAGCGGCTGCACGCAGAACAGCCCGAATTGCCGCGCGGGTGAGAGCGTCGCGTTCGCAGTTGGTGGCTTTAACAACTACAACTTCAACGCCTGCTCGCACACGTACGCGTGGGACTTCGGTGACGGCCAGACCGGCAGCGGAGCCAGCGTGTCGCATGCATTCAGTTCCGCGCAGTCGCAGTACACGATTCACGTGACGGTGACCAACCCATCAGGTTCCGTGCAGTTGACGAAGGTCATCGCGATCTCGGCTGGCACCTGCCCCACGCCGACGAGCTCGAACATCTATCTCTCGTACTTTGGTCCGACGAGCGGCAGCGGGTGTGCCTATTCAACGCCGACGGTGCCCTGCCTCCCCAATGAATCGATCGCGTTTGCCGCGAACCCGAACCCGGGCTATAGCTTCTCCTCTTGCGGGCATACGTTCCTCTGGACGTTCGGAGACGGAACAACGTCGACCGATCGCGCTCCGACCCACACGTACACGGAACGGCGCACCTACAACGTGACCTGTGCGATCACCAACAGCGGCGGCACCCTCACATTGCCGATGTCGATTTCGATCGGCAGCGGAGGTGGCCCCACCGCTACGGTCGATTTCACCTATGCACCCTTCAATAATCTGCCGACGTTGATCCAGTTCACGCCGAGTGTCATTCCGGCAAATGCTGCATCGACGTGGACGTGGAACTTTGGTGATGGCGGCTCGGCCACGTCAACGGGCACCACACCGCTGCCGCAGCTCCATCCATATGCGGCATCCGGTACGTACACCGTGACGCTGACGACGAACGTGGGAAGTGTCACGCATCAGGTAGCCGTGGCGCCTCCGCCTCCTCGTTCGCGTCCGGCGCGTCACTGAGGCATTGCACAAGCAGTCGTTCGATCGAGTGGCGGGCTTCGGCCCGCCACTTTTTTAGCGGCTAGAATGTCTCGAATGGAACCTGTTGTCCGTGCCGTCGAGCTGTCGAAGCATTACGACATCTACCGGCGACCGATCGATCGCGCTCTGGAGCTTCTCACCGGACGGGCGCGTCATACCGTTTTCCCCGCCCTCGAGGATGTCACCTTCGAAGTGGAGAAGGGGGAGACGGTCGGAATCATCGGTCAGAACGGCGCCGGGAAATCGACGCTTCTCAAGTTGCTCTGCGGCATTACACGGCCGAGCAGCGGCACGCTCGAAGCGCGCGGCACGATCGCTTCGATTCTCGAGCTCGGTACGGGATTTCATCCCGAGTTTTCCGGCCGCGACAACGCCGCATTGAACGCAACGATTCTCGGTCTCTCGCCCTCCGAGCTGCGCGAGCGATTGCCAGCGATTCTCGAATTCTCCGAGCTCGGCACGTTCCTCGATCGTCCGGTGAAGACTTACTCATCCGGCATGTACATGCGCCTCGCGTTCTCCGTGGCCGTGAACGTGAACCCGGACATCCTGATCATCGATGAAGCGCTCGCTGTCGGTGATGGTCACTTTCAGAAGAAGTGCATCGACAAGATCCGCGAGTTTCAGGAGCAGGGGAAGACGATTCTCTTCTGCTCGCACGCGCTCTATTACATCTCGTCGATCTGCCGCAGAACGCTCTGGCTCGATCACGGTTCGGTGATGCGCTTCGGCCCTTCGCTCGATGTCGTACACGACTACGAGACGTTTCTTCTGCAACGCGATCGCGATGTCGCAGCGGAAGGGGAGCCGCAGCCGGAGCGCCCGCCGACGCCGGTCTGGTTCCGCGACATCGTCGTCTGCGATCGCACCGGCTCTCCTCGCGACCAGTTCGACCGAGGCGAGGACATTCACATCCGTTTGCTCATTCACTCCGACGAAAAGACACAGCCCGTCCACGTCATCGTCGGCATTCATCGCAGTGCCGATGATCTTCAGTGCTTCGCCGTCGGGACGCATGCCGACGGGATTCCTCCGCTCTATGGCCGCAACGAGTACGAACTGACGGTGCGGCTGGAAGACATTCCGCTTCTCCGCGGCGACTACTCGATCATCGCGTTCGTCGGTGACGAGAACGCGATGACAGCGTTCGACCGGCGTGACGTGCGGCCTGCATTCTCGATGACCGGCGCTCGCTTCGAGATCGGCTTGATCACGGTGCGCCATGCGTGGGAGAGCGAAGCGGCCGGTGTCGTCGCGGCCGTCCGATGATCTCGCTGCTCATCGTCAACTATCGTTCCTCGACACTCGCGATCGATGCGATTCGCACCGCACGTGAGGCGTCGCGTCGTCCGCTGCAGATCATCGTGGCCGACAACAGCTGCGATCCACGCGAAGTGGACGCGCTTCGACCGCATGCCGATGTCGTCATCGCATCGGCATCGAACCGCGGGTATGCCGGCGGGATCAACGATGGCCGCAAGGAATGCCGGGGCGACGCAATCGTCATTACGAATCCGGATGTCACGTTTGCAGCCGGATCGATCGATGCGCTCGTCGATGCGCTCGACTCCGCCGCCGTTGCGGGACCCGCGCTCTTCTGGGATGAGCAGCATCGATGGCTGCTGCCACCCGCCGAGCTGCACACGACATTGGGCAAAGCGGATGAAGTGCTCGCATCGCGCTCCGCGGCGTATGCGCGATCTCGCGATCGGCGGCGCTTCTTCAATCGCGTTGCGTTCTGGTCGCTGACGCAGACTACGCGAGTGCGCGCACTATCTGGTGCAGTGATGGCGATCCGTCGTGACGCGCCGGAGTTCGACGAGCGCTTCGCACTCTATTTCGAAGAGACCGACTTTCTGCGCCGCGTCGATGGCCCGATCGTCTATGTTCCCGCCGCGCGCGTCCGCCATTACTACAACCAGAGCGCGGGGCAGGAGTCGCTCGAGTCGGCCGCACGCTACGCGCAGAGCGAGCTCAAGTATCTCGAGAAGTGGAGCGGGCCGTTCGCCGCGCGCATGTTGAAGTCGATCGAACGTCCGCCTGCTCTCCATCACTACGATGAGATCGATCGTCCCATCGAGATGAATCGCGGCGATGTCGTCATCGAGGCATCGCCGCTGCCAAACTTCGCGACTGCCGCGGGTTGTCTCGATCCGACTGCGACAGAGCTTCCTCCGGATGTCGTCGCGAGCTGGAAAGGCGGCCCCATCTATCTGCGCGCGGTCGAGCGCGCCACGGGCCAAACCATCAGGGCGTGGGCGCGTAGAATACCGGCATGAGCTCGACCAGCGTGTCGGTGCTGCTGCCGCTGATTGGCTCCGGCTCAGCGCCTGCTGTCGCGCGCGACGCGATCGAACGCTATTTCGCCTCGACCGGTTTCGAGTTCGAGATTCTGTCCGTTCGCGAACAGAGCTACGGCGCCGCCTTGCGCCGAGGATTGAGCGAGGCCCATGGCAGCATCATCGTCGTTGCCGACCCTGAGCTTCCGTATCCCGTCAGCGCCCTCGGTGATGTCGTTGCGATGGTCGACTCCGGCGCGACGGAGATCGTATTCGCCTCGACGCACAAGGATGACGATCGCCGCCATCCGCTGCTCCGCTGGTTCCTCGTTCCCATCCTCCCCGATCCGACCATTCGTCTCAAAGCATTCACGTCGAGTGCGGCGCGCTTCGCCGTGGGAGAGACGAAGCTCACGGGAGGCGGATGCGATCTCGAAATCGCGTTTCTTGCGAACAAGTACGGATTTCGCATCGAACGACTCTACGTTCACTGCGATCCGCGCCTCCTTCCGCCTCGTTCGTTCGGCGGTGTGACCGGACTCGTTCCGTTGACCGCGATCCGCTTCAACGATCGCAACATGAACTATCGCGCGTCGCGTCGATGCCCGGTCTGTTTCTCCAGTGAAGTGTGGAGCTGGGCACAGATCCCAGCCAACATCGTCCGTGCCTGTCACCGTTGCAAGTGCCGTTACCTGAATCAATTCAGCGAAGGCGATGACGGTCTGCCGGTGCATCGCATTCTGCGTGCGTACGTGCCGCCATCGGATCCGTTCGAAGAGACGTCGCACTCGCGCACGGCGCGGGAGAAGACTTCACAGCGCCGGATGTCCAACGTGCGGCGCGACATCCCTCAGCATGCGCGCCTGCTCGAAGTCGGCGTTCGTGACGGCAGCTTCGGCATCGCTGCGTCGCGTGAATACGAGTATGTGGGGATCGATCACGCTCCTGCGGCGGCGCGTGCCGCACGCGCGCGTGGCCTCGATGTCTATTGTGCTGCGCTGCAGAACTTCGTGAACACCGGCCCCGCGTTCGACGCGGTCACGCTCTTTCATGTGCTCGAGAACATGACGGATCCGCACGATGCGCTCGCACATGTGAAGGATCTCCTCAAGCCTGGCGGCACGCTCTTCCTCACGACGTTCGATACGGAGGGATTTCTCTACCTGCTCACGGAAAAAAAGCGGATGGCGCACGACTTCCGCGCGCACGTGATCCTCTATTCACGCTCCGCGCTCATCGAGCTGCTCGAGCGATCAGGCTTCGAGATCCAGTCGATCGTGCCCGACTTCGAATACCGCGATCACAAGTTCCTCCGCCACTGGCTCACCGTCCGCCTTCCACACCTCGGCGGATTCGCGCGCGGCGTTCTGCGTCTGCTGCCCGATCCGCTCCTCGTGACGTCGGGATCGATTCGCGTCATCGCGCGGCGCCGTGCTGGTCCGCCACTGAACGTTCGGGCGATCCGCTCCGTAGAACCTACGCATGCCCGCTGACGTGTTGATCCGCTCATATGAGGCGGGCGATGAGACGAAGATCCTCGACCTCTTCGCGCGGTCGTTTCACGCACCGCGATCACTCGAGAGCTGGCGGTGGAAATATCAGAACGATCCGTGGGGCCGTGAGCGCATCAGCCTCGCTCTGAGTACGGAAAACGAGCTCCTCGGTCACTACGCCGGTTATCCCGTCTCATTCGTCGATCGTGGCAAACGGCTGATCGCGAACCAGA
>CAZKID010000163.1:0-6556 GCA_964552405.1 uncultured Thermoanaerobaculia bacterium
GAGGCCGTGGTTCGGCGCTGCGCGTATGACGAGGGCGACAAAAGCACCAGAGTGACGAGAACGGCACTGGTTACCTTCACACATCCTCCTCGAAAGTGCAATCTAAAGTTGGACCACAACAGTTTCATCGTTTCCTCTTCTTTGCTGGAGCATCAACAACTTTTTGCACTGTCCCGATGACATGCCACGTAGCCGGATCGCCCAGCTTCACGGGCGCATATTTCTTATTCGCCTTCGCGAGCTGCAGTTCTCCCGTCGATTGATCCCACCATCCAAGAACACCGCCTTCGCCGGCGTCGTGATTCTCATGAAGGTAGACGGCGACCAGATCGTCAGGCCGCGGCGCTGTCTTTCGCAAATCGACGAGCAGCAGCCATCCTTCTTCGTAGTCGGGTGACATCGAGTCACCTTCAACCCTCACGATGCGATGCGTTGTGTCCTTCACAGCCTTATCGTGAAGCAGCCATCCTTGGGGCATGTTGATCTCCGAGATCACACCCGTCACACCCGCCGCCACTTTCATCACTTCGACAGGAACAGCATGGAGCTCGCGCGGATAGTCGAAATCGCGAATTTTGAAGTCTTTAGGCCTGATCGGAAATTCAGGGGTCCATCGCGGGACGGTTTGTTCTGACTCGTCGGGCGAATCCGTTGTGACCGCATTCAACAGAGGAGTGACGTTGCCGCTGGTTTCTACACCACGATCGTCCAGGCGAAATGTAGATCGCATCCAGTCGACGATTTCCGATGCTCGCTCACGATCGTGATCGGAGATCTCGAAGCCTTGCTCGCCGAGGAGCGCGCCAACGGTGGTGCCGAGTCGCTTCGCGATGTCTCGAATTGTGAAGATGCTCGGCTCTTTCGCCGGCCTCTTGTCGGCGGACGGATCAGAACGTCGCGGCTTCCATTCCGGATCGAGAACCAAGATTCGTGACAGCGAAGAATCAATCTTTGCGACCCGACCCGGATTCCTCTCGTTGAACGCGAGCATTGCCTGATGGATGGCTCGCGCTAGGTCGACCATTTCGCGTCTCGGTTGCCGTTCTTCAGCGTCCATTGACGCACCGAGAGTAGTTCGCGATCGCGAAGAGATTAGAATTTCTTCTTGACAATCACGAATTACAAGCATAGTTTGTTTGCAAACACGGAGAGGTTCCACGTGGAACATGACGATCTGCAACAGCTACTGAACGCACGGGCCGCCCTCGGCGACAAACGGGTCAGGGATCTGAACGAGCTGCTCTTCGAACTTCGGAGAGCGAAAGCGCCGATGACGAAGACTCGCCTGGCGCAGCTCCTCGGCGTGTGGCCTTCGAAGCTCACCACGCTCCTCGATCCTGAGAGCTACCGGGCCGTTGTGAATGAGGAGCTGGCCGAGCGAATCGCCATTCTTCTGAATTACAGCGCGAGCTACGTCGTGAAGTTCTATTCGCGGAGTGCCGCATGACGACTTCCAACTTCGTCGTCTCGGAGCCGCACCACTGTTCCCCGCGCGTTGTTGTGCGCACAGTCCGGCCGGCGGCTCGATTCCTCGCGGTGATCCGTCTTCACCACCAGCACGCGATCAAAACGCTGACGCCAGTCCTCGGAGTAGGAGCTCGGGCGATCAGCCGCAAGCTCGATGCTGATGATGTCCTTCACCTCTCGATTCACGAAGCCGCGGCGGTCATTGGACATGTCGCTGACGACGTGGCGGTCGACCTTCTTCAAAGCCTTGCTCACGATGCGGGAAAAGGGGAGAGAGTCCAGGTCGCACTCGCTGCTGCCGCGCTGCCTACCGGTAGTCCCGAAGTCATCGAACGCGATTTCGCTCTCTTCTCCTCCCGCTTCCTGAGTCTCGCTGACGACGCGCTGCATCACCGCCTTCCTTCGATCGAAGCGAAGCGTCTGCACGAGCTCGCGATCGGCGTCGAAGCGCGGTCGATCGCCCTCCTCCGCGTAGCTGAAGGGGGTTACGACAATGCCTGAGACGCCGGCAGTCATCACCGAGCAGCATGAAGCGCAGCGCGACTTTCTCGATCGCTTTGAGCATCTGCTCATCGTGGCGTTCGACAGCGGGCGCAAGGCCGGCATGGACCGCGGACGGCTCGAAGGAGCACTGAGCATCATCACAGCGCTCGGTCCTCACTTGTCCACCAAACAGTACCTGCTCGCTCTCGTCGCGCTGCGCAGCCTCGCTGGCGCTGACGACGAACGGAAGGACGCGGTGAACTGATGGCTGCTCTCCACGTTCACGTCTCCCAGCTGCGCAAGGGCGATTACCTGCCGCTGACCAAGCGGACGGTGATCGCATGCTCGCGCGGAGCGAGAACGCCGAGTGGACATCACGAGGTCTATCTCCGTCGCGCCACTGGCCGCGATGAGCTTCTAACCTGGCGATCGCAGACGGTCATCGACATCGAACGTCCAGAGACGACGCGACTCGAGTGCAGCTGCGACGACGCGGATTGCTTCTGCCGCGCCGAGGTCTCGGTTGAAGACGCCACCTGCTTTACGTGCCTCGAAGGCATCCATTTCCACATCGACGAGCGCGAGGAGAACTTTTCGTGACCGATCGCTCTCCCGATCTCGTCGTCATGCTCCGCGAGCTCCGCACGATGAGCGGGCTCACACAGCGCGAAGCCGCGCGCAAGTCAGGTGTAGGCGAGAAGACGATCAGCTCTCTCGAGACAGGCGAGCGCATTGGATCGATGAAGGTCACGACTCTGCGCAAGCTGCTCGCAGTCTATGGGGTCAGCGAGATCGAGTTCTTCCGCGGCGATGTGTATGACCTGATCGACATCCAAACTGAAGAGCGGCGACTCACTAAGGTCGCGAAGCTGTTCCAGACGTTGCCTCGGCCGACACGTCAGCGTCTCATCGCGCGCTTCGAAGGAATGATCGAAGCAGCGCTCGCTCTCGAAGACGAACCTGAATCGATTCCAACCGGAGAGCCTCACCGCGCAGATCGAGCGGAGGAGCCGGGTTGTGCGGAGGGCGTGAATGGGTAAGGACGATCTGCAGCTCGAGATCCTGCGGCAGCTCGTCGAAGTCCGCAACGAACTCGCCCGGGTGCGCGCAACGAATGAGGTCCTTCTGCAGCGCGTCACAGACGTCACACATCTCACGTTCAAGGAAGTGGCGCAGCTCCTCGGTATCGGCCGCACTGCAGCGTGGCGCCGGTTCCGCGCGCACGCCGAAACGATTCCTGGCACTCGGAAGCAGGGCATCCCGATCGACAAGCTCGGCGATGCATGGGTGCCATCTGTACGTGTCGAAGCCGCTCGCCGGCGGGAGGCGGCCGCGCGATGAACGCGACGAATCCACGTCTCCTCGAGGGCTGGGCTTTCCACTGGAATCACGGTGCAGAGGAGCATTTCTTCTCAAAGACCGCGAACGGCTGGTTCGAGAGTGCTTGCAAACGCTTCAGCGTCTTCAGGCCACCGTTCACCGGCTTCGAGCCTGAACCAGTCGCACCGTGCGATGCGTGCTCGAAAGGCCTCGCCAGAGCGAAAGGAGGGCGGGCTTGAACCAGGTAGAGCGTCCTGTCGACTATCGACCGTACGTCTTCGCGATGATTCGGCACAACCTCATCGAGGCGGGCGCGGATCCGCAGTTGGTCGCGCGAATCTCGACGAGCCTTCTGAGTGCACGGGCTCTCGGCCGCGCGATCAAAGCGGCGCTCGGTTTGCCGGCGGGAGAGATCGATGTCGCCTCGAACGAGGCACGTCAGCCGGACAACATCAATCATCCGCCGCATTACAACTCGCATCCCTCTGGAATCGAGTGCATCGAAGTCGTCGAGCACTTCGGATTCAACGTCGGAAATGCAATCAAGTACCTCTGGCGCGCCGGCCTGAAGACCGATGCGATCGAAGATCTGAGGAAGGCGCGCTGGTATGTCGAGCGCGAGATCGCACGCGTGAGCGCGGAGGTGTCGCGTGGCTGATTTCCTCACCGCCGCTCCCGAGCTCATGGAGTTCCAGCGCGACCAGGTGCGTCAGATCACGCAGGCGCAGCAAGCAGAGATCGCGCGCCTCGAGAATGTCGTTGCAGAGCTCGAGGACCGTCTGCGCGTTCGCGATACCTCGATCGAGGACATCGAGGTCCCACGGCTCGCGTTCCTGCTCGAGCGCCTCGAGACGGCCGTCGGCGAGGCCGGCGTCACGCTCTTCAAGCTCTATGAGAACGAGCTCTATTACGAGCTCGCGACCGAGCTGCATCGCGCGCTCCGCGGCCGCCCGCAATGCCGCGCGCTGTGTCCCACGTGCAAACGCGAGCGTTGCGAGGGCTGCGTTCGCCCCGGTGCAGACGTCTGCACTGAAGACGCGGTCGTGCGTGAGATGCGCGATTTCCGCAAAGCGCTGGAGGGCCGATGAACGCCTACACGATGACCGTGCTCCTCAATCTCATCGTCCTCGCCGCGGCGTTGCTTCCGCAGCTCCTCCAAGGTCGCCGTGGTTCTCGCCGGCGTCCAGTGAAGCCGCAGCGCGTCGCTGATCTGCAGCAGTTTTCTTCATGGAAACCAAAACGGCCTCGCACGATCCGGCCGATTCAACGTGCATAGGAAGGAGAAACACCACGATGGCCAGACTCAGAGCAGTTCCTCCAGGTGAGATCGAGAAGTATCCGAAGATCCTCATCTTCGGCGGTGCCGGCACGGGGAAGACGCACACGCTGTGTCATTTCCCACGCTCGTACTTTTTCGACCTCGAGCGCGGTGCCGAGGAGAAGCAGTATGTCGAGATGCTTCGCGCCTCCGAGAGCGTCGTCTTCCCGACGACGGACATCGATGAGGTGATCACCGAAGTCACTGCGCTCCTCAGCGAGAAGCACGACTTCAAGACCGCGGTGCTCGATCCGATCACCACCATCTTCAACGACGAGTCGGATCTCCAGGAGCAACACGTCGGATCCGACTACGGCAAGAACGTGGCCGAGGCCACGAAGAAGTGGCGCCGCCTGGGCAAGCTCCTCAAGCGCGTCAACATGACCGTTGTCGTCACCGCGTACGAGAAGCAGAAGTTTGGATCCGATGGCGTGATGATCCCCGCCGGGCCGAAGGACCTCGAGCACTTCTTCGATCTCGTCCTTCGTGCGGAGCGTCGCGGAAAAGATCGCGTTGTGACCGTCGTCAAGTCGCGGCACCGCGGCTTTCGTGAAGGCGACACGTTCCCGTTCACCTTTGAAGAAATCGCTGAGCGGTACGGCCGCGATTCCTTCACGCGCGAGGCGATCGCCGTTCCTCTCGCGACGGACGAACAGGTCGCGGAGCTCAAGCGTCTTCTTTCGCTGCGTGTCGACGGCGAGAAGCTGCGCGACAAGTGGCTGAAAGCGGCCGAGGCGGAGAACTTCTCCGAGATGGCGGCCGACGTCGCCGCGAAGTGTCTTGCCTGGCTGCAGAAACCCGCCGCAGAAGCTGAAACCGCGGCCTGACGGAGTCAATGCGACGCATCTACAAACAACTGCTTGCGAACGACCAATGGGCCGTCGTCGAGCGAATGATGAAAGGGAACCAGAAGATGGGATGGAACTACGACCCCGAGGATGCAAACAGCTCCTGGCCGGCCGCGGACTATGAGGCGACGATCGAGCGCGTCGTCGAGACAGTCTCGAAGAAGACCGGCGATCCAATGCTCGACATTCACTTCCTCGTCTACGGGATGGATGGCCAGACGCAGACCGTGCATGAGTTCATCACGGCACCGCCGAAGAGCTCCGGCCGCAAGGGCTCGCTCTTCAAGCTGCGCGCGCTCGCGATGATCTTCGGCGTTTACGACGCCTTCAAGAACGGCACTCTCGACCCGCAGTCGCTCCGCGGACAGAACCTCATCGTGAAGCTTGATCGCGATGTCAATCCACAGTTCGGCGATCGCAACACGATCGTCGGCTACGAGGAGTTGAAACGTCCGCTTGCCGCGTCGACGAAAGCAGCGCCGGCGGCAGTCGTGGACGAAGAGGTGCCCTTCTAACCGAGAACTGCAGCAGCTCCGGCTGCGTGACGTTCCGTGCTGCTCGCGCACTCCTACCCACGGGCGGCACGTTAGGTCACACAGGTCCAAAAACACCGAGGAAGAAGGAGTCGGCCAATGTCGAGACGACGCATTGAAGAAGAGGACATCGACACGCTCGTCGAAGCCGCGGACGAGAAGATCGATCGATTGATGAGCGGAAGCGGCGGTTCGCATGCGCTCGAGGTGCCGCAGCGTGCATTCGAGGATGCGAAAGGTCAAAGGCGCAACGAGCTCGCGCGGCTGTTTCGCGCACGCGAATCCGTGTTGCGCTTGAAGAGCAGCGCGAAGCGCACCAAGAGCACTAGCACGAAGAAGGCGGCGGACAAGAGCGACAAGCCGCGCGCCGGGTGGCGCGGCTCGAGTTCCGAAGAGCAACCGCTCGAGCAACAGTCGTAGGAGTGGATGATGAGAGTCTTCAAGTCAGACGAAACCGAAGTCACTGCACCGTACGACGTCACGTCGATCGAGGCTCCGAACGCGACGACGCTGGACGCGAGCTACTGCGACGCGCTCACGTCGATCGAGGCTCCGAACGCGACGACGCTGGACGCGAGCGGATGTAA
>CAZKID010000163.1:6656-11030 GCA_964552405.1 uncultured Thermoanaerobaculia bacterium
CGCTCACGTCGATCGAGGCTCCGAACGCGACGACGCTGGACGCGAGCGGATGTAAGTCGCTCACGTCGATCGAGGCTCCGAACGCGACGACGCTGGACGCGAGCGGATGTAAGTCGCTCACGTCGATCGAGGCTCCGAACGGTGTTGTCATGATCGAACCGGAGCGCCGCGACAAGGTCGAGGTCAAGTCGATCACGCTCGATGAGTACCAGGCGCCTGGTGGTCCGATGGAGAAGCTGCTGACCGCCGGCGGCGCGACCATCAAACAGATCCTCGATCGCAGAGCGTGGGACTGTCACGAGTGGAACAACTGTCCGCTGCATGTCGCCTTCGGCGTAGAGGCGGTCGAAGAACTCCCGAAGGAACTGCAGCAGGAGGGCGCGCGCTTCCTCGCGCTCTTCGACAATCGCTTCCTTCGCCGTCCTGACCATCTCGTTGCAGCAGGAGCGAAGTGATGTCGAGCCAGGAAAAGCCGCTCTGCGCCAATTGCGGTGGTGAGTATATCTGGCACCGCTGGCGCTCCGGCAAGGGCGCGTGTCCGAAGCCGCCTGCTGGAAAGAAGACCGTCTATCAGCCTGGCCAGCTCCAGTTTCCGCAGGAGAAATCCGCATGACCATCACCTCGAGAGCCGTCCTGCCAGTTCAGGCCTCAGACAGCCTCAGACATCCCACCTTGACCCGCCTGGGGCGGCTGGCCTCTCACGGCCGCCTCAGCACCTTCATCTCGTTCATCACCGCGCCGCGCGACTTCCTTCGCGCGTTCTTCGGCGAGATCGAGTACGTCGAAGGGCTCTTCTGCGACATCTGCTCGGATGTGCATCGCGAAGGTGAGGAATGTCCGCGGCTGATGATCGGCGAGTGTGACATCTGCGTCGCCACTGTCGTTCTCGATCGCTTCGGCAATTGTCATGGCGGCCGCTATCACCGGCTCTCGAATCGTCGTCACAAGCTCTGACGGATGAAGGGAGCGATGCACGGTGCATCGTTCCTTTGGTCTTTCAGGAAACTCCAACTCTGCGTTGCACCCGGAAGGAGAGAGGTCATGTCCGACAAGAAACCCGTCGTCTGGTGGGATGCCGACGAAGCGAAGGAGATCGCCGATGAGCTGATTACGGCGTTCCACAAACACCTCGAGGGTGAGGCGATCACGTACGTCTTCCGTTCGCAGCATGCGGAAGCGAAGGGAAAAGTCGTTCTCGGGATGACGAAGAAGATCACGGGCCTCAACGCGTACCTGGCGCTGCGGCGGGACCTCGGTCTCACCAGCGAAGAAGACGATGCGCCGGCGCCGTTCTACTGCATCGAATTCGCGTGGGACATGTGGATCCGGATGGACGGGAAGCAACGCATCGCACTCGTCGACCACGAGCTCTCGCACATTACTCCTGATGGTCTGCGCGGCCACGACATCGAAGAGTTCTCCGCGATCGCACGGCGTCACGGAGCCTGGAAGCAGGACCTCGCGGACTTCAAAGCTGCCATCAACGAGAAGCCGGTCTTCGAAGCTGCAAGAGAAGCTATTTCCTCCGTCGGCGAAAAGATCATGGATGACCTCTCGAATCCGAACAGCAAAGCAGCCAAGGCCATGAAGCCCAAGAAGGGGAGTGGCATCTCGAGCGTCACGATCAGCGCCGGCGGACGTTCGGTCACGCTCAAAGACGACGGCGTTCATTGAGCGCTGGAAACAGGAAAGGAACTCGGCCAATGTCAGCACTCGAAATTGAAGCCCCTACCTCCGCGACCGTTCTCCTCCCGCTCACGTCGATCGTGCCGTCGCCGACGAATCCGCGGCAGCATTACGACGGCGACAAGCTCCAGGAGCTCGCCGCTTCGATTCGCAAGCATGGAGTCATCCAACCGATTCTCGTTCGGCCGATCGACGGCCGTTACGAACTGATCGCCGGCGAGCGGCGTTTCCGCGCGTCTGAAATCGCCGGCATCGATTCAATCCCCGCGATCATTCGTGAGCTCGACGACAAAGCCACACTCGAGATTCAAGTCATCGAAAACCTGCAGCGCGAGGATCTCTCGCCGATTGAGGAGGCAGAGGGGTACGAACGCCTAATTCGTGACCACGGCTATGAGGTCGACGATCTCGCGGCGAAGATCGGGAAGTCGCGCTCCTACGTCTACGGACGAATGAAGCTCACGGCACTCTGTGACGAGGCTCGGCGCGCGCTGTGGGATGGTCAGATCAATCATTCGCTCGGCCTTCTCATCGCACGCATCCCCGATCCGAAGCTGCAGGTGAAGGCGCTCCAGGAGATCGTTGGCGACGATTTCAATGCTGCGATGTCATTCCGCGCCGCGGCCGACTACATCCAGCGCGAGTTCATGCTTCGCATCAGCAACGCGCCATGGGCGCTTGATGACGAAGGCCTCGTCCCTGCCGCCGGGCCGTGCACTACGTGCCCAATGCGCACTGGCAATCAATCGGAACTCTTCGCCGACGTCGGCAGCGCAGACCTCTGCACGAGTCCTGTCTGTTGGAAAGAGAAGCTTGAGGCGTTCTGGAAGCTCCGCCAGGCAGAGGCGAAAGAGAATGGCGATCGCGTTCTCAGCTCGAAAGAATCGAAAGAAATCTTCGACAAGTATTCCTCCCGCGGCCTCCGCTGGGGCGCACCCTTCGTTCGCGTCGACGAGCATTGTGAGGACGATCCGAAGCGGCGTACTTATCAAAAGCTCCTCGGCAAGAAGCTGCCGCAACTCGTCGTTGCGATGAATCCTCACGACGGGAAGATCTATGAGCTGCTCGATCGGAGCGCCGCGACCGCCGCGGTTCACAAGGCGCATCCGGAAACGAAGAAGCCGTCGAGGCTCGTCGATCACGGCGAGCGGGCTCGCGAGACAGCCGAGTACATCAAGCAGCAGAAGGAACGCGAGCTCGAACAACACGTCCATCGGGCCGCGCTCGTTGACCTGATCAACGCGGTCGAATCGCGAACCGCTGATCTGCTAGAAGCCGGCGGTCTTCGTCTGATTGTTGAAACTCGGCTCCTCGAGTCGGCCGAGTACGACGTCGAAGATGTCGAGATCATCATGAAGCGGCGCGATTGGCTCATCGCTCCGGATGGTCTCGAGGACGAAGCAATCCATCGCTTCGTTGAAAGCCTGAAGGGCGAGCAGCTCTTCGGTGTCCTAGTCGAAATCACATTCCAGGTCGCGTCGGATCGATCGAAGAATCTCGACCGTCTGCGGATGGAGATGTTCGAACTCGCCGGCGTCGACCTCAAGGAAGTGAAAAAGCGAGTCCGCGCGGAAGTGAAGTCGGCGGAGAAAGACGCGAAGAAGGCTTCGCCGAAGAAGGGCAAAGCGGGCGTGTGCTCTTCGTGTGGCTGCACTGAGGACAACGCCTGCGAGACCGACGTCGGTCCGTGCGGCTGGGTGAACGACGAACAGACGCTCTGCAGCGCGTGCGGTGGAAGGAACGAATGAATTGCACAGAATGCGGCGAGCTGAAAGCGGCACCCGTGCACGATCCGGCGAACTGGAACGTGGATGGTGACGGGCATCCGTTCGACGACACGCCGGATGAAAATCGCACCCGCGCCGCGGCCGGATCCGCTTCGCAACGTGAGGCGGTCACCCACGCACCCGCGCCGCGGCCGGATCCGCTTCGCAACGTGAGGCCGATGACGGAGTCCGAGCGCGCGGCAGCCCCTCCGAAGATGGGAGAAACGAAGATGGCCATCAGTACGAAAGAACAGAAGAAGCTGAAATGCACGAAGTGCGGCGAGCTACCGGTCATGCACCGCGGCCGTAGCAAGGATCATCCATTCACGCATCCGGATTTCAAGAGCCGCGCTGGTCTGCCGAAGTCTTCCGCGAAACCAGGCCCGAAACCGAAGCATTGGCGCTCTGAGAACAATCGCACCATCGAATCGCGCCGCGTTGCCGGCGAAGCAAAGCTCGCTCGCGTACTCGAGCTCTCGGCCGCCATCGAGCGGAAGCGCCGTGAGATCGATGCCGATCTCGAAGCGCTCAAGGAGCTGCTCGGATGAATCGGATCCAGCAACTTCGCGAGGATCTCTCAGAAGATCTGAATCGGATCGCGCGCCGGTTCAAGAAGAATCCCAAACTGACACTCGTCGTCCGCAATCCTGACTTGGCCGATGGCGACGTCGTCCTGAGTAATGACGATCCCGAGCTGGCGATCGCCGCAATCCGCGGCCTCTTCGCCCGTCCTGAAACTGAGGTCAAGTGATGGGCGAGAACAGCAAGATCGAATGGACTCACCATACCTTCAATCCGTGGATCGGATGCACCCACGTCAGCGAAGGTTGTCGTAACTGTTACGCGGAGACGCTCATGGACAAGCGCTACGGCAAAGCGCAATGGGGGGATGGAAAGCCGCGTGTCCTCACGTCCGAGTCTA
>CAZKID010000164.1:0-7886 GCA_964552405.1 uncultured Thermoanaerobaculia bacterium
CTCGCGATCACCAAGCTCGATGTGCTCGACGAGCTCGAGGAGATCGAAGTGTGTACTGCGTACGACAATCGCGGTACTCCGGCGTACAAGCGCATGAAGGGATGGAAGACCTCGACCGTCGGAATGACGTCGTACGCTGAGCTCCCGCAGGCAGCGAAGGATTACGTGCAGTTCATCGAAGACGAAACCGGCGCGAAAGCGTCGATCATCTCCACCGGTCCGCGCCGTGAAGAGACGATCGTCCGCTAACTACTCTGCCGGCGGATCTTCGCCGTCCTCCTCGGGTTCGAGCTTACGCTGAAGGTCCGTAAAACCGGGAAGTGCGCGCACCGACGCGAGGTCGTTGTCTCGATTCACCAGCCCCTCCGGCACATCGTGGCGCGACGCGAGAGCGTTCAGAACGTTGAGCGCTTCCTCTGCTTTTCCCGTCACCGCAAGCAAACAGGCGCGGTTGTAGGTTGGAATCCAGCCGTCCGGGCGCAGCGCTTCCGCGCGGCGGAAAAGCGCGTCAGCCTCTTCTGTGTGTCCGAGACGCCGCGCGCAATTCCCCTGCTGGACGACCGAGCGCACATCGGACGGAAGCATCCGCGCGGACTTCGCGTAATTCTCAGAGGCGTGGGCGTAGTCTCCCCGCTCGTAGTAGAGATCACCGAGCCGCCGGTAGACGCGCGGAAAGGAGGGATCGGCGGCGATTCCCTTGCGATACCACGCCTCGGCTTCGCGCTGATGTCCGCGCAGCGACTCGAGAAAACCGAGGTTCGCCATGACTTCGGCGAAGTTGGGATTCAATGAGAGCGCGACCCGATATTCCTTTTCGGCGCCGTCGAGTTTCCCTTCGCTCAACGCAAGCGTGCCGAGGAGCGCATGGACGCGAAACTGCGTGGGGTCGATGGCGAGAGACTCACTGTAATGACGGATCGCCTCTTCGCGATTGCCCGTCTTGATTCCGATCAGACCGAGAACGTTGATCGCCGAGACGTTCCGAGGCGTCGCCGCGATGATCTCCTCGAGGAGTTTGCGCGACTGATCCCATTTCTGCTGCTGCGCGAAGTGGCGCGCATCCTCGAGCTTGTTGTGAATCGGAAGCCCATCTTTGGGATCGATTCCCTGCATCGCCGAGCGCTCACCATGCGGCGCCAGATAGCCGAGCGCCTGCAGCGATTCCTCCGTCTCGCGGGAGATCGGGTTGGCTGCTGCCTTCACCGCGTGGCGGCCGCTACTCTCCATCAACGCGGTCAGTTCACTGCTCAACTTTGCAGCGACACGCGGCTGCTCTGCGATGACGTTAACCAGCTCGTGAGGATCCTTCGCCAGGTCATAGAGCTCCGGACGCGGCGCACGGATGTACTTGTAGCCAGCATCGCGCAGCGCGTAGAGCGGCGCCATTCCGAAGCCGACTTCTGAGAGCAGAGACTCGGAATACTGCGGGAGCTGCGGAGGCGTGTCCTTCCCGCGCAGCGCACCAAGGAGACTCTGGCCATCGATCGCGTCCGCGCGCGGCAGGCCGAGAATGTCGAGCACAGTCGGCGTGATGTCGACCGAGCGGACAGGCGCATCGTAGACGCGCGAACCAAAGAGCTTCGGGTATCGAAGGATGAGCGGCACGCGCACGGTCGCGTCGTAGACGAACACCGCATGAGTCTTCTCTCCATGCTCACCGAGGCTTTCGCCATGATCGGCCGTGAGAATGATGAGCGTGTCGTCGAGCACTCCGTCCTGGCGGAGCGTGTCGATGATCTTCGCGATCTGATGATCGACGCCGGCGATCTCCGCATCGTAGGGGGAGACTGCGAGCGCTGCGTCCGCGCCTGCCGCACGATACGGCTGATGAGGATCGAAGAAATGGATCCACGTAAAGAACGGCTTCGAGTGCTCACGGTTCCAGCCATCGAGCCATTGGAGAAAGCGGGCGGCCGTCTTCGGTGCCTGCCGTTCGCGGATCATGAAGAGCTTCGGATCATCCTCGGCCCAAAGATCGTCGTCGTAAGACTCGAAGCCCTGATCGAGGTGATAACGCCGATTGAGCACGAGTGCTGAGACGAATGCGTGCGTCGTGTAACCGGCGGTGTGCAGTCGTTCGGCGAGCGTGACCGCATCATCACCAAGCGCGTATGCACCGTTGTCGCGAACGCCGTGAGCCACCGGATAGAGACCGGTGAAGATGGATGTATGTGCGGGCATCGTGATCGGTGCAGAACCAATCGCATTCGCGCAGCGCACTCCCTCCGACGCGAGCCTGTCGATGGCAGGCGTACGCGCGAGATGGAAGCCGTAGCATCC
This sequence comes from uncultured Thermoanaerobaculia bacterium, assembly GCA_964552405.1. Classification (GTDB taxonomy): domain Bacteria; phylum Acidobacteriota; class Thermoanaerobaculia; order Gp7-AA8; family Gp7-AA8; genus JAJPHC01. The sequence continues at coordinate 2,281 of CAZKID010000164.1, forward strand.
CAGGTGATCCGCGCGAAGTGTGTCGATCGTGATGATCAAAACGTTCGGGCGAGAGCCGTGGTGGCAAGACATGAAGAAGGCAACCACGGCCGCAACCATCCAAAAACGGCAAATTCTGGTCCGATGATTCATCAGAAGGCGTAATATACCGACCGGCCGTTCTTCGTCCAATCATTGAAAGCGGGAGTGTTTGATGAAACGCAGTGTGTTTCTGTTTCTCGTTTTTGTTCTTGCAGTTCCTGCAATTGCCGACGTGACACTGACGGATCGTCAATCCGCTCTTCGCATCGTCGCCGATTCGGGTCTTACCCCTGAACAGAAGCAGGCACTGCGAGACGCCAACAAGGCGAAACGCGATGCGAAGAAGGCGAAGCAGGGCGGACGTGCGATGAGAATCGCATCTGATGCGGCGCTCACACCTGGAGAGAAGCAGGCTTTGCGCGATGCGAACAAAGCAAAGCGCGATGCCAAGAGAGCGCGGCGCGGAAAGTTCTCCAAATACGGAAGCGATTCGCTGACCGCTCGCCCCGATGCGACCGGCTCGGTTCAGCTGATCGATGCCGGTGGCCTCAAATACTTCATCAACACGAACATCACGTTCTCCACGAGCTCATCTGCGTCCGGAGCCGCCTCCGAGGCGTCGTATAGCGCGCCGATCGCCGCATCCACCAGCGCGGGCGGCACGGTCATGTCGTCGCTGAGCGACATGTTCGACGGCTATCAGGGCCTCTGCGTCAGTCTCACGAACGCGACAGGGCCTTGCCAGACCGGCAATGCCAACTACGTGATGTACGAAAAGAACGGGCCGGCGACCGTCGACGCGACGGTACCCGCCACCCCCACCTGCACGAATCGTCAGTATGTTTGGCCGGCCCAGACGATCGGGGGACTGAGTGTCTACCGCAAGGTCTTCGTTCCGACGAACGACCGGTTCATCCGCTGGACGAACTTCTATACGAACACGACCGGTGCACCCATCACGTTTACGACGATCACGTCGAACAATCTCGGCTCGGACTCCAACACCAAGATCGTCACGTCGTCGAGCGGTGACGCGATTGCGACGACCAGCGACAGCTGGGTGACCACGTTCCAGAACTATTCAGGCAACTCATCGTCCGATCCTCGCATCGGCCATGTCTTCCAGGGATCGAGCAGCCCGGGGACTCCTGTTTCAATCATCAATTTCGCAGACGGCGACGACAACCCGTACTGGGGTTACTCGATCACGCTTGCTCCTGGGCAGACGAAAGCGATCACCAACTTCGCAACTGGCCTCGGCAGCAAGGCGGCCGCGGCGACTCAGGCAGCAGCACTCGCGACGTTTGGCGCGACCACGCAGCAGTGTTACTCCGCCACGGAGCTCGGCCAGATCGCGAACTTCGCAGCAGGGGCCGACCTCTCGATCACAAAGACTGCCTCGACGAGCTCGACATCGCCTACGTTCCCGTTCAGCTACACGATCAACGTCAACAACGCCGGCCCGAATACGGCAACCTCAGTGCAGGTCACCGATGTTCTTCCGGCGAGCGTGAACTACGTGAGCGCCAGCGGCACGGGGTGGACGTGCGGTTTCGCAACCGGAACCGTCACATGCACGTTACCCTCGCTCGCTGTCGGCGCGGCGAATCCGATCACGATCAATTTGACCGCCAGAAACACGCCCGCGACGTCGAGCAATTCCCCGACGGTATCACCGGCCCCCCCGGCACCCACCCCCGCAAACCACTCGAGCGCTGCCGCGGTCGTCGCGATTGTGGCAGTGATCCCGACGCTCGATCCCTCGATGCTCGCGGCACTGGCAGCAGTCCTCGCGATGGTTGCTGTGTTCGCGATGAAACGAAACGGATGAGGTAAGAGTCAGCGATCTTTTTCGAAACGCCCTCTCGCAAGAGAGGGCGTTTTCGTATTGGTCACTTCGCACAGGCTGTGGAGGACCGGGATAAGCCACAAGACCACTACAGCAGCACGCTCTTGAAGTAATCGATCGTGCGCGTGAGGCCGGTTTCCAGCGGCACCACCGGCTCCCACTTCAGAATCGATTTCGCCTTCGTGATGTCCGGTCTGCGGATCTTCGGATCATCTTCGGGCAGCGCGCGAAACTCGATCGGCGCGCTCGTTCCCGTCAGGCGCTTGATCTCCTGCGCGAACTGCAGCACGGTCATCTCGTTCGGGTTGCCGATGTTGGTCGGCATCTTCTCGTCGGACATCAGCAGGCGATAGATCCCTTCGACGAGATCCGACACATAGCAGAACGAGCGCGTCTGCGATCCGTCGCCGAACACCGTCATCGGCTCGTTGCGCAGAGCCTGCGAGATGAACGCCGGCACGACGCGTCCATCATTGACGCGCATCCGCTCGCCATACGTGTTGAAGATGCGAACGATGCGCGTATCGACGCCATGAAACCGCTGATACGCCATCGTCATCGCTTCGGCGAAGCGCTTGGCCTCGTCGTAGACACCACGCGGTCCAACGGGATTCACGTTGCCCCAGTAGTCTTCTTTCTGCGGATGCACCAGCGGATCGCCATACACCTCGGACGTCGACGCGATGAGATAGCGCGCGTTCTTGTCTTTCGCGACACCAAGAGTCTTGTGCGTGCCGAGGGAGCCGACCTTCAGCGTTTGAATCGGTTTCTCGAGGTAATCGATCGGACTCGCGGGCGACGCGAAGTGCAGCACGTAATCGAGCGGCCCATCGACGTGGATGTAGTTCGTTACGTCGTATTTCACGAACGAGAAGGCGTCGCGGCCGAAAAGATGCTCGATGTTCTTCGGGCTGCCGGTAATGAAGTTGTCCATGCAGATGACTTCATGGCCGCGAGAGAGGAACAACTCGCAGAGGTGTGAGCCGAGGAAGCCGGCACCGCCGGTGATGAGCGCGCGGCCCATTACTTGGCACGCCCCACGGAGAAGTAGCGAAAGCCTTCGCTCTTCATTCGCTGCGGATCATAGACGTTGCGTAGATCGATGATGACCGGCTGCTTCAGCGCGGTCTTGATGCGCTGGAGATTGAGCGCACGAAACTCGTTCCATTCCGTCGCGATCACAAGTGCGTCCGCACCGGTCGCGCAGTCATACGCGTCGTGACAGAAGTCGATGCCCTGGAACATCGTCTTCGCGTTATCCATCGCCTGCGGGTCGTAAGCACGGATCGTCGCGCCCTGCTTCTGCAGTCCGGCAATCAGGGGCAGCGTCGGAGAGTCGCGCATGTCGTCGGTCTCCGGCTTGAATGCAAGGCCGAGGACGCCGACGACTTTACCGCTGACGTCGCCGAGGGCTTCCGAAACTTTGACGACCATCCGCTCCTTGATCTCCTGATTGACGCGGAGCACTGCTTCGATGATCTGGAAGTTGTAGTCGTACTGACGCGCGATGTCGGCGACTGCGAGTGTGTCCTTCGGAAAACAGGAGCCACCGAAGCCGGGACCGGCCTGCAGGAACTTCGGCCCGATGCGCGAGTCGAGGCCCATTCCGATCGCAACATCGTGCACATCGCCGCCGATCTTCTCGCAGAGAACCGCGATCTCGTTGATGAACGAGATCTTCGTTGCGAGGAATCCGTTCGACGCGTACTTGATCAATTCCGACGACTCCACATTCGTGACGACGAACGGAATCTCGAGGTAGTGCAGCGGTGCATAGATCTCCTTCATCAGGTCGATCGACTCCCGATCGGATGCGCCGATGACGACGCGGTCCGGTTTCATGAAGTCCTCGATGGCTGAGCCTTCGCGCAGGAACTCCGGATTGGAGACGACAGACGCCTTATGTCCGCTGCCGCTCTCCGTGATGATCTTTTCGATCATGCGGCCCGTACCGATGGGCACCGTCGACTTCGTGATGACCAGCTTCGGACCGTTCATGTGCTGCGCGATCGTGCGCGCAACGTCTTCGACGTAACGAAGGTCGGCGGAGCCATCGGGACGCGGTGGCGTGCCGACCGCGATGAAGATCGCGCGCGCTCGCTGAATCGAGCTCGCCAGATCCGTCGTGAAGTTCAGACGTCCTTCGTGGACGTTCTTGCTGACCAGTTTGTCGAGTCCCGGTTCGTAAATCGGGATCTTGCCTTGCCTGAGAGCCTGGATCTTGTTGACATCGATGTCGACGCAGGTGACTTCATTTCCAAAGTCGGCAAGGCCTGCACCGGTGACGAGGCCTACGTAGCCCGTCCCGATCACCGCAATTTGCACAGGAATCCTCCAAGAAAAACCGCGCGGATGTTAGCAGAAGACGCTCTTCCTCCGCGTTCTCCGCGCCTCCGCGTGAGAACGGTTTGACGCGGAGACGCGGAGAACGCGGAGGGATTTACGGCTTGGCGCTGTTGGGCGTCTCGCTCGGTTCCGGTACCGGCGGCACGGCGGGCACCGTCTTCTGATCGGTGTCATACCGCTTCTCGATCCCCTTCTGCTGCCGATTGCGAATCAACCAGCGAAGCATCTTCGACTCGTTGATGCCGATCAGGATGTCGTTGATCGATTCGTAGACGCTCGGATCGTTGACGATTTTTCCAGCAGTTCCTTCGCCGGTGTTGATCTTCTTCACCGTCTCGTCGAGTTGCGTCACGAGCGACTTGAACTCGGTCAGCGCCTGATCTCCGTATTCCTTGTCGTTCAACAGGCGTGGAACCAGCCCCTGCCCTTCCTTGAGCGACGCGGAGAAGACGGCGAGATTCGCGGACGTCGTGCGCAAATTGTCGACGAGCTCGTAAACCTTCTTCTTCCCTTCAGGATCGCTGAGCAGCGCAGGCAATGCGCCGTTGCCTCCCTCGAGGTCGCGCTGCACGTGACTCGTGATCGCCGCAAGCGACGTGGCACTCGAGGAGAGTGACGTCGTGAGCTGATTGGCAAACTGCTCGTCGTAGACGAGCTTTCCGACGACGCCCTTGCCGCTCTCGACGTGCGACAGGATCGCGTTCGTCTTGTTGAGCGTCGTGAGCACGGTGTCCGTCAGGCGCTGCTTCGTATCCGGCGCGCTGGTCAGCTCGCCGAGGACACCCTCGCCACGATCGACACGAGCGAGGACGTTCTTGAGCGAATACGAGATCTGCACGAAATTGTCGACGAGATCCTCACCCGAGGAAATGAGCTGATCGACGTTCGTCTGGCGCTGCGCCGGAATCGTCGAGCCGGGATCGACAGCGTCGAAACGCGGGCTGCCAGGAGTGATGTCGATGTAGTTGTCACCAGCCAGCAGACCGAGCTTCTTCAGACGCGCACGCGAATCGCCGCGAATACGCTCCGCATACTTGCGATCGACGAGCAGCGAGATCTGCACATCCTTCGCCTTCGGATCGCGCGGCAGACGGATGTCCTTGACGACGCCAACCGTCACACCGGAGATCTTCACCGGATTGCCCTCAGCGAGTCCGGCCACGCTGTCGAAGCGGACTTCGTATTCGTTCTTGCGCGAGAAGATCTTCTGCTCGGATCCAATCACGAAGATGAACACCATCAGGATGATCACCGCGATCGAAACGAGCATTCCGACGCGAATCGACTTCTCTTTGGATGCAGGTGCCATGATTTTCCAGTTCCGAGTGACGAGTGATGAGTGTCGAGTTTTTTCTCTCGTCACTCACTACTCCTCACTCACTACTCGTCA
>CAZKID010000164.1:7896-10937 GCA_964552405.1 uncultured Thermoanaerobaculia bacterium
CCCGAGTCGCGGGCATAGTTGAAGATGTGGGAGAACCGAGCTACATCGCGGTTGGCCCGCACGTGGCTGGCATCAGATGGCACCTCTCGGCCGTTGGACCCGTACCATTTGCGCGCCTTCTGGGATCGCCATCGGAACTAGCCGCGCTTGTGCGTGAGCTCCATCCCGTAGAGGCGCCCCCCCTTGAAGAATTCGCGAAGGATCGGATGATCGGAATCGCGGGCTTCGGCCATCGTGCCCACCCATTCAAAAACGCCTTTGTTCAGAAACGCAATGCGATCGCCGACCGAGAACGCCGACTGAATGTCGTGTGTCACCACGACCGATGTCACGTTCAGTTTCGACTGCAGATCGATGATCAGCTCGTTGATCGCCTTGGCCGTGATCGGATCGAGACCCGTCGTCGGCTCATCGTAGAGAATCATTTTCGGATCGAGCACGATCGAGCGCGCCAATCCAACACGCTTGCGCATGCCTCCGGACAGATCGACGGGCATCAGATGCTCTGTCTGAGGAAGGTGAACCAGCTCGAGCCGCTCGCGCACCGCACGTGCGATCTCTTCCTCACCCATTTCCGTATGCTCGCGTAGCGGGAACGCGACGTTCTCGAAAACAGTCATCGAATCGAAGAGCGCGCCGCTCTGGAACAACATCCCGAATTTCTTGCGCACGCGATACAGCTCTTCTTCGGGAAGATCGGTGATGTCTTCCTCTTCGACGAACACACGGCCGGAGTCCGGCGCCTCGAGGCCGAGCATATGGCGCAGCGTCACGGACTTTCCCGTACCGGAACCGCCGAGGATGACGAGGACTTCGCCGCGGTAGACGGTGAGATCCGCTCCGCGCAGCACCTCTTTGCGCCCGTATGCCTTGTAGACATCGCGGAACTCGACGAACGGCTCGCGCACGTGCGCGCGCCGCTCCGGAGTGTCGCGGGTCAATGCCCGGCGGTCAGCTGGCGTCGTCGTGCTCATCAGAAAGCGAGAAGAAACAACTTCGTGAGAAAGAAATCCATGATGAGGATCGTGATCGACGCCGTGACGACGGTGGCCGTCGTCGAGCGCCCGACCCCATCGGCTCCGCCGGTCGTGCGAAGACCGTTGTAGCAGGCGATCAGCCCGATCGCGAATCCGAAAAAGAATGTCTTGCCGATGCCCGACGCGAGGTCGTTGTACTTCACCGTCTCGATGACACTGCGCGTGTAGAAATTCGCGTTGAGGTGCAGTGAACCGACGGCGATCAGGAGTCCACCGAAGATTCCGATGAAATTGGCGAGCACGGTGAGCAGCGGCAGCATCACGGTCGTAGCGATGACGCGCGGCACGACGAGCTTCCGTACGGGATTCGTCGCAAGAGCGCGCAGCGCGTCGATCTGCTCCGTGACTTTCATCGTACCGAGCTCCGCAGTGATGCCCGCGCCAACGCGTCCGCCAACCATGAGCGACATCAATACGGGCGCCAGCTCCCGAATGAGCGAGAGCGAGACGACCTTGCCGATGAAGAGTGAGCCCCCAAAGTCAGCCAGCGAGTAGGCGGTCTGCAGCGCGAGCACCATGCCGATGAACAGCGAGGTGATGCCGACAATGGAAAACGAGCGCACACCAATCTGATCGAACTGCGCGATCAGCAGCGGCATCTCGATCTTGCCGTCCCACGCCTGCTGCACCGTCTGACCACCGAGCGTCATCAGCTCGCCGATGTAGAAGAGTGCGGATTCCCCCTTCTCTCGCAGGCGCTCGAGGAAGCCGGGCTCGGAGTGGGTAGCTGCGATGACGGAGTCGGTCATGTTCGAATTGCGAGAGTGTAAACGATGGGGCGCGCGGTTACGCGGATACGCGGGTACGCGGCCGGTCTCGGCCATCCTCCACCGCGAGCCCGCGCATCCGCGAGCCCCGTAACCACAATCAATCGCCAAAAATCCTATGCATCAGTCTGCGAATCGCACTATCTCTTCGACGCTGCGCCTCTGTTTTCGGTGCCGCCTCGGCTCGCGGAAACATGAGCTCGTTGTCCTGCATCAATGGTGACGGCTCGCCGCTGCCGGCGTGCAGCGGGCAGACTGACGCAGGTTCCGTTCCGGCGGCGAAGACCTCGCCGCGCGTCGTCGGACAATACGGCGTCGCGAGCATTCCCGATTCCGGATCGATCTGCCGCTCGACGACACTCTCCGGACGCTTCCAATCGACGTCCGGAATCGTTCCGACGATGCGATTCATATGTGCGGTCCAGATCGGCACACACGCATCGCCGCCGGCGAGCCTCACGCTGTGCCCGTCATCGAAACCAACCCACACGAGCGAAAGAATGCGCGGCGAGTAGCCGATGAACCACGCGTCGCGATAGTTGCTCGTCGTGCCTGTCTTTCCCGCGAAGGCCCGGTCGAAGCCGAGCTGCCGCGCCTTGCCTGCGGTACCGTAGTTGAAGACGTCCTTGAGAATGTCGTTCATGACGTAGCAGATGTTGGCGGGAGCGACGCGCCGCATTTTCACCTCGCGGCTCTCGAGCAGCTTTCCGTCGCGCGTCGCCACGGCAAGGATCGAGATCGGCTCCGCCTTCACGCCGAGATTCGCAAACGCGGAGTACGCGTACGCGATCTCGAGCGGCGTGACCTCGAACGCGCCGAGTGCAATCGATGGATAGGGCTCCAGCCGCGACTGTATGCCGATCGCTGACGCCTCCTTCACGACGTTCGGCACGCCGGCGTCGATCGCCGCGCGCACAGCTGGGATGTTGTACGAATGCGCGAGCGCCTCGCGCACCGTGACATGGCCGTGGAACTTCAGATCGTAGTTCTGCGGCTGCCACACGGCCGATCCGCTCTTCACGGAAATCGGCGAGTCGTCGAGCACGGTCGCCGCGGTGAGCGCGTTGTGCTCCCTCGCCGGATCCATCGCCGCGATGTAGGCGAACGGCTTGAAGAGCGATCCTGGTTGACGCTTCGCCTGGATCGCACGATTGAACTGGTGCTTCGAGTAATTGCGGCGCCGGAAGAGCGCCTTCACTTATCCTCTGCCCGGCTGAATCGTCGCGAAGACCCCTTC
>CAZKID010000165.1:0-10852 GCA_964552405.1 uncultured Thermoanaerobaculia bacterium
CCGGCGCGCATGCCTCTGTCCACCGCGAAATTCGTCTTCGCCGATGCGTCGTCGACGCGCGTTGGCATCGCGACGGATTCGCTGGTGAGTGACGGTGTCATCATCTCGGGCGGGACGATCAATCGCTGCGTGCTGCATCCGCGCGTTCGCATTCACTCGTTCTCCGATGTGGACGAGTCGATCCTGATGGACGGCGTCGAGATCGGGCGGCGTTCGAAGATCCGCCGCACGATCGTCGACAAAGGTGTGAAGATTCCTGCAGGCTCCACGATCGGATACGATCTCGAGCTCGACCGGCAGCGGTTCACCGTCACCGAGTCGGGAATCGTCGTCGTTCCGAAAGGAGCGGTGATCGAGGAGAAAGTCGCAACAACGACTGCCGCGTCATGACCACTACAGCATCGACATCCGGAAAAGCGCGCAAAGATGGCCGCGCGCATGATCAGCTCCGCCCCGTTCGCATCACGCCGCACTTCAACAAGCACGCGGAAGGCTCCGCGCTCATCGAGGTCGGTGACACGCGAGTGATCTGCACCGCGTCCATTCAGGAGAAGGTTCCGCCGTTTCTCTATCGCAGCGGAAAGGGATGGGTCACGGCGGAGTACGGCATGCTGCCGCGTGCGACGACCGAGCGGACGGAGCGCGAGGCTGCGAAGGGAAAGCAGGGCGGCCGGACGATGGAGATCCAGCGTCTCATCGGCCGCTCACTGCGCGCTGCGGTCAATCCGGAGCTGCTCGGCGAGCGCACGGTGTGGATCGACTGCGATGTCATCCAGGCCGATGGCGGAACACGCACCGCATCGATCACCGGCTCGTATGTCGCACTCGTGCTGGCGCTCTCGCGTTTGTACACCGAGGGCAACATGCAGAGCTGGCCGGTGGTCGAGTGGGTGGCCGCGGTTTCCGTCGGCATCATCGGCGGGACGCCGGCGCTCGATCTCAACTACGAAGAAGACTCGAAGGCGCACGTCGACATGAACATCGTCGCGACGGAGAAGGGCCGCTTCGTCGAGCTGCAGGGAACTGCGGAAGTGCAGAGCTTCAGCGAAGAAGAGATGACGGCGATGGTCGGGCTGGCCAGGCGCGGGATCGGCGAGCTCGTTGCGAAGCAGCGCGAGGTGCTGACGCCTGCGCTCACGCGTGTGGACAACATCGCGCGGGAACGGCTGAACAAGAAGTTCAGGTAGGAGCGCCAGACGATGACGGACGTGACGTCCGCACACCGTATGTGATCAGTCCCGTCACCGCTGCCAGCATCACTAGCACTCCGATGCGGAACGACCATGGCGCGTACCACACGCGCACGTCGTTCTCGCCCGGCGGCACGACGAAGCCCAGGAATGCGCCGTTCACTTCGAGCGGTCTGAGTTGCCTGCCGTTGGATGACACGTGCCATCCCGGCCACGATGCGATGCTGCTCGCGATCATCGTGTAGCGCGGCGCGCTGACGTGGAGGCGGTACTCGACCGGTGTCGCGTCTTGAATCGCGACGTTCGCGGCTGGCGCATTGGGTGCCCGTGGCGCGAGAAGATCATTGCGCTCCTGATCGCCGCTCACCGGGAGCCGGTTGGCGAGGCAAGTGTCGCGGAACTCTTTCTGCTGCATCACGAGCCGGTTGAACTTCTCGCGATTGAACTCGAGGACGACGTTCCGTACCGCGATGAATCGCGACATCGCGTCGTGATTGACGAAGATGCGGCCATCCTTGCCCGTGTAGATGAGCTCGAATCGCTGTTCGTCGGCGACAGTACCGTGTGTGTCGGCCAGAACGTAGCGAACGTTCAGATAGTCGAGCATGCGCGAATCGAGATTGCGCCATTGGGCGAAATAGGTAGTCGGGTCGTAGTCGCCGCGCACCCGCAGCAGTCCCAGGTAACGTCCATTCGCCATCGGATCGTGCACGCGCACATCCTCGAGACCGAAGATCGCATTCATGTTCGGGAAGAACATCGCTCCGATCCCCACGATGCGAAAGGGCTCGTGAGACTGCTTCTTCAGTGTTTCCATCCTCTCGAGCAGGGGCGTCTTCGGATAGAGATATTCGATCGGCAGATTCGGGTTCCATCCCCAGTTGAAAATGAATACCTCGGTCGTTACGGCTGTGAGGACCAGCATCATCAGCCAATGCTTATGGCGTCCGGCGAGCGGCACGAGCGCAGCGAGCGCCAGCACCGCCATGCTCGGCAGGATTCCCATGATCGCGGTCGACTTCGCGAACTCGCTGGGGAACTGCACGGTCTTGATCAGCAGAAACAGCGTGACGGCACCGCCGAGGAGGCCGCTCAGCGTGGGCCATGCGCGTTCGCGAAGGATGAAGTCGAGAGCGGCCGCCGTCTGCAGTGCGCCGAGAAAACAAATCATCGAGCGGAGCCGCGCGTTTGCGGCGAGCTTGAAGAAGAAAGCGAAGATGGTACTGATCCCGGGCCAGGCGAGCACGACGCCGATGAAGAAGATCATCGCGAGTGCGAAGAAGACCTCACGATCGCGAAAGCGGCGACGCGCGACCGCGCGTATCACGATCGCGATCAGCGAACAAAGGCCGAGGATCCCTGCCGCACCCTCCAGACCTTCCGCGGATGCGGCGTCGACCCAGGGCCGCTCGAACGGAACATGTCCGAAGAAAGTCGGTTCGAGCATCAGCACCTTCGAGGTCCAGTCCGAGAAGATGCCGATGACATGAGGCTGGACGCCGAGCTCCTGATATCTCTTGGAGCGCGGCAGGGCCTCCAGGAATGGCGCGATGAATGGCATCGCGAGCATCGCGCCGCAGGCCAGCGCTCCGCCGGCCGCGAAGAGTGTGCGTAGCGCAGGTCTCCACGATTCGAACGAAAGGCCGGGCGTCCGTCCTTCACTGCGCTCGACGAAGACGATCCATGACAGATAGAGACCGGAAAGAAACGTCGCATGAGCAACGGTCTCCGGATGCCCGTTGTAGAACATCACGGCCCACAGCGCGGCAGTGAAGAGAAAGCGGCGGTACGTGACTCGCTCCGCAAGCAGATCGATCGCGTAAAGCGCCGCGGGAATGAACGCGGCCGCGGTGCCGAGCGGGAAGTGAAGCCAGACGTGCAGGAACGTGCAGAAGCCGTAAGAGACGGCGCCGATCACGCTGGGCAACTCGTCGTACTTGCGGTGTCGCGCCAGCAGGTACATGAACGTCAGGGCGACGAGTACTTTGAATGCAGCCTCCGCAGTGACTGCCCAGTCGAGAGGAAGCGGCAGCGCAAGAAGGCGGATGATCGAGAACGGCGCGCTCTGGCCGTTCGCCATCAGCGGATAGCCGCAGCCCGCCATTGAATTCCAGAGCGGCAGTGAGAACGAGCGGACTGCCTCCCGCGCCTGATGTGCCCAGGGGATGATCTGCAGCACGATGTCGTTGATCTGCCCGTTGATCGGGCGCTTCACGCCGGAGATGTGATACCAGGGCGGCAGCCTCTGGACGTAGTCCGCGGGAGAGGTCGTCCATGGTCCCGTCAGCGGCTTCCACATGAAGATCAGTGCGAGCGCATAAAAAAAGAGCGCGACACGCGCAGGAACGACGGCGCCGGCGCGCCGCGCGAGCCAGAGCGCGATCGAATAAATCACTCCCACGTAGAGCCAGGTCGGATTCATTTCGTGAGAAAGCGGTACGCTGCCTGCGCATGCTCGAAATGCGGCTCCGCTTCGCCCTCGAGCATCTCCCGCACGATCTGCATCACAGCCGCGGCATGCGGCGCGATGTTGTTTCGATTTTCCGCGAGGATCGGCGACCACATTTCGGAGCCCATCCCTGCCAGCCTGAGAAACGTGCGCAGGCCGCCGGCCGAAAAGCGAAGCATGTCGCGCTTGTCGTCGAGGTACGACGCGAGCGCGGTCGAGAGAACCTGTGGGAGATGGCTGACGAGTGCCATCGCGCGGTCATGCTCCTCCGCGTCGACGAGCTCGGCGCTCGCGCCGCAGTCTTCGATCATTCGCCGCACGACGGGATGCTCGCGGTCGATGAACCACGATGGCTTTTGCGCGAAGAGCTCGCGCGACGCGGCATCGATTCCTGCCTGCTCGGTTCCCGTCATCGGATGTCCTGCGACAAACTCGCCTCCTGCTGCGCTGCGCAGCGGAGTCATGACGCTGCAAACCGAAGTCACGAGGCCGCGCGTGCGAGGCAGCAGTTCGAGCGCAACGTCCTCCGGTGTCGCAAGGATCGTGACATCGACGGGATCCTCGAGGTTTCCGCGGGCATCGGCCGCGCCGCGCGTATCGCTGAACTCGTGCCTGTCGAAGTAGAGGACGTACCAACCGCTCGCGCGCAACGCCATGCCGATCGATGCCCCGATGGCGCCGAGGCCGGCGATGAGCGCGCGCGGCTGGCTCATTGCCCTGTCATCAGAATCAGGGTGCGATTCACCACTTCCGACTTCGTGGGATCGAAGTAGGGGCGCTCGATAGTGACATGCGGGCGGCTTGGCTTGGCCTCGATCTCCGCGGCCCGGTACGCACCGACTGCCTTCGTCACATCGGCCTTCACGCCTATCTTCGTCATCAGATCCTGCGTCGCCCGAGCGTCGTGGCCGAGATCGCCCGCGCGGTAGTAGGCCGCGGGCTTTGCCGCGCTCAGGTTGTTGGTGGAGTCTGGTGCGACCTTGCCGTAGCCGTACTGCTTACCGTAGTACGCCGCAACGTCCTCGAGCGGAGCATCCGTGTCGTAAACGGCGACGGGTGGCGGCTCCTGCGCAGGATTCAGAATCTTGTGGGCCTGCTTGAAGAGATCAGTGACCTGGGGGAGGTACTTCGCGCCAGGATAGACGACGAACGCAAAGGGCTCGGGTGCAGTCGTTGCTGTTTCTTTTCTGCATCCGATGAGTGCGGCGGCAGCAATCAGAGTGACGACTACGAGCCGGGAAAATGTCCGCATGGGTGGACTGCCTCCGGAGTGGGTTTTTCGCGACGCGCGACCATATCACACGTGGTAACGGCGGCTGGCAGCGAGACCTGCGATCGCGAACAGCATCAGGATCACACCGATTCGGAATGACCATGGCGCATACCACACGCGCACGTCATGTTCGCCAGGGGGAACGACGAAGCCGAGAAACGTGCCGTTGACCACGAGGGAGCGAAGCTTCCTTCCGTCCGACGTGGCCCACCAGCCGGGCCATGAGGGCTGACTGCTGACGATCATGGTGTAGCGCGGCGCGCTGATATGCATTCGAAAGTCGGTGGGTGTCGAATCTGCCATGAACAGCTTCGCTCGAGCCGCTGCTGCCGGCCGGGGCGCGAGCAGGTCCGTGCGCTCCTGATCGTTGCTGATCGGGAGCTTGTTGACGATGCAGGTATCGCGGAAGTCGTGTTGCCCGGCGAGCTGCTTCGCAAACTGTTCGCCGTTGAACTCGACGATGATGTTTCGCGCGGGAAAGAAGCGCGGCAGGACGTCGTGGTTTTCGAAGATGCGTCCGTCTTTGTCGTTATAGATTTCCTGGTAACGCTCGCGGTCCTTCACTTCCTCGTAGGTATCGGCGACGAGATAGCGGACGTTGAGATAGTCGAGCATTCGCGAATCGAGCTTATCCGCGAAGTAACCCTTCGAACCATATTCGCCGCGCACCCGGAGCAGACCGAGATAGTGACCATTCGTCATCGGATCGTGCGAGCGCACATCTTCGAGTCCGTACATTGCGTTCAGGTTCGGAGCGAGCATCGGACCGATTCCGGCGACGCGAAACGGATCGTTGGCGGGATGCTTCGCTTTCAGTTTCTGCAGCGCTTCGATGAGCGGCGTCTTCGGGTAGAACATCTCCGCAGGCAGATTGGGGTTCCAGCCGAGATTGAATGAGAAAACCTCGGCGATCACAGCGACGCAGGTCAGCATCGTCACGCCATGTTTGTGGCGTCCGGCGATCGCGATGAGCGAGGCGAGCGCGAGCGCGATCATGCTCGGCAACGTATTGAGGATCGCCATTGGCTTTGCGAAGGGATCGACCGGATACGTGACGCGCGTGATGAGCAGAAAGAGCGTGAGTGCCGCTGCGAAGATACCGGCGACAAAAGGCCAGGCGCGCTCGCGCCGCACGAAATCGAGCGACGCGGCGACCATCAGCGCTCCCAGCAGAGAGAGCAAACAACGCAGGCGTGCATTTGCCGTGAGCTTGAAGATGAGGGTGAACAGATTGGCGAACCCCGGCCAGCCGAGAATGACGCCGAGGAAGAAGATTGCGGCCAGCACGAAGAAGAACTCGCGATCGCGAAAGCGGCGCAACGCGATCGTGCGCACGGCAAGTGCAAGAAATGCCGCCAGCGCGAGAATGCTCGTGGCGCCCTGCAACCCCTCGGCAGTCGCCGCTCCCACCCACGCTTTCTCGAGCGGCACGTGCCCGAAAAACGTTGGCTCGATCAGAAGTACCTTCGATGGCCAGTCGGAGAAGATGCCGATCACGTGAGGCTGCACGAGCAATTGCTGATAGCGCTTCGATCGCGGCAGTGCTTCGAGGAAGGGAGCGATGAATGGCATCGCGAGCATCACGCCGCATGCGAGTGCCACCGCGATCCAGGCGAGGTTCTTCAGCGTCGTCGCTTTCTCCACGAGCCAGATCCAGAGGAGGTAGATCGCACAGAAGAACCCTGCGTGCGAGACAGTTTCGGGATGACCGCTGTAGAGCATTGCTGCCCAGAGCACCGCGGCGAAAACAAAACGTCTGTGCGCGACGCGCTCGGCGAGCAGATCGACGCTGTAGACCGTGGCCGGAATGAACGTTGCGGCGGTGCCGAGCGGAAAGTGCAGCCAGACGTGCACGAAGGTCGAGAAGCCGAAGCAGACCGCGCCGATTGCGCTCGGCAGTTCGCCGTACGTGCGGCGTCGCGCGAGCAAATAGGTGAACGTCAGCGCGATGAGGATCTTGAGCGCGGCCTCCGCGGTCATCGACCATGCGAGCGGAAGCGGCAGCGCGAGCAGGCGCACGATCGAGAACGGCGCGGGCTGGGCGCTGGCCAGGAGTGGATAGCCGCAGCCGTTCAGCGAGTTCCAGAGCGGCAGCGTGAATGATTCGAGCGCCTCGCGTGACTGCTTTGCCCAGGGAATGATCTGCAGCACGATGTCGCTCATCTGCGGATTGAGTGAACCGTTGACATGCGACACGCGCCACCACGGAGGCAGCGTGTGCACGATGTCAACCGGCACGTTGACCCAATCGCCGGTCAGTGGCTTCCAGAGAAACAGGAGGACGAGCAGATAGAAGAACGTGGCAACACGTACCGGTATGACGATGCCGCCGCGGCGTGCGAGCCAGACCGCGATCGCGTACACGGCCCCCACATAAAGCCAGGTCGGGTTCATCAGATGAAGTCGCGCACCGGCTTTCCAACAACGCTCTCGAAACGCTCGGCGTAGGACGGGATGGCGCCGGCCGGTTCGTCGAGAAAGATCCGCTCGACGCGGAACAAAGGAATGAACATCGTGACCGGACTGATGTCCGGCTCCTCTTCATGCGCGATCTGTCTCGCCCAGTCTTCGAATGAATCGAGATTGACCGCGCGCATCGTTACACCTGCAGCGGAAAGAGAGGTGAGGATCCCGAAGAATTTCTCCCTCGGATTCACGAGATTGAGGATGACCAGCGAGCCTTCGGTAAAGCCTTCGATCATGGTTGTAGTCAACTCTGAGCGTAGCGAAGAGTCAACCAAGGCGCCACGCGACATGAGGATCGAGGCGCCTTGGTTGATCCTTCGCTACGCTCAGGATTCGTGTTTCTCACTGAGCTCGATCAGGACGCCGTTGCCCGCGGCCGGATGCAGGAACGCGACGCGGCAGCCGTGCGCGCCTGGCACAGGAGACTCGTTGATCAGTCGGTAGCCTTCTGCCTTCAGCCGCGCGAGGTGCGATTCGATGTCGTCGACGCGGAAGCAGAGATGATGAATTCCTTCGCCGCGCTTCTCGATGAACTTTGCGATCGGCGAATCAGAGTCGGTCGGCTCGAGCAGTTCGAGATTCGAGTCACCGACAGAAAGAAACGCGGTGCGCACACGCTGCGTCTCCACTGTTTCCGTATGTTCCACGGTGAGACCTAGAGACTCGTAGATCTTCGTGGCGTCAAGGGAGCGGACGGCGATGCCGATGTGATCGAGCGTGGGTTTCATCAGACACCTTTTACATCAGGTCCCCAGATGTGTTTGTGGAGTTGCGTCTGGAAGCGGGCAGGCAAGCGATCGGCGAGCATCCACTCGGCCAGTGATTTCATCTCCATTTCGCCCCACACGGGGGAGAGCAGGATGGTGAAGCGATCGAGGTTGTGATCGGCGATCACTTGCCGCGTCCATTCGTAGTCCGCACGATCGGCGATGACAAATTTGATTTCGTCGTGCGGCCGAAGGATCGCGAGATTCTCCCAGCGATTTTTGTCCGCTTCGCCGGAACCGGGGCATTTGAGATCGAGGATGAGCTTCGCGCGCGGGTCGACCGGGGTGACGTCGATCGAGCCGGATGTTTCGATGAGCACCTCGAATCCTTCGTCGCAGAGACGGCGGATGAGCTCGAAGGACTCCGCCTGCGCCAGCGGTTCGCCGCCGGTGACTTCGACGAGCTTGCAGTCGTAGCTCCTGACGCGGTCGATGATTTCGTCAATCGACATCCGCTCGCCGCCGGTGAAGGTGTACTCGGAGTCACACCACCGGCAGCGGAGATTGCAGCCGGTGAGACGGACGAAGACGCACGGCCGGCCGGCGTGGGACGACTCGCCCTGAATCGAGTGAAAGATTTCAGTGATGCGCATAGTGAGTGGGATCGGGAACGTTCGCCTCCTCGAAGCCGCGTCTACGAAGGATGCACGAATCACAGTGGCCACACGCGCCGCCATCCGGCGCGGGGTCGTAGCAGGAATGGGTGATCGAGTAGTCGACCCCGAGGGCGATGCCCTGCTTGATGATCTCGGCCTTTGTCATGGAGATCAGGGGCGCGACGATTCTGGGTGTTCCATGTTCAACTCCGCTCCTTGTTCCGCGAAGGATTACTTGCTGAAACGACTCGATGAACTCAGGCCGGCAATCGGGATAGCCGCTGAAGTCGACCGCGTTCACTCCGAGCCAGATCTCCTCCGCATCGCGCGCTTCCGCGAAGCCGAGAGCGAGAGAGAGGAAGATGGTGTTGCGCGCCGGAACGTACGTGATCGGAATGCCCGGTCCGCCGGCGGAATCCTTCGGTACGTCGATGTCGGCGGTGAGTGCGCTCGCGCCGAACACGCGCAGATCGAGGTTGTAGACGACATGCTCGGTGACGTTCATCGTTGCAGCGACGCGCCTGGCCGCCGCGAGCTCGATCTGATGCCGCTGCCCGTAGACGATCGACAACGCGTGGCAGTCGCGTCCACGGCCGCGCGCCATCGCGAGAACGGTTGCGGAGTCGAGTCCGCCGGATAAGAGGATGACGGCCTTCATGAGGTTCTTCGAGTTTATCCCGAGCGCAGCGAGGGGTCATCGGAGCAGATCTGTTCAAACATCGTTTGATACACCATCCTGCAGCCTGCTCCGCCGATCCCTCGCTGCGCTCGGGATAAACTGAACACATGAGCGACTACAGCGTCTACGAGCTTCTCAACCGCAAGCGCCGCGGCGCGCCACTCGAGCCGCGCGAGATCGAGTTCTTCATCGAAGGCTATACGCGCGGATCGATCCCCGACTACCAGATGTCTGCGCTGCTGATGGCGATCGCGATCAACGGCATGACCGGCACGGAGATGGCGACGCTGACGCAGTCGATGCTCCGCTCCGGCGAGCAGTGGCATCTGCGCGACTCGTACGACTTCATCGCGGACAAGCATTCGACCGGCGGCGTGGGCGACAAGGTCTCGCTCGTACTATCGCCGTGGGTTGCAGCGTGCGGCGTGAAGGTCGGCATGCTGTCAGGCCGCGGACTCGGACATACCGGCGGCACGCTCGACAAGCTCGAAGCGATCCCCGGTTTCAACGCGCGGCTCTCGCGTGCCGACTTCGAGCGCTGCGTGCACGATGTCTTCTGCGTCATCTCGACGTCGACCGAAGGAATCGCGCCGGCGGACAAGAAGATCTACGCGTTGCGAGACGTCACGGGCACCGTCGAATCGCTGCCGCTCATCACGGCCTCGATCATGTCGAAGAAACTCGCGATGGGTGCGTCGGGACTCATCCTCGACGTGAAGACCGGCAGCGGCGCGTTCATGCGGAAGTATCAGGACTCGAAGGCGCTGGCGCAGTCGCTCATCGCGGCCGCGGAAGGATCGGGCACGAAGGTCGAGGCGCTCATCACCGACATGGACCATCCCCTCGGTGTCGCCGCCGGCAACGCGAACGAGATCATCGAGACCATCGAAGTGCTCAAGGGCAACGGCCCTGCGGATGTCGAAGAGGTGACGCGGCAGCAGTGCGTGCGGATTCTCGTGATGTCGGGCAAGTTCGATGACGCATCCGCGAAGACCGCACTCGATGACGCATTGAGCTCGGGACGAGCACTCGAGCAGGCGCGTAAGTGGATCGCGGCACAGGGCGGGAACCCGGAGGTCGTCGACAACTATTCGCTGCTCGCACAGCCGCGAACGACAGTTGAAGTGAAAGCGACGCGCAGCGGCTTCATCACCGCGATCGACACCTATCAGGCCGGCATGTTTACGGTCGACCTCGGCGCCGGCCGCAAGAAGTCGGATGACCAGATCGACTACGCGGCAGGCGTGATGTTCGATCGCAATGCGGGAGATGAGGTGAAGGCGGGCGATGTGATCGCACGGATTCAGCTTGGCAGGAAAGAGTTCGACGCCGAGGACCTGCGGTCGCGTTTCCTGTCATTCGTCGAATTCGGTGACGCGGCGCCCGCCGAGCGTCCGCTGGTCCACGAACACCTCTCTTGAAGGATGAGGAA
>CAZKID010000166.1:0-10849 GCA_964552405.1 uncultured Thermoanaerobaculia bacterium
TCGGCTCAAACCCGCATAAACACTGGAAGTTTCTTGGAAGCGAAGTCGAGGGACCTGGATGGGCGGGCGTTACGAAGATCATGTCGCGCGCCTCCCGCCCACCCGGGTCCCTCGACTACGCTCGGGATGACGGGAGATCGGCCGCTGCAGAATCGACGTTGTGTTTCGCGCGCATTCTGCATTTCGCATTTTCGCTTTTCGTTGCACCAAACCCTGTTACTCTACCGACCCGTCGTCACGACAAATTCATCGAGGAGGCCGCGCGTCATGAACGAACCTGGAAGTAGCCGCTTGACCGAACCTCCATCTTCGATGTCGTGAACGACGCGTACCTCGACTAGCCCGGCGTCGTTCGTCCCGTTCACGACCTGTTACTCGGAACGGAGTGAATCCAGATGCCGCATCGGGATACACAGGCCCACGGCCGCCATTGGGGCGACGCCTCCGCGCTGTTCGACGAATTTCGCCGTCGCGGTTGGTTCGACCTTCTTCTTCTCACCGGATCGATTGGCGCGATCTTCGGTTTGATTTCGCTCGCCGGCGAGTGGCGCACGCTGCACCCCGCCGTCCACATCGACCTCTCGCCGCGTGCGCTGCCGCTCTACGTGTTCTATTCACTCTCGCGAGGACTCATCGCCTACGCGTTCTCACTCGCCTTCACGCTGCTCTACGGCTACTGGGCAGCGAAGGATGCGCTGGCCGAGCGTGTGCTCATCCCTCTCCTCGACATCCTTCAGAGCATTCCCGTCCTCGGATTCATGCCGGGCCTCGTGCTCGCGCTGGTCGCGCTTTTTCCACGCAGCAACATCGGGCTCGAGCTCGCCTGCGTACTGATGATCTTCAGCGGCCAGGCGTGGAACATGACCTTCAGCTTCTATCACTCGCTGCGCTCGATTCCGAAAGATCAAACCGAAGCGGCGACGACGTATCGCTTCGACTGGTGGGAGCGGCTGCGCTGGGTGGAGTTGCCGTTCTCCACCATCGGCCTCGTCTGGAACAGCATGATGAGCATGGCCGGCGGCTGGTTCTTTCTGATGATCACCGAGTCGTTCGTGCTCGGCAGCCGTGACTTCCGTCTGCCTGGTGTCGGCTCGTACATGAGTGTGGCTGTGGCGAAGGGAGATGTCGTGGCGATGATCTGGGCCATCGCCGCGATGGTGCTGATGATCGTGATTCTCGATCAACTCCTCTGGCGGCCGGTCGTCGTCTGGTCGCAGAAGTTTCGCGTGGAAGAAGGCGCAGACGAGCAGATTGCCTCGTCGTGGTTTTACGACTGGCTGCGGCGATCGATCCTCATCGACTGGGCCGATACGCTACTGACCCGCTGGCGGCGTCACCGCGCGATGCGGCCGCGGCGTGCCGCAATCGAGGCACCGTCCCGCAGCGGATCGTCATCGACGCTCTCCATTGCACTCTTCATCGCGCTCACCGCACTCTTGCTGTTCGGCGCGTTTCGCCTCGTCGCTTTGCTGCATCAGCTCCGCTTCGACGCGTTCCCGCCGATTCTGCGCGCGTGCGGATGGACCTTGGGCCGCGTCCTCCTTTCGACGTTCATCGGAACACTCTGGACGCTTCCGGCCGGTCTGGCGATCGGACTCTCGCCACGTCTCTCCCGCATCTTCCAACCGGTCGTGCAGGTCGCGGCGTCGTTTCCGGCACCGATGCTCTTTCCGCTCGTGATCGCAGTCTTGAAGACGGCGGGCGTCGCGCTCGGCTGGGGCAGCGTCGTGTTGATGCTGCTCGGCACGCAGTGGTACATCCTCTTCAACGTGATCGCCGGCGCGATGGCGATCCCGTTCGATCTGCGCGAGGCCGCGCGCAGTTATCGCCTCACGCTGATGCAGAGATTTCTCGCGCTCTATCTGCCCGCCGTTTTTCCGTTCCTCGTCACCGGCTGGGTGACGGCAGCCGGCGGCGCATGGAACGCGAGCATCGTCGCCGAGTACGTGACATTCAAAGGTCACGTGCTGACGGCCAACGGACTCGGCGCGCAGATCAGTCTCGCCGCGGAGCGCGCCGACTTCCCGCATCTCGCCGCGGGCGTCACCGTGATGGCAATCGTAGTCGTGACATTCAATCGAATCGTGTGGAAGCGTTTCTACCGGCTGGCCGAAGAGCGCTTCTCACTCAGCAAGTGAGGCTTCATGACGACTGCAATCGAAGTGAGCACCAACGTCCTCTGCGAGATCCGCAACGTCTCGCACGATTTCGTGATGCCGAACGGCTCGAAGCTGCGCGTACTCGACGACATCAACGTGGCGATCAAACCCTCGGAAGTCGTCGCGCTCCTCGGGCCCTCGGGCTGCGGCAAGTCGACGATCCTTCGCATCCTGGCCGGGTTGATCAAACCGACCGAGGGCGAAGTCTTCTATCGCGGCCGGCGCGTGGAAGGGCTCACGCCCGGCGTCGGCTTCGTCTTTCAGAGCTTCGCGCTCTATCCATGGATGACGGTCGCGGAGAATGTGGAGATCGTGCTCGAAGCGGCGGGACTCCAGCGTGACGAGCGCCGTGCGCGCGCCGAGAAAGCGATTCGCACCGTGGGTCTGGCCGGCTTCGAGGAAGCCTATCCACGCGAGCTGTCCGGCGGAATGAAGCAGCGCCTCGGCATCGCCCGCGCGCTCTCGGTCAATCCCGAGTTCCTCTTCATGGACGAGCCGTTCAGTCACGTCGATGCGCTGACGGCCGAAGGACTCCGCGCCGAGGTCATCGATCTGTGGGAGCCGGAGGATACGAATCCGTCATCGATCCTGATGGTCAGTCACGACATCAAAGAAGTCGTCTACATGGCCGATCGCATCGTCGTCCTCAGCAGCCACCCCGGCCGCGTGCGGACGATCGTCGAAAACAAACTCAAGCGGCCTCGCGATCCCCGCTCGCGTGAGTCCGAGGAGCTCGTCGACTATCTGCACGAGATCATCACGGGGACGGAAATGCCGGATGCGCCTTCGTCGCCTGCGGCGCGCGCGACCCGCATCGAGCCACTGCCGCGCGCCAGCACCTCGGAGATCGTCGGCCTGCTCGAATATCTCGATGCCAAGGGAGGCTGCGACGACATCTTCGAAGTCGCGTCGGAAACCGATCGCGAGTTCGGACACATGATGGCGATCACCAAGGCAGCGGAGATGCTGAACCTCGTCGATACACCGAAGCAGGACATCGTGCTGACGGCCGGCGGCCGCCGTTTCGTGCAGGCCGATACCGAAGCGCGCAAGGCGCTCTGGCGCGAGCAACTCCTGAAGCTGCGGCTCTTTCAGGATGTCCACGCGCTGCTGCAGCGCGAAGAGGGAGAGGTGGACGCCGGCATCGTGCGCGAGATGATCATCATGGCGCTGCCGCTCGAGAAATATGAAGAGGTCTTCGAGACGATGGTTCGCTGGGCGCGATTCGGAAATCTCTTCGCGTACGAGGACGTCGCGGATCGCCTATCGCTTCAGTAGGGAAGGGATCATTTCGCGATCGTGATCGTCGGACCGCCGGGCGTCGCCGAGGAGACGCTCATCTGGAAGAGCTGATAGAGGAGGCTGAACGCTTTCTGATTCCACTGATAGCCCGTTTGCGGACGCACGGCGTAATAGAGCCCGTTGAACCGAACTGACAGTTGATTCGCAGGTGGATGAGGGCTCTCGAGGATTTCGAGCGCGCTGCGCGGATTCTCTTCGATTGGAGGCGTGCGCGGATCGGGCGCGACATCGAATTCCGGCTCCTCCGCCATGCCGCGTCCGATGAACATCAGCACTTCGTGAAAACTCCGGAGCCGAATGCGGCCATGGATCGCGAAGTCTCCGCCGGGGAAGCCGGGGCGAATGTCGAGGAGCACATCGTTCGGCGGAGCTTCTTCCGCTTTCTTGTGGAGCTCCAACCGCTCCTCGTTCGAGAGAACATCGGGATCGTAGTTCGTGATCATCACGCGGCCATTGATGCGGCGCGTGACGTGATAGACGTGCGCTGCTTCGTCGTGTGCGATCGTGAAGTCTTTGTACGTCGCCTCGTACGTTTCGGGCGTCACCGACGATTCGGGAACGGTCCACGTGTGGTTGAAGTGCAGCGGCTCGACAAACAGTGCATCGCGATCCTGAATCGCTGAGAGTTGTGCGACGACGCGGCGGAAGCCTTCATATCCTGACTTGTCCGACGGGCGGTTCGTGTATTTGAGCTCGTGCTCGCCTTCGACGTGGATCTCCGCCCCCAGCAGGCGCAGGAGCGAGTCGACGTCATAGCCCTGCCGCAGGAGCAGAGTGAGCTGTGCCTCGCGGAACGGCGTGAGCAATCGCGTCTTGAATTCGTCGCCTTGCATGGGCGAGATGGAGATCGTCGGACTCTGCTCCGTTGCGGTTCCGATGGCGGGCACCACAAGGCCTCCGCGCTCGCCGGTCAGCGCAGGAGTGAGGCCAGCACTCGCGCTCACGCGATAGGTCGCCGCGATGCTGGAGATCGATGTGAAGTGAATCGGCTGATTGTTTCGCGCGCGTGCGATGTTGAGCAGCAGTTGCTGCGAGACGCTTTCGTCCGTCGTTTCTTCGTAAGCGATCACCGCGCGGTCGAGCGGGACGGGAACCGCGCAGCCACTGAGCGCAAGCACGAGGAGCGGAAATGCAACGCGTTTTCGGATGAGGTGACTCTAGCACGGGCGAAATCGTTCGGCGATTCCGCGTCGAGAAAGCGATCCGCCTGCGGTGGCTCCCGTCATCCCGAGCGAAGTCGAGGGACCCGGGTGTGTGGGAGGCGCGCGACATGATCTTCGTACCGCCCGCCCACCCGGGTCCCTCGACTTCGCTCGGGATGACGGCGGCTTGAGATCGCGCGCCCTGGTTTCGTCGCCCGCTCGAGATGACGAAGCGAAAAGACCCTTACGGGTAATATCCGCGAATCGTCTTCGCTCTTCCTTCGCTCACCTGCACCGACACCTCGCGCCACTTCGATCCCGGCTTCACGCCATCGGGCGGATAGAAGCCGAGGACGTACTGGGAGCGGAGCTCCGTCTGGATCTCGTTGTAGATGCGCGTGAGGTCCGTGACATTGTCGATGTAGTAGACGTTGCCTCCGGTCTCCGTGCAGAAGCGGCCGAACTTGTAGCGCACGTCGACTTCCGTCGCGCGGATGCCGATGCCGATGCCGTAGATCGGCACGGCAGCGCGGCGCGCGTATTCGATCGCCTGGTCGTAGGTGAACTTCGAGGACGTGTCCTTGCCGTCCGTGATGACGACGAGCGCCTTCTGTCCTTTGACGCCGAGGAAGTTGTAGAGGGAGTAGACGACGGCGTCGTAGAGCGCAGTCGATTCCTCGGCGCGCAGCCGCGCGAGGCCGGCGTTCACATCGGCGAGCCGCGGCGACCACTTCTGCACGAGCTGCGGTTCGGTCGAGAACGAGACGACGAATGCTTTGTCGCCCGGCTTCATCACGCTCGAGAAGAACGACGCGCCTGCCTTCTGCGCTTCCGCCATGCGCGGCTGCATCGAGCCGGAGCTGTCGATCGCCACGCCGATCGAGAGCGGCAGATTCACGACATGCTCGAACTTCGAGACCTTCACCGGCTTCCCGTCATCGAGCACCTTGAATGCGGATTGCGGGAGATCGTTGCGCGGATGGCCGCTGACGATGACCGTCGTCGGGAGCTCGACGAGATGGACGTTCACCTCCTCCATGAACTGCGGCGTGTTGATCATCACGACGTCTTCGATGGGAGGTGTGGCGTCGTCCTTCAGGGTGGCGACCGCGCGCAGATAGCCGACGCCTTCGTTCTTCGTGATGTCGACGGTCTGCACGAACGGCGCGTCGTACAGCGTTGCGACGCGCGTTTCGTTGAGATAGAGCTCGACCTTCTCGAGCTGCTTGCCCTCGGGAACCTTGACGGACATTTCGACACGCGTCTTGCCGTGAAGATTCACGGCGACGCGAGGGGACGTGATGCGGATGCGGAACGGATCGGTGCCGGTGTTGACGATGATCTCGTCGCCGGTGATCGGCTCGCCTTTTTCGTTGAGCGCGATGGCGCGGATGCGGCGCGCCTGCGGCACGTCGCCGAAGTCGAGATCGAGCGTGTAGGGCGGCTGCCGCTTGACCATTACCTTGTGGCCGTCGAGATCGAACTCGACGCCTTTGATGTCATCTCCGACCGCGATCGTCTCGATGTGCTGCACGCCCGCCAGCAGTTCATCGGGAAGCGGGACGATGCGCAGCCGCGTCTGATTCGTCACGATGTCGTCCTTGAGTTGTGTGACTGTCGCGACGGCCGCTGCCTTCGACTTCATCTGCTCCGGCGTATCGAAGAGCTCGGGCACCGTGATCTTGTTTTCGAAGATGCCTTCGCCGCCGCCATGGATGTCGGTGATCTTGATGCGCGTCTCGTAATCGGCAGGACGCACGAGGCGATCGATGACGATGGGAAGCTTCTCGTCTTTGATCGCCGCCGGATAGTCGAAGCGATAGCGGAAATTCTCGAAGAGCTTTCCTTCCTTCAGCACTTCGCCGGTGACATCGAGGCTGTAGACCTGCGAGCCGGCGACATCCGCCGCTTTGAGCTGCACCTTGGGGACGAGGACCGTCATCTCGACATCGGTGCGGCTGCCCTGCTTGCCGGGATAGTGAACGCCGAACTCGCCCTCGAGCTTCGGCGCGTTCGGATTGCGCAGCACGACGGAGCGAAGGATCTTGCCGACATCTTCTTCGTTGAATGGCGGAGGATCGTAGACTTTCGGCAGATCCGGCTTGTTGAACTGAGTCTGAAAGATCGCCTTGGAAATATCTTCGCGGTTTTTGCACGTCACTTCGATCTTGCTGACGAATGCGCCGTTGTTCGCGGCTGACTCGTTGAAGACCTTCGCGACGGCGGTGCGATCGCCGGCGGCTCCGCCGATCACGTCGACCGAGACGAGCTCGGCGAGCGCGTCGTTCGAGTCTCCCATCGGATTCCAGAGGCGATAGTCGAAGCCGTTGTGCGGCAGATAGAACAGCATCCGCACGTTGTGGCCGAGGCTGGGGATGTAGTCGTACTTCCAGATCTCGAGGGGCTGGAGGAGGCGGGAGCAGTCGATCTGGAGCAGCTCGCCCGGCTCGCCGTGAATCAGATACATCCGCGCGCGGTCGGAGGTCAGGTACTTGTAGCGCGTCTTCGCTTCATCGAGACGTGCGTAGTATTCGTCCTTGAATGCGTGATTCGTGGTGCCTTGCGCCTTGTCGCGGCGGCGCCAGAATTCGGTGATGTAGATCTCGCGCTGCGCGTCGGTCTCGAGCATCAGGAAGGTATCGAGCTCGGTCGGCAGCATGATCGGCTCGACGTCCTTGAGGAACTCGCGATAGAGATCGGAGAGTGCGGCGATCTTCTCCTTCCGCTCGCGGCGGGAGAGCTTGCGAACGCCGCTGTCCTGCGCCGGAGAAGTTTTCTGCGGGTCAGGAGGAGGCGTCTGCGCGAGAATGTTCGCCGACAGACAGCAGACGACGCTCAGGCAGCAGACAGCAGACAGCAGCCGGCAGGTTATGAGTTGTTTGATTCTGCTGTCTGCTGTCTGCTGTCTGCTGTCTGCCATGGAAGGCCTCCGATGCGGATCTATCTCGACAACAACGCTACGACTCCGGTCCATCCGGATGTTCTTCGCGTCGCCTGTGACGCCATGCGCGACGTCTATGGCAACGCCTCATCAATTCACAAAGAAGGCCAGTCGGCGCGACGGATGATTGAAGATGCCCGCGAGCCCGTTGCCCGACTGCTATCGGCCACCGCGCGAGAAATCATCTTCACGAGCGGTGGTTCCGAGTCTAACAACGCTGCGATTTTCGGCGCGGTCCCTGCGGCCGGTCGTCATCACATTGTCACAACGGCGATCGAGCATCCCTCCGTGCGCGAAGCGGCCGCGGTGCTCGGCCGCCGCAACTGCGAAGTCACGTTCGTCGCGCCGGAGCGGAGCGGCGCCGTTGACGCGAATCGTGTGATCGAAGCGTTGCGCGAGGAGACGCGGCTCGTCGCGGTCATGCTGGTCAACAACGAGACCGGCGTGGTGCAGCCGGTGATGGAGATCGGGCGCGTCTGCCAGGAGCGCGGCATTCATCTGCACTGCGATGCCGTGCAGGCCGCCGGCAAGCTCGACATCGACGTCAACGCCCTCGGCGTCACGACTCTCTCGCTTTCCGCGCACAAGATGCATGCCCCGAAGGGCATCGGCGCGCTCTACGTGCGCCGCGAGACGGTTCTCGATCCGTTCGTCGTCGGCGGTGCACAGGAGCGGCGGCGCCGCGCGGGAACGGAGAACGTGCCGCTCGCCGCAGCATTCGGCGCCGCGGCGACGCTGGCCGCGGATGCGAGCGTGCGGCCGATGATCGCGTCGATGCGGAAACGGTTCGAATCGGCGATGCGCGAGGCATTCGGAGAGCGGGTGACGATCAACGGCGCCGAGGTCGAGCGCGTGCCGAACACGAGCAGCGTCACGTTCCATGGCGCCGATGCGGAAGGAATCGCGATCGCACTCGACCTGGAAGGGATCGCGGTGTCGACGGGTGCAGCTTGTTCGTCGGGCCGCGTGGAGCCGAGCGGGATCCTGCTCGCGATGGGGTTGAGCCCGGAAGAGGCGAAGTCGACCGTGAGAGTCTCGTTGTCGCGAATGACGACAGGGGAGGAGATCGAGCGGGCGATCACGGCGTTCAGGAGGGTCGTGGGGAGGTGCTCTTGAGGGTGCGTGGATACGCGGGCTCGGGGGCTCGCGGTCCAACCACCCCGCCGGGCCTGCGCGCCCGCGTATCCTCGCAACCGCCATCGAATAACTCTTGAACCCGTGGCGTTTCTTTGTCATTGTTGCAGACGGTCCTCATGTCGGAAACCTCCCGCGACGCCGCGATCCTTCAGGGCGATCTCTCACGCATCCAGTTGCCGGACGTCCTGAGCTTTATCGCCATGATCCGGGCGAACGGGAAGCTCACGCTCATGCAGGGGCAGCTCGAGCGCACCATCGTCTGGAAAGATGGCGAGATCGTGTTCGCGAACTCGAATTCTCCGGAGCACTCGCTGGGGAATTTCCTCCTGCGCAACGGCAAGATCAATCAGGCGCAGTACGACGAGTCGAAGCGGCGCGTGACGCCGCAGATGCGGCACGGAAAAGTGCTCGTGCAGATGGGCGCGCTCTCGCCGAAGGATCTATGGTGGGGCGTCAAGAATCAGGTCCTCGAGATCATCTACTCGCTCTTCACCTGGAAGGACGGGTCGTTCGGCTTCTACGAGTCGGTCGAAGAGATCGCGATGGAGCGCATCGTCCTCTCGATCAACACCTCGAGCGTGATCATGGAAGGCATCCGCCGTCTCGATGAGACCGCGCGGATCAAGGAAAAGATCACCAGCCTGGACATGATCTTCATGAAGGTACCGGGCGAGCAGCCCGACTTCGAAGATCTGGAGATGAGCGAGCACGAGATCGAGGTCTACAACCACATCGACGGGCATCTCACGATCCGCGAGCTGATCGGCGTATCGGATATGACCGAGTTCGAAGTGACGCGCATCCTCTTCCAGCTCGTCTCGGCGCGGCTCATCGAAGTGTCGCCCGAGGAAAAGCCGTTCCGCCCCGTGTTCCTCGATGTCGAAGATTCGCCCGAGCTTTTGAAAGTGATCTCGACGTACAACGACATGTTCGGCCGTCTCTATGAGGCGCTGCAGGCAAAAGTTGGGGAAGACGCCGCGCGCGACATCTTCATGACGGCGCTGCAGGCGTCGGAGAGCGATGATCTCTGGGCCGGTGTCTTCTTCGATCAGTACGGCCGCTTCGACGAGAACATGCTGATCGCGAACATCTCGGAGCTCCCGTTCGAACGGCGCAAAGCCGTGCTCGATGAGGGCCTCAACACGCTGCTGTCGGTCCAGCTCTTCGAGGTGTCGCAACACCTCGATGCCGCGGGGAAGGTGGACGTGTTCCGCTTCATCTCGGATCAGAAGGCGTCGATCGAGAAGGCACTGGCGTAGGCGGGGCGCGCGGTTACGCGGGCCCGTGGGCGGGGGGTGGACCTGCGAGCCCGCGTAACAGCTTGCATCCACGGTATCCTTCGCCCCGCATGTACCCAACCCTTCTCAAGTTCGGTTCCTTCGAGATCACGACGTTCGGGCTGATGATGTTCATCGCCTTCGTCTCGGCCGGCTGGATTCTCTCCAAGCAGTTTCAGAAGTACGGCCTGACGGACGATCTGGCGTCGTCGATGGTGATGTATGCCGCCATCGGCGGTATCGCCGGCGCGAAGATCTACTACGCGATTCTCTTTCACGACTGGCATCTCCTCTTCGATCGCGCGGGACTCGTCTGGTACGGCGGTCTCCTCGGCGGCTTTCTCGCGTGCGCGTGGCTCCTCCGTCGTCGCCGCGTCGACTTTCTGACCGCGGCGGACGCAACGGCGCCGGCCCTCGCAATCGGCTACGCATTCGGACGCATCGGATGCTTTCTCGTCGGCGATGACTATGGCCGTCCGACGAGCGGCTGGTGGGGCGTTGCGTTTCCCAAAGGCTCACCGCCGACGACAGCCGAGGCGTTGCGCGAGTTCGGAGTGAAGCTGGATCCGTCGATTCCTGCGTATGAAGTGCTGCGCGTGCATCCGACGCAACTCTACGAATCGGCGGCGGCGTTCGTGATGTTCGCGATATTGATGTGGTACTCGCGACGCACTCATTTCAAGGGGCGTGCGTTCGCGCTTTTCCTCGGCATGATGGGGATCGAAAGATTTCTCGTGGAGATCGTGCGGGCGAAGGATGATCGCTTCTTCGGTCCGTTCACGGTGGCGCAAGCCATTTCGTGCGGGCTTCTGGTGACGGCGATCTTGGTGTGGGCTCGGGCACCCAAAGCAGATACATCGCGGCAATGAAGAAATCAACGACGGTGTGAAT
>CAZKID010000167.1:0-10818 GCA_964552405.1 uncultured Thermoanaerobaculia bacterium
GGAAAATGGCCGGTGGGTGGTGCAGGGCAAGTGGAGGGGGATCAGGCGTTACGAGAAGCGGAAAACTGCCTATCACGAAGCAGGTCACACGATCGTCGCCGAAGTGATTCCCGCCGCCGATCCGCTGCACAAGGTCACGATCATTCCGCGTGGCCGCGCATTGGGCGTCACACAACAACTGCCAACGGAAGACAAGTACTCCTATTCGAAGCGCTATCTCGATGCGCGTCTCGCCGTCATGATGGGTGGGCGCATCGCCGAAGAGATCTTCATCGGGGAGATCACGACGGGCGCAGGCAATGACATCGAGCGTGCCACGGCGACCGCACGCCGCATGGTGTGCGAGTGGGGTATGTCGGATCTCGGCCCCGCGACCTTCGGCAAGAAAGAAGAAGCGATCTTCCTCGGCCGCGAGTTCGCGCAGCATCAGGACTATTCGGAAGCGACGGCCATCGAGATCGACAAGGAAGTGCGCCGCATTCTCGACAAGGCGTACAAGACCGCGACCGACATCATCAGCGCCAACAAAACCGCTCTCGACAAAATCGCGCGCGCACTCCTCGAGCGCGAGACCCTCGAAGGATGGGAAGTCAATCAGATCCTCATCAACGAGACCGGAACGGACTACATGAAGTTGAAGGAGTACTACCCCGAGGAGAGCGGCGAGAAGATGACGATCGCACCGGGCACGGGCCAGTCGACGGACGTGCAGGCGCCCGTCCCCCAGCCGCCGCCCACCCCCGCCCCCGACCGCAACGTGTAGGACAGGCGCCCCCGCCTGTCCTCCTCCTCGGCGCCCTCGCCTGTCGCACCCTCACGACAGGCGAGGGCGCCTGTCGTACACTCGGACGCAATGTCGCGCAAGCGCGTCTACGTCGCTTACACCGGCGGCACCATCGGCATGAAGCGTACCCGCAACGGGTACGAGCCGAAGACCGGCTATCTGCAGCAACAGATGGAAGGGATTCCGGAGCTTCGCCACGCGTCGATGCCTTCGGTTACGGTCCACGAATATGCTCCGCTGCTCGACTCGTCGAACATGACACCGCGACAATGGCTGGAGATCGCGCGCGACATCGCCGAGCATTACGACGACTACGATGGCTTCGTCGTCGTGCATGGCACGGACACGATGGCGTACACCGCATCGGCGCTTCCCTTCCTCCTCGGCAGCCTGGCGAAGCCAGTCGTCATCACCGGCTCGCAGATTCCGCTCTGCGAAATTCGCAATGACGGACGCGAGAACCTCATCCCATCGCTGATGATCGCGTCGGGATACGCGATCCCTGAAGTGTGTCTCTAGTTCGGAGGGAAGCGGTTGCGCGGGTGCCGCTCCGTGAAGGTCAGCGGATCGGGTTTTGCTGCGTTCGATTCACCGAACTACCTTCCGCTCGGCGAAGTCGGAATCGATATTGCGATTCGCTGGGAGCTCGTGCGGAAGCCGAGGCGCGTGAAGAAGGTAGAGGTTCAGGAACTGGGAACGCCGGTGGTGAGCGCTCTGCGACTGTTTCCCGGAATCTCCCACCAGCATGTGCGCAACGTGCTCCGTCCGCCTCTCCAGGGTCTCGTACTCGAGGCATATGGCGTCGGCAACGGTCCGGATCAGGATGCGAACTTCATCGATGCTCTGTCCGATGCGACCGCGCGCGGCGTGGTGATCGTCGACTGCACGCAATGTCTGGAAGGACGCGTCGATCTTTCCGAGTACGCGGCGGGCTCAGCGCTCGCGCGCGCCGGAGTCATCAGCGGTTTCGACATGACGGCGGAGGCAGCGCTCGCGAAGCTCTACTATTTGTTCGGACGGGGGGACTCACCGGCGCGGGTCAAACGTGAGATGCAGCGCGATTTGTGCGGTGAGCTGACGCGTTGAACCCGGCGCGCGCCATGCACTATCTGCAAGTGTGCCGCGCGTTCTTTTCACGCTTCTGGTCCTGATCGCCATGCCGCTTCTTGCCGATGTGAGCGACGAGCAAATGGTGGCGCAGTTGCGCGCGCACGGAAAACGGATCGAGCGAGCGCGTGGCGTGCTCTGGTTCGATGAAAAGCAGCTCTCGCCCGCGGTCGCGAACGAGTTTGCATCGCAACTCTCCAGCGGCGTCGATGAGATCGAAGCAGTCCTCCACGACAAGTACGATGCGCGCCACTTCGGGCAGGCGAAGATCGAGTGCTTCGTGTCGTCCGACGCCGGACCTTCGCATGCGTACATGGGACGCAAGCCGTACTTTTTCGTGACGCCGGAGCGCGTCAACGCGCGCGAGGTTCCCTATCGTCACGAGCTGACGCACATCGTGGCGTGGTGGAGTTGCGGCAAGGCGTTCTGGCTGCAGGAAGGCTTCGCCGACTACGTGAGCACCGAGGCGAGAACGCGGTTCCCGCACGAACCGGCGTATGACATGAATGTCTTCAATCCGAAGAATGAGGACATCGACGAAGTCGCGTCACGCAGCGCGAAGGCGCAACGCGCGGAGAAGATGCTGTCGCTGATCGGAG
Organism: uncultured Thermoanaerobaculia bacterium; assembly: GCA_964552405.1. Lineage (GTDB taxonomy): Bacteria > Acidobacteriota > Thermoanaerobaculia > Gp7-AA8 > Gp7-AA8 > JAJPHC01. The sequence goes on from CAZKID010000167.1 coordinate 2,491, forward strand.
CTGACGCGACGCCGGTCTCCGGCTGGCGCCGCCGCGCATTCGACGCGATCTTCGACGACCGTGAGATCGCGGCGCCGGCGTTCTACAACCTCTCGCATTCGTTCACGAGATTTCTGATTGGACGTGTGGGGTTGTCGAGCCTGGAAGCGGCGTGCCGTGCGTGGAAACCGAGCCGCTCGATTGGGCGCCGGGCTGGCGAACCGATGGGGCAGTTGCGATCGGAATGGCTCGCGACAATCGGAGAACGGGCGTCTCGCCCGCATTGAGACGTCCGCTCTCCACCCTGTAGACAACCATACAATCCTCCTGTGCCAAAGAAATCCGTTCTCTTCTCCTGTGTCGAGTGTGGCGCGCAGTCGCCGAAATGGATCGGGCGCTGTCCCGAGTGCAATGCGTGGAACTCCTACGCGCAGGAAGAGCGTGGCGAGCCAGCGCGCGCGAATGCGCTCAGCGTGAGCGGCGGCCCGTTGCCCATCAGCGCGATCGAAGCGGACAGTGCGCCCCGCATCTCGACGGAGCTCCCGAGTCTCGATCGCGTCCTAGGTGGCGGACTCGTGATCGGGGCCGTCACACTCGTCGGAGGCGAGCCTGGCGTAGGCAAGTCGACGCTGCTGCTGCAGGCCGCGCAGCAACTGGCGCAGCATGGGCCGGTGCTCTACGTCTCGGGCGAAGAGTCGCCGCGCCAGATCGCGCTGCGCGCACGCCGTCTCGGCACGACATCCGATGAGATCCGCATCTTCACCGAGACTTCCGTGGAGAAGATCATCGCGACGGTCGAGAAGCTCCACCCGGTCGCGGTCATCGTCGATTCGATTCAGACCGTGCACACGGTCACCAATGACTCTACGCCCGGTAGTGTCGGCCAGGTGCGCGACTCTGCCGGCTCCCTCATGGCCGCAGCCAAACGCCTCTCCATCCCGATCTTCCTCATCGGCCACATCACGAAGGAGGGGACGATCGCAGGTCCGAAATCGCTCGAGCACATCGTCGACACCGTTCTCTACTTCGAAGGCGAGAAGTTTCAGAACTACCGCGTGGTCCGCGCCTACAAGAATCGTTTTGGGCCGGTGAACGAAGTCGCGATCTTCGAGATGCACGACGATGGTCTCGAAGAAGTGCCGAACCCTTCAGCCGCACTGATCTCCCAACGCAGCGCTGCACCCGGCTCCGCAATCGTCGCCGCGGTCGAAGGGACACGTCCCCTGCTCATCGAGCTGCAGGCTCTCGTCTCAACGACGCACTTCCCCTCCCCCCGCCGCATGGCGATGGGGATCGACTCGAATCGTGTCACTCTGCTGCTCGCCGTGCTGGAGCGCAAAGGCTGCGGCAACTTCGCGCAGCACGACGTCTACGTGAACATCGCTGGCGGACTCGCGATCGATGAACCGGCGCTCGACCTCGGAATCGTTGCCGCAGTGCTCTCCTCCCAGCGCAATCGCGCGCTCCCTTTCGATCTCGCCATCTTCGGCGAAGTGGGACTCCTCGGCGAGATCCGCAGCGTCTCGCAAGCCGACCTGCGCGCGCGCGAGGCGGCGGCTCTCGGCTTCCGCCGCGTCATCCTCCCGCAGGCGAACGCGGCCGAAATTCGCGCGGATATCGAAGTCCTCCCAGTGAGGAAGATCGAAGAGTTCACAGAGATCGCCTTTACATCCTGAGCTTGGTTATTTACACTGCAGCCGAATCCGGTTCTTATGGTTTTGGGACGCGCTCGCAGTGGGTGGGATGGCCGGTTAGCGGCCATGGCCGCTGCGTTATTGCTTTCCAGCTGCGCTTCTCTTCCTCTCGTTCCAAAGATCTCCACTCCTGCTCCGGCGCCAATCGTCCATTCGGACGATGACGATTTCAGCGAGCTGATCGCGCAGATGCGCGCTGATCTCAACCGATATACATCGCGCGAGATCGTCCGCAAGCCGACGATCGCCCCGCAGATGCAGACCGCCAAAGCACGCGATCGCGAGTTCGCAGAACGCGCTCAGGCGCTCTTCTCTCCGCTCTCACGCGCCGCGTTGCGGATGCCGGTCGTCGGCATCAGTCCCGCGGATCTCGACGACTCATGGCACGCTCCGCGCGATGGGGGCTCGCGGCTTCACAAGGGCATCGACATCTTCGCGCGGCGAGGCACAGAGGTCGTCGCGGTTACGGACGGCATCATCAGCTACGTCGGCGATCAGCCGAAGGGCGGCCACTGCATCTGGCTGACGACCGAGAACGGCTCCTCGTTCTACTACGCACATCTAGACCACTGGGCCGCCGGAATCTACGAGGGAATGGAAGTCCAGAGCGGCGATCTCCTCGGATACGTCGGCAACACGGGCAACGCGGTGAGCACGCCTCCCCACCTGCACTTCGCCGTCAATCAGAACGATGAGATGGTGAATCCGTATCCGATCCTCACCCAGGCCGTGCTGACCAGGACTGCGCATGCGCACGTCGAGCTCGGCGGCGGCTTCGGCACGCATTAGGAGTGAGAACAAGGAGCGCAGCTCGCCCGATCAGGCGAGCCAGCGTATCGGCACTCCGATCGCGCGCAACGGTTCGACGACGAACGCGCGCTCTTTCGCGCGAGGATGTGGCAGCGTGAGCTCACGCGTGCGCATGCGCACAGCGTCGTAGACGATGAGGTCGAGGTCGATCGTGCGCGGCGTGTTGTGCCCATGTCTCACGCGTCCGAGGCGCGTCTCGATTGCCATGAGAGAACGCAGAAAGTCGAGCGGCTCGAGACGCGTCCAGCCCGCGATGGCCATGTTCAGATAATCAGGCGGCGGTGCATCGACGGGCTTCGTCTCGAGAATCGGGCTGACGCGCACGATGCGCATCACCTCGTGCAGTGCATGCAATGCGCGGCGCAGATTCAGCGCGCGATCGCCGAGGTTGGAGCCGAGCGCCACGACGACGGTTTTCATGTGGAGAGCGGGCGTCTCGCCCGCAGTCGCTGGCCGTCTCGGCCGGCGACCCATTCAGGTGCCGAAAGCCGACGAGCGAGACGCTCGCCGGCTGCGGGCGAGACGCCCGCTCTCCTATTCATCGATGCTCACGTCGTTGGGCAGCTCATCGACATCATCCGCTTCGTGCGGGAAGTACGTTCTCAGCTGCTCGCCCGCCGATGTAATCGCTCCGACGATTCCTTCGGTAAATTCGCCGTTCTTGAATCGAATCGTCAGCTTTGCTGCGATCTCGTTCCAGAATCCGGCGGGAACGGCGTCATCGATCCCTTTGTCGCCGAGGATCACAAACTGATTTTCTTCTGATGCGATGAAGAGCAGTACACCGTTCCGCATCGCGGTCTTCGTCATCCCCAGCCGCTCGAATGTGCGTTCTGCGACGTTGCGTGCCTCGTCTCCGGCCTTCGGCTGCACGTGCACGCGGATCTCGCCCGACGTGCGGCTCTCCGCTTCGGAGATCGCATCGACGATGCGCTTCTGATCGAGTCTCGCGAGAAACTCCTTCTGTTCCATCACCAGCCTCCCGTCGCGCCGCCGCCGCCAAAGCTGCCGCCGCCGCCGAAGCCTCCGCCGCTGAAGCCGCCTCCTCCGCTGAAGCCGCCACCGCCACCGCCGAAGGTGATGCCGCTCCCACCGCCGCCGCCACTGAGGAAGAACATCGGCCAGAAGCAGCCGCCGCAGCCGCTGCGCCTGCGCGTGAGCATCGGCAGGATGAAGAAGATGACGATGAATGCGATGACGACGAGCCAGCCCACGTCGAAGCCGCCGCCGCGATCGCCGGAATCGCGATACGTCCGCTGTGCGGGTTGTTGGCTAACAATCCCCTGCACTCCGAGCTTCGTCCCGATCGCGTCGATTCCGGCGCTCAATCCGCCGGCGTAGTCGTTCTGCCGGAAGTGCGGTGCGATCGTGTTGCGGATGATGTCGGACGACGTTGAATCCGTAATCTTTTCCTCGAGCGGATAGGAAACCTCGAGGCGGATCTTGTGCTCTTTGACGAATACCGTCAGCAGCAGTGCACGATCTTCCTGCTTCGATCGCCACACTTTCCACCGTTCCGCGCAACGAATCGTGAAGTCGGCTGGATCCTCGCCGTCCAGTGTCGGGAAGACATACACCATGAAGCGCACGCCGCTCTGCTGCTCGAACGAGTGCAGCTTCTGGTTGAGCTGTTCGGTATCGCTGCCGGTAACGACACCGGCGGCATCCGTGAACCAGTTCTTCGGCTCGGGAGGAACGTCGAGCGCGGACGCTCTCCCGGCGATCGCGAGGAGGAGTACGGCGAGGCGGAGCGCGCGGCTCACGATCCTCGCCTAGTGGGAAGTCGCCGGAGCGCTCGTCGTCGGGTTGAAGTCGAACTTCACCTTCGGCGGCTCGCTGCTCCCGGTGACGCCCTTGAAGTACTCCCTCTTCTGGAACCCGCTCATGCCCGCAACCATGCTCGCCGGAAACTTGAGGATGTAGGTGTTGTAGAGCTGCGCTGCCTCGTTGAAGCGGCGACGCTCGACGGAAATGCGATTCTCAGTTCCCTCGAGCTGCGACTGCAGCTGCAGGAAGTTCTCGTTCGATCGTAACTCGGGATAGCGCTCGACCACGACGAGAAGGCGCGACAGCGCGTTCGAAAGTCCGGCCTGCGCCTGATCGAACTGCTGCATCGCTTGCGGATTATTCGGGATGTTTCCACCCTGGACCGTAACCTGTCCGACTTTGGCGCGCGCTTCCGTAATCTCGGTCAGCGTGGACTTCTCGAAATTCGCCGCGCCCTGCACCGTCTGCACGAGATTCGGAATCAGATCGAAGCGGCGCTGATAGTCATTCTCGACCTGCGCCCACTGCGTCTGAACGGCCTGATCGAGCTCGACGATGTGATTGCGAATGCCGACGAACCAGAGGCCGGCAACGACGGCAATGAACAGCACGAACGCACCAACCACGAGACAACCGAGCAGACCGCGGCTCATGACTAATAGTCCTCTTCTTCTTCCTCGTCGCCGTCTTCTTCACGATCGGCTTCGGGAACGATCTCCTCGTCTTCGTCGTCTCCGCCGCCGCCTCCGCTGCTTCCGGCCGATTCCTCAGGACCGAACTCCGGCTCATCGGCGACTTCCTCGACGACGCGGCGGCTACGATGGGAGGTAACGACAGGCGTGTCCTCGGCATCGCGCTGATCGGCGCCGCACTTCGGACACTTGGGCTCCGCCTTACCGAGGTCGTAGAACTTCGTGTGGCAGCTGTAGCACGTATATTTTTTTCCCAGCTCGGGCATTCGTCAGAACTCTCCCCAGATCAAAAGCGGCGACACGTTAGCACAAAATAGACGGCAGGCAACAGGCAGCAGACGGCAGGTTTGAACTCCAGATCCCGCTGTCTGCTGTCCGCTGCCTGCCGTCTCGTCTGCTATCTGCTGTGCGGTACGTTCGCCGCGGCGCGCGTCCCCGCATCGCCGGCCGTGCCGTTCACGCCCTTCGAACGCAGATCCGCCGCCAGCGTCGCGAGCTTCTGAGCATCGGGGAAGAGCTCCAGTGCCTTCTCCACTTGTGTATCGCCCTGCAGTCGGAACGGATACGACTCCTCGTATCCGAACTTCGCGGCAATGATCTCCGCCTTCAGCGAACGCTCGATGTACTTGTGATCGTCCGGCTTGCCGAGCGCATTGTGAATGTCCTCGAGCGGTGCGACATCTTTGTCCGCCGCGTAGTGCGCGAAGTCCTCGAGGATCTGCGGCGTGATCTCGAACGTCTCCTTCAGATCCGGATGCTTCGTCGCAAAGTCGAGTCCGTAGTTGAACAGCGCGCTGCGCAGATCGAGCAGCTGCGTCGTCCGCGTCAATGTCGGAGGTTTCACCATGACGTCCGGCGTAATGCCGCCGCCGCCGTAAACGACGCGGCCAGTGTCCGTCTTGAACTGCTTCCGGTCGCGAAGCGGAGCCTCCGGTGCATCGGCATCGCCTTCATCGGCAACGTAGTAATCGTAGAACGAGGTGTAGTCGCGCTGAATGTTGCGGCCAGAGGGTGTGTAGTACTTCGAGGTCGTGAGAGCGAGTCCCGCACCGTACTGCAGCGTGTAGACGCTCTGCACGAGTCCCTTACCCCAGCTCGTCTCACCGATGACGAGGCCGCGGTCGTGATCCTGAATCGCGCCGGCAACGATCTCTGACGCCGATGCGCTCCCGCGATTGACCAGCACCACGAGCGGCACTTCGAGATGATCGTGCTTGCCCGGAGCCGTATAGTCCTGCGCCGAATCTGCAGTGCGGCCCTTCGTGTAGACGATCATCTGTCCCTTGTCGAGGAAGTGATCGGCGACGCCGACAGCTGCATCGAGCAGCCCGCCCGGGTTCTGGCGAAGGTCGAGGACGAGCTTCTGCATCCCCTGCCCCTTCAGCTTGTCCACGGCTTCATCGAGCTCGCGTACGGTCGTCGAGGTGAAGTCCTTGATTCGGATGTAGCCAACGCCCGGACGGAGCATGAGTACATTCGAGATGGAATTCGTCGGAATTGCGGCGCGCACGATCGAGAGCGAGATCGGCTCCTTCATCCCATAGCGGACGATCTTGATGTGAACCGTCGAACCCTTCGGCCCCTTCAGTTTCTTGACGACATCATCGAGCGGAAGATCGTCCGTCGAGACGCCTTCGACTTCGGAGATCACGTCGCCGGCACGAATGCCGAGACGCGCAGCTGGCGTTCCTTCGAGCGGCGTAAGGACGGTGACCTGATCGTTGCGCTTCGTCACGAGGATGCCGAGACCGTAGAACGATCCCTTCTGGCGATCCTGCATGTCGGAGTACTCCTTCGGCTCGAGGAACGACGTATGCGGATCGAGTGTCCGCACCATTCCGTCGATCGACGAGTAGACGAACTTGTCCGAGCCGATGTCTTCCGCTGAATTCGCGGTGACGGCGCTGAGCAGATCGGTATACTCTCGCATCCGCTTCTGCAGATCGCTCTGCATCGGCGAGCCGAAAAGTCGATTGCCGTACAATCCGCCGAACAGCGTTGCGCCAGCGATTGCTACGAGCAGCGTCAAAGAAAAGGTCCACTTGCGGTTGTTGATGAGCTTTGTCATGACGTTCTTTTTGTCGAGCTGTATCAAGGGGTAACTTCAATTATAGGGTGGAGTATTCGCCGGCCCGCGACTGTTCACCCACAAGTCACGAGAGAAAGGCCTCACCGCATATGGGTCCCCTCGGTTTCCCTGAGCTGCTTTTGATTTTCATCGTTGCCCTGATCGTCTTTGGCCCCAAGCGTCTCCCAGAAATCGGTAAGACCCTCGGCAAGGCACTCGGCGAGTTCAAGAAGGCGTCCGACGAGTTGAAGAACACCATCGAGCGTGAAGTCCGCGCCGAGGAGCTCAAGCAGTTGACCACGATGCCTTCCATCACGCCGCTCGAGCACGTATCAAGGACTGAGCCAGCCTCCACGCAGACTGTAACGGTCGAGAGCAAGCCGGCGGCGGAGACTCCCCTCGATCCGCCAGCAGCCGGATAGCCGAATGGAATCGACTGCCGCGCCGAATCTCGATTCCTCCGAATCGACCAGCGACCAGGACCTGCCGAAGATGACGTTCCTCGAGCATCTCGAGGAGCTTCGCAAGCGGCTGCTGCATTCAATCCTCGCCATCACTTGCGGATTCTTTCTCTGCTGGTGGAAGGCGGAGGCGATCTACGCCTGGATTCAGGCGCCGCTGACGCAGTTCCTGCCGAAGGACAACGCGCAACTCGCCTACACGCGGCTGACCGCGCCATTCTTTCTCTACATGAAGGTCGCGTTCTTCGCGGGCCTCTTCGTCGCGTCGCCGTTCATCCTCTTTCAGCTCTGGCTCTTCATCGCGCCGGGACTCTACTCACGCGAGCGCCGTTACGCGGCGCCATTCATCATCTTCGCATCGCTGTTCTTCATCGCTGGCGGCTACTTCGGCTACCGGTGGATTCTCCCGGCCACGTGCAGGTTCTTCGTGGAGACGGGCAAGCAGTTCAAGCAGGTCGTCACGATCGACGACTACTTCTCATTCGCGAGCACGATCATTCTGGCGGCCGGGCTCGTCTTCGAGACGCCGATCCTGATCTTCTTCCTCGCGCGGCTCGGGATCGTCACACCTGCGTTCCTGCTGCAGAAAGCGAAGTACGCGATCGTGCTCGCCTTCATCATCGCGGCGATCGTGACGCCGACGCCGGACATGGTCACGCAGACTGCGCTCGCCGTTCCGATGATCGTCCTCTACTTCCTCGGCATCGGCATCTCGTACGTGTTCGGCAAGAAGCACGACGCGTGACGTCCTCGCACACGATCGTCGTCGAGACGCTGATCCAGGCGCCAATCGAAATCGTCTTCGACCTGTCGCGTGACATCGATGCGCATATGCGCTCTGCTTCGTTTTCCAATGA
>CAZKID010000168.1:0-10798 GCA_964552405.1 uncultured Thermoanaerobaculia bacterium
GCGTTCGGCCTGCTGCTCCTCGTGCTGGGCATCCGTCCGCAGGGACTGTTCGGACGGCGCGCGTGAGCCCGCGTGGAACCGCAACGGACGCGAGTCCTACTTCGTCTCCGTACCGGACATCTTCAGCGCAGGCGTGAAGCTCCACGGTGACAACATCGACTTCGACGCACCGCAGCGCATCTACAACATCGGGAACCAGGATTTCGTTACCGTCGACACGGCGCCTGACGGGCGTCTCCTCATGACGATGCGGCAGATCGCGCCGGCAACGCAGCCCATCAACGTGATGATCGGATGGAAAGAAGAAGCCGAGCGTCAGTTGTCGCGCGTAGATAAGAACAAATGACGATCCAGCCAGGCACGCGCCTCGGTCCGTACGAGATCACGGCGATGCTCGGCGCCGGCGGCATGGGCGAGGTCTATCGCGCGCGCGACACACGGCTCGATCGCACGGTCGCGATCAAGGTGCTTCCGCAAAAGGCGGTGAACACGACGCAAGCGCGCGACCGTTTCGAGCGGGAGGCGCGCGCGGTCGCTGCTCTCAACCATCCGAACATCTGTGCCCTCTTCGACGTCGGAAGCGCCCGCGACACGGAGTACCTCGTGATGGAGCTGATCGAGGGTGAGTCGCTGGCCGATCGGATCGCGCGCGGCGCGCTGCCCGTCACCGATGTGATTCAGATCGGCGCCGCCATCGCCGACGCACTTGCCAAAGCGCATCGCACGGGCATCATTCATCGCGACCTGAAGCCTGGCAACATCATGCTGACGAAGAGCGGCCCGAAGCTGCTCGACTTCGGCCTTGCGCGCCGTGCGATCGACGAGACACCGCTCGTCGGTCACGATGCACCAACCGCGGTCGCGAACAAACCAATCACGACCGACGGCATGGTGCTCGGCACGCTGCCCTACATGGCGCCGGAGCAGCTCGAAGGAAAAACTGCAGACGCACGCACCGACCTCTTCGCGCTTGGCGCGGTCCTCTACGAGATGCTGACCGGACACCGCGCGTTTCACGCCGAGAGTCAGGCGAGCCTCATCACGAAAATCATGAGTGTGCAGCCGGCGCCGATCAGCGAGACGCAGCCGATCACACCGGCCGCATTGAGCCGCCTCGTGACCCGGTGCCTGGCAAAGGACGCGGACGATCGCTGGCAGTCCGCCGCCGACGTCGCTGCGGAGTTGCGCTGGATCGCCGAAGGCACCGAGACCTTACCTTCGAATTCGAGGCGGACCTGGACCGCCGCCCTGCCGTGGGTCATTGCCGTCGCGCTCGGCGCCGTCGCGCTGCTCGCATTTCGACGCCCCTCGAGCTCGTCGAAAACGGTTCGCTTCGAGGTCTCACCTCCAGCCAACACGCGCTTCGAATCCAACGTCGGGTTCACGAACCTTGCGGTCGCACCTGATGGAAAATCCGTGGCGTTCCTCGCTCGCGAGACGGACCGGCGCATATGGATTCTCAATCTCGCGACCGGCGTTTCCAAACCGCTGGATGGAACCGAGCAGGCGACCGCACCATTCTGGTCCTATGACGGAAAACACATCGGCTTCGGCGCCAAAGGAAAACTGAAGACGATCTCGATCGACGATGGCCGCATGCAGGACATCTGCGACGTTCGTCCGGACATTCTTTCTGCAACTTGGCTCGCAGATGGGACGATCGTCTTCAGCCAGTTCTATGCCGGAGCGCTGAACGCCGTGTCCGGAAACGGTGGCCAGCCGAGAAAGCTCTTCGGAATTCCGAGTGGCTCATACGAAGTCATCGGCCCGTCGCGGATCGGGGGCACGAATCATTTCTTTTTCAACACGGTCGAAAACACGAACAGAACCGGTCTATGGATCGGCAGCGTCGATGGAAGCGCGCCGAAAAAAGTTCTCGATGAAGGCGGTCTGGCACAGTACGACGCGCCCTACGTGACCTACGTCCGCGATGGGACGCTCTTCGGACAGCACTTCAATGAACGCTCGCTCGTCCTTGATGGTGCGGCGGTTCCGCTCGCGGAAAATATCTGGTTCTACAAGCCGCTCGGGCACTCTCTCCACGCTGCCGAAGGCGACACGATCGCTTACACCCCAGGCACATTCATCCGCTCTCTGCATTGGATCGATCGCCATGGGGCAGACCTCGGCGAAGCACTGCCACCCGGCCGCTATCGCAATCGCGTGCGCGTTTCGCCGGATGGTCGCTACGCCGTGCTCGCCGTCGATGATGGACGAACGTTCATGGGGGATATCTGGAGCGCCGATCTGCACCGGCAGACGATGACTCGACTGACGTACGGCGATCACGACTATGACGATCCCATCTGGTCGCCGGATGGAACAGCGATCGCGTTCAGCTCGGATCCGAGCGCTGCTCCTTACGTCTTCACGCTGCCGGTGGGCGGCGGAACACCGAAAGCTGCAACCACACCTGGCGACCTTCAGTCTCCGACGGACTGGCTGAAGGATGGCCGGATCCTCTATGGCGATGATGGAAAGCAAACGCTCGGCGATATTCTCTTCGCCAATTCCAACAGCAGTTCCGAAGTCTGGTTGCGCACACCTGCCGACGAAGGCGACGCACGTGTGTCGCCCGACGGCCGCTGGATCGCCTATGCCTCGCGCGATACGGATCGCACCGAGGTGTATGTGGCCCCACTCGATCACCACAGCGCAGCCGTCGCCGTTTCGAACAGTGGCGGACTTCGTCCCGCGTGGAGCCCGGACGGTGGAGAGATCTACTTCAAACATCAGAAAGAGCTCTGGGCCGCGAAAGTGAAGATCGCTGGAAACTCGATCGACACTAATCCACCGCAGAAGTTCTTCACGTCGACGGCTGGAATCGAGGCGTTCGACGTTGCACGCGACGGGCGCATTCTCGTCGATATTCAGCAGATCACGCCGAGCACGTCGCCCATGCACGTGATCGTCGGATGGAAAGAGGAGATCGCGCGGATCTCGAAGCGTTAGCGCTTCAGCTTCTCGATGTCGCGCCGCTCTTTCTTCGTCGGACGTCCCGCGCCGCGGTCACGAAAAACGACCATCTCCTTTTTTTCGACTTCCTGCTTCGGAGTCTCGTCGATGTACATGGTGCGTGCGGCTTCCTTCGACGCCTGCACTTCGGGAAGAACCACGACCACGACGCGGCGGAAATGCGTGTCGGCAAGAAACTCGACCACGTCGCCTTCCTTCAGAGCCGCGGCCGGCTTCACGCGCTGGCCATTGATCTTCACTTTCCCGCCGCGGCACGCCTCGGCCGCATCGCCGCGGTGCTTGAAAAGACAGACGAGCTTGAGCCAGTGATCGATCCGATGTCGTTCCACGCGCTAGCCCTGACCCGCGCGATAAACGCGTTCCTCTTGATAGTATTCTTCGAGACTCGCGGGCACGCGCGTATACCAACCGAGTAACTGCTGAACGCGCGGGCGCTGTGAAAGTACGAGTTCGTTTCCCAGGCAACGAACGTAATCGAGTTGCGGCTTGAAGTACGAGTGCGTGTACTGCTGATTCACCGCGCATCGATCATGTTCCGACCGATTGTCTCCAGCCGCGTGCCAGAGAGTCGAATCGAATACAAGCACCGAACCGGCTGCACAGGTTGCTTCGATTGCATTCGAGGTATCGGGCACGGTCGCGTTTTGATGCGAGCCTGGCACAACGATGGTTGCTCCATTTTCTTCCGTGAAGTCGTCGATCGCGATGAGCGCATTGATGGAGCAGACGAATCCGTTCAGGACGCGCTTGAAGTCCATATGAAAGTTGCGCTGGAACTGCCGTTCGTGACCGGCTTGCGCGGGGGGAAGCACGAAACCGTTTTGCAGGTGAAGAATGGCAGACGGCGAGAGTGCCGCGTTGACGATTTCGATGATCCGGGGATGATCGAGCAGCGAGAAGAAGACAGGATTCGAAAGCATCGGCGCTCGGACCACGCCTAGCTCTCCCGCACGCGTCATTGTCTCCACACCAACCGACGCACGTACCGACTCGAGGCCTTCGTAGAGTCCCTTGCGCGCGGTCTGCAACGTTTCCGCATCGATCGCACCTTCAACCACGGCGCACCCCATTGTTCGAAGGGCTTCCAATGTTTTCGCCAGGCAGTTCGGATCGTCAGAGAAGACACGCGGGAGCATGTCCAAATTATAGTAAGCACGTGATCCGTCTTGATCCTCCAGGCACGTTCTGCCAGACATCCGCCATCCTCGACATGCTCGATCGCAACGCGCTGACATTCGCTGATGTCGGATGTGGGACGGGCAGCCTTTCCGCCGAGCTGTGTCGCCAAGGCCTCACCGGTCTCGGCGTCGATTCGTCCGCTGATGCAGTCGCCATAGCGCAGGTGACGCTTGAAAAGCAGATTGCCAATCATCGATACCGGCTCATTTGCGCAGACGTTCGGGACATCACGGCCGAGAAGGTCGACGTTGCGGTGAGCATGATGGTCGCGGAGCACGTCGAAGATGACGCGTCATTCGTCAGCTCCGTCGCAGCTCTGGTTCGACCGGGTGGTCAGGTCATCATCGGCGTCCCGGGACGTCGCGATCGATGGGGTTTTGAAGATGAGATCTCCGGTCATCTGCGCCGCTACGAGCGCACCGATCTCGATGCTTTGCTGCGCGCGGCCAACCTGGAACGAGTCACCGTGTGGTCGGTCGCCGTACCGGTCGCAAACCTGCTGTTTCACATCGGCAACTATCTCGTCCGGCGCAGTACGAGCCATTCGATTCGCTCCCAGAGCAACGATGAGCAGACGGCGAGCAGCGGCATTCGAGAGGTGCCCTGGAAGACCGTTTTTCCTCGATGGTGCGCGATCCTCCTCAATCGCTGGACGCTCTATCCGCTTCTGGTTCTGCAGCGATTCTTCTACCGATCGGCGGCCGGCGTGACATTGCTCGGTTCGGGCCGAGTCCCCATGTCGTTACCTGTGAAGGAGTTATAATCGTTCGTCCGGAGGTACCATGATCAAGGCGGACATCGTGAACAAGGTCGCGGAGATGTCGGACATTTCGCGCGTCAAAGCCGCACAGGCCGTCGATACAGTCATCGAAGGACTGCGCAACGCGCTTGCACGCGGACAACGAATCGAGCTCCGTGGCTTCGGCGTCTTTCAGGTGAAACAACGCAAGAAGGGCATTGGACGCAACCCGAAGACCGGAGTCGAAGTGAAGATCCCGCCCGGGAACACCATCCGCTTCAAACCGGGGAAAGAACTGCGCAATCTGCTTTGAACCTGCCTCGCGGGCGCCTCGCCTGTTCGCACGGTGAGGCGCCCACAAACCCTCCTGCAACACATCCCCCATCAATTCTCCACAACTCTGCAAAGACTCCGCGCGCGCTGGGGCCGATACTCCCTCCTGCATGAGACAACCCTGGTTGGTGCAGCGCAGCGTTAACACGAACATCGGCGTTCCGGGGATGCGGGCAAATGTTCACAACGTGAACGTTCCGAAAACAGCCTCACGATTCCTGCAACCTTACCCAACCATTTTCGAATCACTGCGTCGAAGGACGTAACGAACAACGGTTTTAAAAGCGCGCCGGCGTCACCTCCTTCACCTGGGGAGCTGCGACCCGAGGCCAAACGTGATGCCGGCGCGCGAATTAACTCGAATCCACAAAGTAGTCATTTGTGTAAAGGAGAAATGTTCGCAATGAAAAAACTCACAATCGCTCTCTCCCTCCTCCTCACCGCCGCCTGCGCCACGATGCCGATGCATTCGTCCACCAAGGACACGTCAGCCGGCGCTTCGTCTGCACCTGCCGGTGTCGCCACGAAGTCGACCGACGCAGGAAACTACATCCTCTTCAGCGATCCGAAGGCCGTCCGCGCGATCGACTGGAGCAGCTCGATCTACGGCCTCAACATCAAGGGCACGATGACCAACAAGGGCTTCTATCCGGCCGGCAAGATCGAAGGCCACGGCAGCTTCTGCGCCGATGGAAAGGATTGGCTGAGCCTCTCCGACCTGTCGGTTCACAAGGCTTCGGACGGCAAGACGCCGACCGGCTCCTACGTCCTCGGGTGTGTCGTTGCGACCGGCTTCCAGCCTGCGTCGCGTGACGCCGTGGTGGTTCAGTAGACCGCCACTTTCTCTCCTCGACGGCCGCCGGATTGCGAGCCCCGGCGGCCGTCCCTTTTTCTCATACAATCCGCGGCGTGACTCCCGACCAGACCGTACTCGTTCTCGATTTCGGCTCGCAGTACACGCAGCTCATCGCACGCCGTGTTCGCGAGAATCGCGTCTTCTCCGTCGTTCATCCGTTCGACTATCCCGTCGCGAAGATTCGAGAGATGGCGCCCACAGCGATCATCCTCTCCGGTGGCCCGCAGTCGGTGTACGGCGAAGCCGCTCCGATCTGTTCTCGCGACATCTTCGCGCTCGGCGTACCAATCCTCGGCATCTGCTACGGCATGCAGCTCACGTCGTACCTGCTCGACGGAAAAGTCGAAGCAGCGTCGGAGCGCGAATACGGCCGGGCGGAAATCGATGTGACGGCGGAATCGCGCCTCTTCACCAACACGCCAAAACATCAGCGCGTGTGGGCGAGTCACGGCGATCGCATCCTGCAGGCCCCATCGGGCTTTCGCGTAATCGCCTCATCGAACAACGCGCCGATCGCCGGCTTCGAGAGTGCGGAGCGGCAGTGCTATGGGATTCAGTTTCATCCCGAGGTAACACACAGCGAAGCGGGTGGACAGATCCTCAAAAACTTCCTCTTCGACATCGCCGGCTGCCGGCCTTCGTGGGATATCGGTGATTTCCGGCGCCGCAAGGTGGAAGAGATTCGTCAGCAGGTCGGCAAGCGGAAAGCGATCGCTGCCGTCAGCGGTGGTGTGGACTCGACGGTCGCCGCACTGCTCGTTGCAGAAGCGATTGGTGACCAACTGACCGCGGTGTTCGTCGACAACGGAGTTCTACGCAAGAACGAATCGACGATGGTTGCCTCGCGTCTCTCCGATCGGCTCGGCCTCCATTTCATTGCGATCGATGGACGCCAGCGCTTTTACGACAGACTCGCCGGCATCGAAGACCCTGAGATGAAGCGCAAGCGCATCGGCAATGAGTTCATTGCCGTTTTCGAGGAAGAAGCCCACAAGCTGCCGGGTGTCGAGCTGCTCGTACAGGGAACGCTTTATCCCGATGTGATCGAATCGGTTTCGATCAAAGGTCCATCGGCGGTCATCAAGACGCATCACAACGTTGGCGGACTGCCGGAGAAAATGGGGCTCGGACTCATCGAGCCGGTACGCGAGCTCTTCAAAGACGAAGTGCGAATGCTCGGCATCGAGCTCGGACTCGAAGAGGAGTTCGTGTGGCGTCATCCCTTCCCCGGGCCCGGTCTGGCGGTACGGATCCTCGGAGAAGTGAACGCATCACGCGTGGAGATCCTTCAGAACGCGGACGAGATCGTGATCGACGAGATCCGTCGTGCAGGTCTCTATCGCGACATCGGTCAGGCGTTCGCGGTGCTTCTGCCCGTACGTAGCGTGGGTGTCATGGGTGATGAACGGACCTACGAAAACGTACTCGCGGTGCGCGCGGTGTCGACGACCGACTTCATGACGGCGGATTGGTATCGCATGCCGCACGATCTGATGGACCGGATCGCGCGCCGCGTGGTGAATGAAGTTCGCGGAGTGAACCGCGTCGTCTACGATATCTCGAGCAAGCCGCCGAGCACGATCGAGTGGGAGTAGTCAGTCTTTTCGCAGGACGAGCGCTTCCCAGAACCAGCGCCGCGGCAATCGCGAGCGGCGCATGATGTGCTCGATGCGGCATCGTGGAAACAGTTTCACGATGGACACCGCGCTCGTATAAATGCGATCGACGAAGTGATAGCGCTGATCGAACCCTCGCCGGGCAGCGACTCGGCGCTGCACCGAGGATGGCAGCATCAGGAAAAATCGGATGCCGAAGTGAGGATCGCGACGGAAGATCCACGCGGGACGCGCAGGGGTGATCAATACGACTCGTCCGCCGGTTCGAAGAACGCGTGAGCCCTCGGCGCAAGCTGCGCGCGCATCGGCAAAATGCTCGATCGTCTCCAGACAGATCTCCGCATCGAAGGTTCCGTCGCGAAACGGGAGCGCCGTGGCATCTGCAATGACTCGCCTGACACCAAGCTTCGCTGCCACCGCGTTCCACTCGCGATCGACACTCGTGGTCACGTAGCCGCCGTGATTCAGAGCGAGCTCGACAGCACCGTCTCCGGCACCCAGATCGAGGAGACGGGCTGGAGGCCGCTGAAAGTGCGAGACTACGCCTCGCCAGCGGATTCCCTCTCGATAGCGCGCCTCACGAAATGGATCGCCGCGATCGATCAACAATTGATAACCGCTCTCCACCTCTTCATCGAGAGCCGAGACATTCTGAGGCGCATCCAGGATCGGATCGAGGATCCTCGGAAATAATCTTCGGTACATCCGTCGAATAAAAGTGAACATGATCGAGTGACAAGGGGCTAGACTATCGTTCTTTCGAATAAAGGAGACGCGTCATGTCCAGACTTCAGCGATCCGCCCCATTGCTGATTGTGTTGATGGTTTCCCTCAACCTGTTCGCAGCAAACCCGAATCAACCCTCGGTCAACGGCAGTTCGGTGCAATGGAATACCGCACCGGAATTCGATCACATCCAACTGGTGATCCAGACGCCGACTGGCACGACCTACAGCAAAGACTTTGCGGGCGGACAGGCTCCCCAGGTCACGCTCAAGGATCTTGCAGTGGAAGATGCGATCGACGGCACGTACTCGTACGAACTCCGTTATGTACCGCGGATCTCGAACGATGTGAAGAGATCGCTCGCCGACGCACGCGGACACAACGACGAAGCGGCCATCAAGCGCATCATGCGCGCCAATGGCCTCAACAAGCTCTCGAGCGATTCGGGCGTCCTTACGGTAGCGAACGGCACGTTCGTAGTCCCGGCCAACGACGAGCCGACGAACAAGAGACGGACCGGTTCAGCCTCCACGCTTCGAACCGGATCGGATGCTCTGCATACCGCGCCCAACGATGTCGTGACGGCGGACGATCAGATCATTCAGGGAAGCCTCTGCGTCGGACTGGATTGCGTGAACAACGAGTCGTTCGGATTCGACACGATTCGTTTGAAAGAGAACAACACTCGGATCAAGTTTGACGACACCTCGACATCGGCGGGATTCCCGAACGTCGATTGGCAGCTCACTGCAAACGATTCGGCCAGTGGTGGCGCCAACAAGTTCTCCGTCGAAGACATTACCAACAGCAAAGTGCCGTTCACGATCACGGCCGCATCGCCAACGAACTCGATGTTCGTCGCCAGCAGCGGCAAAGTCGGTCTAGGCAACAACTCGCCGGGACTGCATCTTCACATCACCGCAACGGATACGCCGGCCATTCGCCAGGAGCAGACGAGTGGCGGCGGGTTCACTGCACAAACGTGGGACATCGGTGCCAACGAAGCAAACTGGTTCGTTCGTGATCTCACGGGTGGTTCTCGACTGCCATTCCGAATTCGCCCCGGCGCGCCGACGAGCTCGATCGACATCTCTGCGACCGGCGCTGTTGGGATCGGTACTGCGAGTCCTGCTGCCCAACTGGACCTGCGGGGTTCTTCAGCGACTTCCGACATTTTTGAAGCAATTGGTATTGACCCGACGGCCGGCCCGTCGCTCAACTTTGGGTACAGTGGCGCGTCATTTGGACGGGGCTCCGCATTCTTCAATGTGCGGCCGGATGCCTCAGCCGTGGCGCCGAATCCTTCAATCCGATTTGCGACGGCGAACGTTCAACACATGATTATCACGAACGCTGGCTTCATCGGTCTCGATGTAACCAACCCGAGCAATCCGATGCAACACAGCAGCGGCGCCATCCTGACGGCGGCGGGCACGTGGCAGAGCGTTTCATCACGTGCAGTGAAGCAGAACATCGAAGATTTGAGCAGCGACGAAGCGGCCAAAGCTTTCCGCGAGCTCAAGCCTGTAAAATTCCAATACAAGGTCGAGCCGGATCACACTCAGGTCGGATTCATCGCCGAGGACGTTCCCGATCTGGTTGCATCCATCGACAAGAAGACGCTCAACCCGCTCGAGATCGTCGGTCTGCTCACGAAGGTCGTGAAGGATCAGCAGAACACGATCGAGGAGCTTCAAAAGAGGATCGAGCAACTCGAAAAGAAGTAGACATCGAAAAACGCCGGCGGCGTCTCATTGCTGCCGGCGTCACCTGCTTCGCGACTTCATGACCCTGATCTTTGCGCCGGAAAAATCGACAGTGCGGTCGAGGACAAATCCATCCCTGATCAGCTCATCCGGCGTAACTTCCGGAACGCCAGCATTTTCAAAGAGGAGAACGGCTCCCACAGGGTGGCGTTGTTCGAGCAATTTCATTGTCCGCATGTTCGCTGGGACGAATGAATACGTAACCGGAAACTGGTCTACCAGGTAACGAAAGATCAGATAGGGCGATGTTGCAACGACTTTCTGTTTGTCGAGCGACAGAGACTCCATGAATTGTTCCGCACGCTGATCGAGCGCATCAAGGCGTTCCTGCGGAACATACGCAGCAGTAATGTAGTCGGAATGGTGTCGAAAGAGAGGAATGGCAATCAAGAGCGCGAATGCCAGCGCACCCCAACGAAACCGTTCATAGATCAACTGCCAGACGCTTCCAAACAGCATCGCAACGAGTGGCTGCATCATCAACATGACACGCACCGCTCGATAAAACCAAACCGTATAGAACAGCAACACCATAACCAGCAAAACAGCGATCGAAAGTGCAACCCCCGCGGCGAACCAGTCGCGCCTGAGCACCCACAAGGCCAGC
>CAZKID010000169.1:0-10755 GCA_964552405.1 uncultured Thermoanaerobaculia bacterium
GAGGAGGCCTACGTCGCCATCGATCCGATCGTCTTCGAATCCAAGGCCATGCAGCACTTCGCGCGCACGAGCCTCGAGCTCGTAGCCGCCGAGGTGGGAGTACTCCTCTTGCACATGGCCGAAGCGATCGAGGATCTTTTCCATCTCGTCCGCGCGGTCGGGATCGCTCATCGCATTTTGCAGATGCTCGAGCTCGTGATGAAGATCGCCCAGCCGGCCGCTGCCAGCGATCGACTCATCGAGGACTGAGCGGCCTGACATCTCTTCGATGTCCTGACGGAAGTAGCCGATCGTGATCTTCTTCGGAACGGAAACGTCGCCGTCGTCCGGTGACTCCTCGCCGACGATCATCCGAAACAACGTGGTTTTTCCTGCGCCGTTCGGTCCGACGAGCCCGGCCTTTTCGCCCGGGTTCAACTGGAACGAGGCGTCGACGAAGATGAGCTGCTTGCCATACTGCTTACAGATTTTGTTGAAGCTGATCATGTGCCCCAGCCGGAACGCGGCGCGGCCCTGGGTCATTTCGCAGCGAGGTGAACGATGCCGTTGAAGACGCCATCCGCGACCGCGGCCATCCTGGCGTAGTCGAGCGTTTCCGCCGTATCGCGCCGGGTGTGGTAGTTCTTATTTCTGAGATAGGCGGTGTCCGTGATCATGATCGCGGGCCAGCCGCGTGCCCAGTAGTTTCTCTGGTCCGACGCGTCGAGCATGTCGTGCGGTCCAGTGAAGCTGAGAGCTTTGATTCCGCCGGTGCCGCAAATTGCGCGTTTCAGCGTGAGCGTGAGGGCGCGATCGTTCCAGCCGCCTGTGACTGCGATGAAGTCGCCGCGATTTGGATAGAGCAGCGAGAGAACCCACGAATTCCAGTCCTGATCGTGCGTGTACATTCCGATCATCTCGAGCGAGACCATGCCGAGGACGGGTCGATTCTCGAGACTCGCAGCATGAACGAAGCTGCCCATCTGCTCCGAAGCGAAGTACGGTGGTTCCTCGTTGTCGTAGGCGACGAGCACCACGGGCCGCGTCAGCTCACGTGAACCAAGCAGGCGCGCGATTTCCAGCAAACCTGCGACGCCGCTAGCGTTGTCATCTGCCGCGGGTAAGTCGTTGAAGGCATCGTAGTGCGCACCAATGACGAGCACGGGTTCGTGTTCGTGGTGTCCAAACGTGGCGACGACGTTGACAGATGGCTTTCCCCGCGCGACGAACTTCTGGCGCGAAACCTCGGCGCCTGCCGCGCGAAACTCGTTCGCGATGTACTCAGCGGCCCCTCGCCGTTGGTTCGTCGTCAGAAACCGGATGTGCCGTTCGAGCGCGCGAGGATCAGCATGAGGTGCGGCCTCAGGATAGGAGATCGAAAAGAGGGCCGGCTGCCGGATTGCCGCCGCGGCGAGTAGGAGGATCGCTGCGACGGCAAGGGCAACACGGATAATCGAACGCACTTCGTTAGGACGCGCCACCGCTCGTGGCGGTTCTTCAGTGCGGCGTCGCCCGTCTTCTTGCTGAGAAGCTGCCGCTCTTCAGTGCGTAATGCGCCTTCTCATTCCGGCGTGATGTAGGCCGAAGTGATGCCGCCGTCGACCAGAAAGGTCGAGCCGTTCACGTAGGACGATTCATCGCTTGCCAGGAACAGCGCTGCATTCGCCATCTCTTCGGCACGTGCGAAACGGCCGGGTGGAATGTGCACGAGCCGTCGCTGACGCCGTGCGGGATCCGAGAGCAGTTCCTGCAGCAGGGGAGTCTCGACCGGCCCCGGACAAAGCGCGTTGACGCGAATGTTCTTCCGCGCGAACTCGACGGCAATCTCCCTCGTCATCGACAACACCCCGCCTTTCGATGCCGTGTACGCGATCTGTGGCGCGGCCGCACCCATCACCGCAACGAAGGATGCTGTATTGATGATCGATCCACCGCCATTGCGCAGCATTGCCGGAATCTCGTACTTGCAGCCCAGAAACACACCTTTGAGATTGACGTTGATGACGAGATCCCAGATGTCTTCGTCGGTGTTCGTCACGGAGTCGTCTTTGGGATGAAAGATGCCGGCGTTGTTGAATGCGATGTCGAGCTTTCCGTACGTGGTCTCCGCAAACGCGACCATCGCCTCGCACTCACCGGCAGTCGAGATGTCTGCGGCGAATGCCGTGGCTTCGCCGCCCGCCTTGCGGATTTCATAGACGGTGCCCTGAGCACCTTTCATGTCGACGACGACGACCTTCGCGCCTTCCTCCGCGAAACGAAGGCACGAGGCTTTGCCGATTCCGGATCCGCCGCCGGTGATGAGCGCCACTTTGTTCGCGAGTCGCATTCGTTCATCCCATCTCGAAGTACCGGCGCCGTTCCCAATCGGTTACGACGGCGTCGAACTTTCGCTGTTCAGTTCTGAAGAAATGGAGGTAGTGCTCGACGACATCATCGCCGAACGCAGAGCGTGCAAACGCGCTACCGTCGAGCGCGGCGATCGATTCGTTCAATGTGTGCGGGACCTGCGGCAGATCGCGCGCGGCATAGACGTCGCCTTCGAACTTCGGCGGCGGCTCGATCTTGTTTTCGATTCCGTCCAGTCCCGCGGCGAGCGTGGCCGCGAATGCAAGATACGGATTCGCATCCGCGCCTGGTGCGCGGCATTCGATCCGCAACGACGGACCATGCCCCACGATGCGGAATCCCGCAGTGCGGTTGTCGTGCGACCACGCGATGCCGGTAGGCGCGAACGATCCCGCGACGTATCTCTTGTACGACGCAGGATATGGAGCATAGAACGCGAAGAGCTCGCGGATGTGCGCCATCCATCCGCCGAGGAAATGGCGGAACGTCTCGGACTCGCCTTCGAACAGCGCCCGCTTTCCTTTCACATCCCAAAGCGACATGTGGATGTGGCAACTCGAGCCCGCGTGGCGCTCGTTCCATTTCGCCATGAACGTGATCGCGTGGCCCGACGCCCAGGCGATCTCCTTCGCCGCATGTTTGTAGATTGCATGACGATCGGCCATCTCCAGCGCTTCGGCGTAACGAAGTCCGATCTCCTGTTGTCCCGGTCCCCATTCACCCTTCGACGATTCGACGGGAACTCCTGACCGCTCG
This sequence comes from uncultured Thermoanaerobaculia bacterium, assembly GCA_964552405.1. Classification (GTDB taxonomy): domain Bacteria; phylum Acidobacteriota; class Thermoanaerobaculia; order Gp7-AA8; family Gp7-AA8; genus JAJPHC01. Next base: position 3,085 of record CAZKID010000169.1, read on the forward strand.
AGGTGCGAGCGAATTGCGCCGATCAGGAACTCTTCTTTCGTTCCCTGCAGCACATGGTAGTCCTCGATTACGCGGCCGATCGGCTCGAGGCGGATGTAACCCTTCTCCGCAGCGGAATCGAATGAATCCTTGAAGACATAGAGCTCGAGTTCGGACGCAGCCATCGGCAGGAAGCCGAACTTTTCCGCCCGCTCGATCTGTCTGCGAAGCATCGTTCGAGGGGCGAGGGGCGCAGCGATGTCGCAGAGGACGAGCGCACTCTTCGTCTGCCACGAGGCGATGCGCATCGTCTCGAAATCCGGAATCGGATTGAAGTCGCCGTAGCCCTTCGCCCAGCTCGTGAACGCGTAGCCGGGAACTGGATCCATCTCCATGTCGCACGCGAGGAGGTAGTCGCACGCGTGCATGCCGTGCTCCGCGACATCGTCGAGAAAGTACTGCGCGACGAAGCGCTTTCCAACGAGCCGGCCGTACATGTCGGGAAAGACCGCAATCACCGTCTCTATGTCGCCCGCGCTCACGAGTCGCTTCAGTTCATCGAGGCTGATTCGTCCCTGCATCACGTCACATCCAGATAGACGCTCTTCCATTCCGTGTACGAGTCGAGCGCCTGTAGTCCGAGCTCACGTCCGATGCCGCTTTGCTTCACTCCGCCGAATGGTCCCTCGAGATGCACACTCGATCCCGAGTTGATCGAGATGTTGCCCGTTTCGATCGCGCGCGCCACGCGCATTGCGCGCCCTGCGTCGCGCGTCCAGATCGAACCCGACAAACCGTACGGCGAGTCGTTCGCGAGTGCGATCGCATCGTCTTCATCGCGGAAGGGCATCGCAGTCACGACGGGGCCGAAGATTTCCTCGCGCATGATTGCCATCTCCGGCTTTACATCGAGAAAAACGGCAGGTGCCAGATACGCATGTCCTCGCGTTTCACCACCGCAGGCAAGCGTGGCGCCTTGCTGGCGTCCTTGTTCGACGTATCGCATCACGCGATCCCGATGCGCAACTGTGACGAGCGGTCCCATTTCCGTTCCATCAGAGAGCGGATCGCCGACCTTCACCTTCGCGAACGCATCGACGAGCGCCTGAGTGAATCGATCGAATAGCGATTGCTGCACGAAGATGCGGCTGCGCGCACAGCAATCCTGTCCCGCGTTGCCGAGTGACGATGACACCGCGGACGCCACGGCGCGACCGAAGTCGCAATCATCGAAGATCACGTTCGCGGACTTGCCCCCGAGCTCCAGCGTGACGCGCTTGATGTCGTCTGCGGCGAGCCGCATCACATTCACTCCGACTTCGGTCGACCCTGTGAATGCGATCTTGCGAACGAGAGGATGCTTGATCAGTGCTTCGCCAACGACCGATCCCGCGCCGGTGATGACGGTGAAGACACCTTCCGGCATACCAGCCTCGCGCGCGAGCTCAGCCAGCCTCGTCGCGGTGAGCGGCGTCTGCTCCGCAGGCTTCAACACGACGGTGTTGCCCATCGCCAATGCCGGCGCGGTCTTCCACGATGCAATCGCGATGGGGAAGTTCCACGGCACGATGATTCCGCAGACGCCGACCGGCTCTCGGAACGACATCAGCACGCCGGGTGCAGCTCCCGGGATCGTCTGCCCTCCGACCTTGTTCGTCGTCCCTGCGTAGTACTCGAAGCAGTTGGCGGCCAGGCCTACTTCATCGCGCGAGTCGCGGATCGGCTTCCCTACGTTGCGTGATTCGAGCTCCGCTAACTCCTCGGCATGATCGCGAATCAACTGAGAGAGCCGCAGCATCAAACGCGCACGATCGCGTGTATTGATGCGCCGCCATTCCCCGCGGAACGCACGCGCCGCTGCTCGGATCGCGCGATCGACGTCCTCCGGCGCGCGCCGCGGCACCGTCGTCAGAACACTCCCCGTGGATGGTTCGATGATCTGAAAATCCGACACGTCACATCCATTCTGCAAGAAGCAGGCGCGGCGTCAACGTGATTCGTTCAGTCGGGCGCCGGCATCTCCGAAACAGGTTCGCCCAGGAGCGTGTGCCATGCGATCGCCGCGAGCACGATCGCGCCGCCGGCGATTGCGTATAACGACGGCCGCTCTCCGAGCAGCAGAAAGACCCAGAGCGGATTCGCCACCGGCTCCAGCATTCCCGTAAGCGAGGCCTGTGTCGCAGTGACATGCTTCAGGCCGCGGATGAAGAGCACGTAGGCGAGGCCAACCTGAATTACGCCGAGGTAGGTGAGGACGGCGAAGGACTTCATGGTGAGCCCGAGATCATTTCGTACGAAAGGGAACAGCGCGAGCGCAAGCACGAGGTTGCCCCATGTGACTGCGGATTGCGCTGCGTCATGCTCGCGGCGCAACGAGAGAATGAGTCCGGCGAAGAAGACGCTCGAGACGAGTGCCATCGCGTTGCCGGCCGCACCTTGCGCCTCGAAGTGCCCGATGAAAAACAACACCATGCCGGAGAGAGCGGCGGCGATTGCGATGACGTCGCGCGCGCGCATGGGTTCACGCAGCACGATCGGCGACAACAACAGAACCCAGATGACGCCCGCGTACTGCAGGAAGATCGCATTCGCGGCCGTCGTCCATTTCGTCGCCATGACGAAGGAGGTGAGGCATGCGCTGTAGCAAACGATTGCTGCGATGAATGCAGGCGTCGACTTCCAGCGACGCCTGCCCCATACATCGCGGCCCAGAAGCAGAAACAGCGCGATCGCGGCAAAGAAGGATCGGTAGAACGCCACCTTGAGCGGCGAGTCCCCGATTCCTTTGATTCCGATGCCGCCGGTCGACCACAGGAGCGCGGTTGCGACGATCCAGAGGATTCCTTTGCGCTGCGCCGGCACGCGCGGATTCTAGTTCGAGTAGTAAGTCCCGCTGCGATCCATCTTCGCGCGGATGTCGCTTTCAGAAGGTGGGCAGGGAAGTGGCTCCTCCGGCGGCTCGACCAGAGGCGCACACTCACGCACGACCTCCGTCATCGTGTCGATCTCCAACGGTTTGTTCAGCACTGCTGCAACATGCGAGGAGTCGGCTCGCGACGACCCGTTCGGATCGCGAACGGCGAGGATGAACGAGGTCGCCTCAGGACGGTTCTCTCGAAACTCCTCAAGAAAGGTGGTCGCTTCGTCATCCGGCATATCCATATCGAGCACGATCAACGCGTAATCGCACTTCGACACCCGTTCCAGCGCCTCCTGGGCGGTTGCCGCGGTATCGACGCTGAGCGGTTGATGGCGAAGAATCGTGAACATCATGACTCGAAGAACGTCGTTGCTCTCGACGATCAACACTCTTGGATCACTTTTCATGCGGGTAGATAGGTCAAGAGCTATGCCAGATCGAGCCTGTTCCGGCTCATCCGTAGCGAGATCCGAGAAGTGCACGGATGGTGTCGATGAGCAACTCGATGTCGAACGGTTTCCGAAGCGTCCCGGCCACCAAGCGGGGATTCAGGTCGCGCGGCTCGTGTCCGGCGGTGAGCACGAGCACGAGTGGATGCTGCGGATCGTTAGACTTCTCGAGAAACGACAGCACTTCATAGCCGCTCATCTTCGGCATCATCAGGTCGAGGAGGATGAGCGAATAGCGGTGCTGCCGCAAACGCTCGAGTGCCTCCTCGCCGTTGCGCGCGGTGTCGGCGAGGAGGCTCCGCTTCCGAAGGACCGTTTGGAGCAGCGTTCTGATCGAGTCGTCGTCATCGACGACGAGGATTCGATTTTCCAACCGTCAGGGCCGCATGCCGGCAGTGTCGCCGGCGTTCGTCTCCGAGCGCGCGTCGGGACGGATCTCACTCAGAAGCGCAATCGATTCGCGATTGAATGCGGGCAGGTCGTCCGGTTTCCGGCTGCTCACCCAGTTCCCGTCGCGAATGCACTCTTGATCCTGCCAGTTGCCTCCGGCGTTGCGAATGTCGTCCTGCAGAGTCGGCCATGAGGTGATCGTCCGCCCCTTGACGAGTCCTGCGGAAACGAGCAGCCACGAGCCGTGACAGATCACGAGCACCGGCTTGCCGGCGCGATCCATTTCCTGCACGAACTGCTGCGCCTTCCGCTCGATGCGAAGCGCATCAGCGTTGATCACGCCGCCCGGCAAGAGTACCGCGTCGAAGTCGCTGGCGTTTGCTTTCGAGAGCGACAGATCGACGTCGAACGAGCTCGATTTGTCGTGATGCTTGAATCCCTGAACCTTGCCGTCCTTGTTCGAGATGAGCACGCACTTCGCGCCGGCATTCTCGAGTGCCTCGCGCGGGCTGGTCATCTCGGACTCTTCGAATCCGTCGGTGAGAAGAATCGCGACCCTGCGCCCCTTCAGTTGCTCCATGGGAACCTCCCCTCGCAAACGATGCAAGAGGTGAGCACTCAACCGTTGAGGATCACTTGACGAGTTTCATGATCGTCTTGAACTCGTCCGTACCGGAATTGGTCGTCAGTTCGAACAAGACCATCTCGGTCGAACTGAGATGCGCGCCATCCGCCGTCATCCGCCGGATCGCGATGTCACGGTTCTCCGGTGTGCGCGATGACATCGCATCCACAACGATCGTGACGTCGAGCCCGGCGGCGAGCAGATCGGAAACCGTCTGGTAGACACAGACATGCGTCTCGATGCCGGCCACGATGACTTGCCGCTTTTTCAGATTACGAAGCGCGGCCTGAAACTCACCGCAGCCCTGCGCGGAAAAACACGACTTCTCGATCGGCTGATAGCCGGAAGTCTCCTTCAGCGCGTCCTGTAGTGGTGCGATCGTGCTGCCGAGTCCCTTGACGTACTGCTCGGTGACGATGACGGGGATCGCATCGAGGGCATGCACGCCGCGAAGCAATCGCTCGATGTTCCGCGCGACCTCTTCGTGCCGGTCGATGACCGGCATCAGTTTTTCCTGCACATCAATGATTACGAGAAGAGCGTCGCTGCGCTGAAGTCGGCTCATGGCGGGAGAGTTTTACACCACGACGTGCAGCGGCGTCTCTCCGCGCAGGAAACGGCGGACGTCGGTGGCGGCAATGCGCGCCATCGCGGTGCGCGCTTCTTCCGTTGCCGATCCTATGTGGGGGGCGAGCACGACGTTGCGCATCGTGAGCAGTCGGGCGTTTACCGCCGGCTCGCGCTCGTACACATCGAGTGCGGCCCCGCGCAAGTGTTCCGAAGCGAGAGCATCGCAGAGCGCGGCCTCGTCGACGAGCCGGCCGCGCGAGGTGTTGACGAGATACGCACCGGGTTTCATCTTCGCGAGGGCAGCCGCGTTGATCATGTGATGCGTTTCGCGCGTAAGCGGCGCGTGGATCGAAAGGATGTCGCTGGTTGCGAGCGCGTCATCGATCGATTGGCCACGGCGGACACCGATCACGTCCATTCCGAATGCGCGTGCGCGATGAGCGACGGCGTTTCCGATTCGTCCCATTCCGATGATGCCGAGGCGTTTTCCCTGAAGGCCGGCGCCGAGGAGGTGGAGCGGTTCCCAGATGCACGCGCCGGTTCGACGCACTTCGGCGTCCCCCTCGACGAGCCTGCGCGTCACCGCGAGGATCAGAGCCATCGTGAGATCTGCCGTCGCTTCGGTCAGCACTCCCGGTGTGTTCGTGATCATGATGTTCAGGTCGCGCGCGGCATCGATGTCGACGTTGTTGTAGCCCACCGCGTAATTCGCAACCATTCTTAGATTCGGATTCGACTCGAGCACTCGGCGCGTCAGCGGATCGGAAAGCAACGTGATTGCCGCGTCCGCCTCCGCGAGCAGCGTGATGATGTCGTCTTCGCTTCTCGCCTGTTCGGCCGGATGTTCGATGACATCGAACTCGCCGGCGAGTAGATCTCGGGCGATCGCAGGGTAATCCGCCGTGAGGACGACCGTGTACTTCACGCCGGCTTCCGCGCCATCAGCCAGCCAGCGAGAAAGAAACCGCCGCCGATGAAGAGCATGCGCACTTCGGTCGGCACGTCACCGCGAACCGCTCCGATGTAGAGGCCGATCGGCAGGATCACCATGCCGACCATTTGAAAGAAACGTCCGAAGAGAGCGCTCAATGGCGGTCCTCATCGATGAGGATGGTCTCCACCTTGTCCCCACGCTCCGTCTGATCGACGACCGCGTTCATTCCGTCGGTCACTCTTCCGAAGATCGTGTAGCCGCCGTCGAGATGCGGTTGTGGTGAATGCGTGATGAAGAATTGGGAGCCACCCGTGTCGGGGCCGGAAAGCGCCATCCCGACTGCGCCGCGCGTGTACTTCTGCAGATTGATCTCGTCGCGAATCGCGTAGCCGGGACCGCCGTTCATGTCGTTGCGCGGATCGCCGCCCTGGATGACGAAGTTCGGCACGACGCGCATGAATGAGGTGTTGTCGAAGTAGTGCGCTCTGGCAAGCTGTGCGAAGTTCCACGTCGTGATCGGCGCTTCTCCTGAGAGCAGTTGAATCTTGATCTTGCCGCGTGCCATCACGATCGTTGCGGTGTGGATCTCTCGCGACCACTCTACGATTGCCGGATAGACGCGCTCGACATTTCGCCGCGTGAATTCCGGCCGCGGGTTTTTTAACTGCTTCTCGATCAGATCTGCGGCGTTGCGGCGAAGCACAGGATCGTCGTCCGTCAGAGCCCACTGCACGGCGGTCTCGTTTCCGACGGCCGCGAGTGCCTGATAGGCCTGGAGCCTTGCGTCGTCCATCGCGTCTCCGCGCGACCGTGCCTCGGCGTTGGAGAAGAGCTCCGGCTCTGGATTCGTGACGTGCATGTAGCGATCGATTGCATTCGTGCGGACGATGACATCTGGATCGTCGAGCATCGTGCGGATCAGCTTGCGGTTCGCCTCACAGCGCGCGTCGGAGATCGTGCTGAGCGCCGTCGCGCGCACCATCGGATCGTCGTCTTTTGCGAACGATGAGCGCAGCGCATCGGCATCGGCGGGCAGCGCTTCGAGGCCGCGCACCTTTTGCCACGGCGTGAGGCTCGTCAGCGTCGCGAGCATCGGTGGATCGTCGCGGACCAAGGCGCCCGTTGCGAGCTCGCGTTCCCAGCGGGAGCCGGTCGCGAAGATCTCGTCGAGACGTTTGCGGGCGACCGGATTCCTGGCCGCGTACCAGCCGAGGGTGTCGATGGCGGAGGCGCGGACGCCGGGATCGGGGTCGTCGGTCAACGCCGCGATGCGCGTAGCATCCTGTGCGAGCTCATCGCGCTCGATCGCTTTGTGATCCTTGTTCGCGATGCGGCCGATCGCGACAATCGCATTCGTTCGCACCCATGGATGCGTGTCGCTCAGAAGGTTGAGCAGGATGGGAAGCGACTCGCGCGCCGCGATGCGGCCCAGCGCGCCGGCAACATACGCGCGCGTCGCCGGATCAGGATCGGTTGCCATCAGCTCGAGTGCAGCACGTGCGGAGGGAAATGCGCGCCGCGCCAGAGCGAGAGTCGCGGCACGACGTGCAGATGCCGATGCGCTGGGATCGAGATTCGCGAGCGCGATCGAGCTCGCGTCATCGCTGTTCCATCGAAAGAGGAATTGGATTGCGCGTACATAGACGCCTTCGGGCTGCGTGCTCTTCGTAAGCTCGGCGTAACGCGCGATCGGAGTCTTCGGCGCGAGTTTCGATAGCGCTTCCACGGCTTCGGCCGCGACACTTGCATCGGTGTCGGCGGCCATGTGAAACAGCGGATCGATCGAAGACGCATCGCCGATCTC